>JBDSCZ010000112.1:0-17473 GCA_039920865.1 Burkholderiaceae bacterium
GCAGTGAAGTGTGGGGCTGGGGCACGGCCTACGGTCGCGCCCCGAATCCTGAAGCAAAACCGCCGCTGGAGAATAAATCATGATCATCCGCATACTGTCCGTGAGTGCTTTGGCTGTCTTGGCTACCTTGGCATTAACTGCTTGCAGCGAAAGAGATCAGTCGGTAACAGGAATCAAGTCCGACGGCAAGCCTTGGCAGGGAGCACAGAACCCCTTTGTTGCCGGTGGCTGGACCCCCCGCGACAAGGATAGCTGGGAAAAGCAAATCCGTACGCGCACCCAAAATCAAAACGAATATATTCGAATAAATTGATTGCGCAAGCAGGTCGGAAGGTGGAGAAAAACATGAAAACGAATCTGGGTGGCTTGATATTTGTTTTTTGCCTATTGTCCGGCTGGACCGGCGTGGCGCCGGCCCAAGGCATGCCACCGCCTGCCAGTCAGGCCAGCCCGGTGGCACCCAATGTCGAGTCGATTGACATCCTGAAGCAGAACCAGGCCGAACGCAGTCAAACCCAGCCCGGCAATCTGGCGCCGACCTATCGCATCGTAAACTCAGGCACGCAAAACTATTCCAGCCTACCAGCACTGGAGGCTGGCGTTCTGATACAGCCGAAGGCGCAGTTTCCTGGTCAGGCCCGGGCCACCACGGCCGGCGAGGCATGGCGCCAATATCGAAATGGCCCGCTTTCCAACATTGGTGGCTGGATACTGATAGCCACGCTGCTGTTGCTGGCTGCGGTGTATCTGATCAAGGGCCGGATTAAACTGAAAGGTGGCCCTACCGGAAATTTGATTGAGCGTTTTACGTTGGTCGAACGCTTGGCGCACTGGACCACGGCAATTAGTTTCGTGCTGCTGGCGCTCACTGGAGGTACCGTATTTTTTGGCAAGTACGTGCTGTTGCCGGTATTCGGACTGCAGCTTTTTGGCTGGCTGGCATACGCCTGTAAAAACATTCATAATTTTGTCGGTCCGGTGTTCGCCGGATCGATCGTCGTGGTTTTTATTATTTTCGCAAAAGACAATTTACCGGGAAAAGGCGATCTGAACTGGTTAGCAAAATTTGGTGGTTTGCTGAGCGGCAAGCACGTCAGCGCAGGCAGATTCAACGCGGGTGAAAAGGTTGTGTTCTGGAGTACTGTTGTGCTGCTTGGTCTGACCATGGTCGCTTCGGGATTTGTGCTTGATATGCTGGTTCCTGGTCTGGATTACACGCGCGGTAATATGCAGATTGCCAACATTGTTCATATTGTCGCCGGGGTATTGATGGCCAGCATGATTCTTGCTCATATTTACATCGGCACCGTGGGCATGGAGGGTGCCTATCAGGGAATGCGCACGGGCTATGTGGACGATGCGTGGGCGAAGCAACATCATGATTTATGGTATGACGACATCCAGTCTGGAAAAGTGGCGCGGAATCGCTCGACAGAAAAGCAAACTGAAACAGCCAAACAGGCCAATGTTTAACTTCCAAGGCGGGGGGCAGGCATGAAAAAATTAATCTGCATGGCGATGGGGGTAATGGCGACGGGCCTGGCCGGTGCCAAGTTGCCGCCATTAAGTGACGAGGCTGCCGCCAAGGCTGCAGAAACCAAGGCCAAAACCGCTTGGGGCTCCAAAGTGGCTGCGTATGAATTATGTTTGTCACAGGACAGGGTTGTTGCCCGTTATAGGCAGGATAAAGGCGTAGCCGTGCAAGCTTCGGGGGCGGCACCAGCATGTCAGGACCCCGGACCTTATGTTGCTGCAGAGGTATCAAATGTAGCAGCTGCACCTGCGGCGCTCGGCGTCGTGACCGACGCAGCGGCCACGCCGAAAAAATGATTACGGCGACCCTTCTCAATTTTTTTGACAGCATCGATACCGGAACAGGATGCTTTTCATGACAAACAGACCGATACTTTCCGATGCGCGCGCAGTACTGACTTATCCGGTCGAAGTGCTGGATGAGCAGGGGCGTGTTTCGGTCATTGAAATTCCGGCTGAGCGCCCGTTAACGGTCTATCTGGACAATCGCGAACTGGTGACCCTGATGACCTTGGGCGGAGCTCCCGAAGCATTGGTATTGGGTTATTTGCGCAATCAGCGCCTGGTAAAGACGATCGAAGAAATCGCGGCCGTGCAAGTGGACTGGGATGTCGAAGCCGTGGCGGTGACAACCTGTTGCGGCGTCGATGACATCGAGCAGCGCACTGCCAAACGTGTCGTTACCACCGGTTGCGGCCAGGGTTCGGTGTTTGGCGGACTGATGGATGAAGTCGATGCGATCACGCTGCCGGTCGACGCGAAGTTACCGCAGTCCACGCTGTACAGAATCGTCGATCTGATCCGCACCCAGGCCTCAATCTACAAACAGGCAGGTTCGGTGCATGGCTGCGCACTGTTCGATGCCGCCGGCGAATTGCTGTATTTCATCGAAGATGTCGGTCGCCATAATGCGGTGGACGCGATTGCCGGGAAGATGTGGCTGGACGGCGTCAGCGGCCATGACAAGGTTTTTTATACCACCGGCCGCCTGACTTCGGAAATGGTGATCAAGGGCGCCCAGATGGGGATTCCTTTCCTGCTGTCGCGTTCCGGCACTACGCAAATGGGCCACGCGGTCGCGCAGCGGATCGACATGACATTGCTGGCCCGCTGTACCGGCAAGCACTTTCTTTTACTGACAGGAAAGCAAAGATTCATTGCAGAACCGCATTTGCTGGATGGCAGCGTGTCAAAAACCCTCAGGTTCGCCTGAATCCAGGGTGCAACTAACGCAGCGGTTATGCAACGCGGTAAAATGAACCTTTATTGTTATGACGGCTTTGGTCAACCAAGGCCGTTTTTATTGTCATGATCGTTCGCACCCGTTTTGCTCCCAGCCCGACCGGCTATCTACACCTTGGCGGCGCCCGCACCGCGTTGTTTTCCTGGGCTTATGCTCGCCACTTTGGTGGTACTTTCATCTTGCGTATCGAAGATACCGATCTGGAGCGATCGACTCCGGAAGCAGTGGAGGCAATCCTGCAGGGTATGAGCTGGCTCGGGTTATCCCATGACGAAGGCCCTTTCTATCAGATGCAGCGGATGGACCGCTATCGTGAAGTCGTGGCACAAATGCTGGCAGCAGGTACTGCTTATTATTGCTATTCGTCGCCGGAAGAGGTTGAGGCCATGCGTGAACGTTTGCGCGCCGCCGGAGAGAAGCCGCGTTATGACGGCACCTGGCGTCCAGAAGAGGGCAAGACATTGCCCGCGATTCCAGCCGATCGCAAGCCGGTGGTGCGCTTCAAGAATCCGCTGGATGGCGATGTCAGTTGGGATGATGTGGTCAAGGGTACGATTACAATCTCCAACCGCGAGATGGACGATCTGGTGATCGCCCGCCCGGATGGCACTCCGACGTATAACTTCTGCGTGGTGATCGATGATTGGGATATGCAGATTACCCACGTCATTCGTGGCGATGATCACGTCAATAACACGCCGCGCCAGATCAATATTCTGAAAGCACTCGGAGCAACATTGCCTCTGTATGGCCATGTGCCGATGATTCTCGGCGCCGATGGAGAAAAACTGTCGAAACGTCATGGCGCAGTCAGTGTGATGGATTATCCGGCGCAAGGATATTTGCCCGAAGCGATGCTGAATTATTTGGCACGCCTGGGCTGGAGTCATGGCGATGACGAGATCTTCTCGATGGAGCAATTTTGTACGTGGTTCGACCTGGATCATCTATCAAAATCGCCGGCACAATTCAATCCGGAAAAACTGGCCTGGTTGAATAATCATTACATCAAGTTGGCGGACAATGTCCGCCTGGAAGGTTTGGTCAAACCTTTGATGGATAAGGATGGTGCTGATTTCACAAACGCGCCCGACCTGCCGGCAGTAATTGCCTTAATGAAAGAGCGTGTCAATACCATCAATGAACTGGCTGATGCGTCAATGCTGTTTTATCGCACGCCTGATCCTGTCGCAGAGTTGCTGGCACAGCACCTGAATGCATTGTCCAAGCCAGCGTTACAGGATTATGCGATGCGCTGCCAAACAATCGAGTGGAAAAAAGAAGCGCTGTCAGTCATGCTCAAAGAAGTGCTGGCTGCGCACAAGCTGAAAATGCCGCAGATGGCGATGCCTTTACGCTTGTTGCTGACTGGGCAGTTGCATACGCCATCGATCGATGCTGTCGTTGAATTGTTTGGTCGCGAAACAGTCTTGGTCCGCCTGGCGAAATATATTTAATATTTTCGAAAAGATGATTTACATGCGGTAACGAAGCTTGCTATAATTTCGTTCTTCGCAAGGGGGGTATAGCTCAGCTGGGAGAGCGCTTGCATGGCATGCAAGAGGTCAGCGGTTCGATCCCGCTTACCTCCACCAGCGGAAAAAGTAATAAAAAAGTAATGTAGCGCAGCTTAGAGTCCCCATCGTCTAGAGGCCTAGGACATCACCCTTTCACGGTGAGTACAGGGGTTCGAATCCCCTTGGGGACGCCAATATATCCTCCGGCTGACATGACTTCAAGTAAATATGCTTGAAATTATGTCGGCCGGGAATCGGATAGCAATCGTCAATAGCATCTCATCTTCAATGTAAATCTCCGCGCAATATGCGCGCGAGGTTTTATTATGCATTCGGCACCCTGTCGAGCGCATATAATTCCTATTTAATCCCTATCAATTTCGTCCGTTGAATATTGGCGGCATAGCCACGCATATATTTACTTGCGTATTTCAGAAAAAGGATCGGTGCATCCATTCGTTCCAGAAATTAGACCTCACTTATCTGAATCGAAAAAGTTAATCAATCGATATGCAATGGACGGGGAGATCCAGTTGTTTTTTTGACTGACTTACATACGCTAAAAAAAAGGTGTAGAGGGAAAGTACTGCAAGGATGCAAGTAAAAGATATAATATATAAGAGTTGATTTGACGTCTGTTGCGGTTGCCCGTCAAATTGACCTGAATTCACCATTTCCGGCGCTTCAAGCACTTTGCGCCACAACTAACCAATCTGTGAGGATCTGCCATGCTAGAAGCCTATCGCCAACATGTCGCCGAACGCGCCGCTCTCGGTATTCCACCCCTGCCTCTGTCGGCACAACAGACTGAAGAACTGATCGGCCTGCTCAAGAATCCGCCGCAGGGCGAAGAAAAAAACCTGGTTGATCTGATCACCTTCCGTGTTCCTGCCGGTGTGGATGATGCTGCCAAAGTCAAGGCCGTATACCTTGATCAAGTTGCAAAAGGCGAAGAAGTTTGTGCATTGATCTCGCGCGAGGCAGCCACCCAACTGCTGGGCACCATGCTGGGCGGCTTCAACATCACGCCGATGGTTAATTTACTGGCGGATCCAGTGGTCGGAGGAATCGCAGCCGAAGGCCTGAAAAAGACCCTGCTGATGTTCGACTACTTCCACGATGTCAAGGATCTGGCTGACAAAGGTAATGCCAACGCCAAGGCTGTGCTGCAGTCATGGGCCGATGCCGAATGGTTTACGTCCCGTCCAGAAGTGCCGCAAAGCCTGACGCTGACCGTGTTCAAGGTCACTGGCGAAACCAATACCGACGACCTGTCGCCTGCACCGGACGCATGGAGCCGCCCTGATATTCCGCTGCACGCGTTGGCAATGCTGAAAAACCCGCGTCCAGGCATCATCGCTGACGAACCGGGCAAGGTCGGTTCGATCAAGCAGATCGAAGCACTCAAGGACAAAGGCAACCTGGTGGCTTACGTCGGAGACGTGGTCGGTACCGGTTCTTCGCGCAAATCCGCCACCAATTCGGTGCTGTGGTTTACCGGTGAAGATATTCCATTCGTTCCGAATAAACGCTTCGGTGGCGTTTGCCTCGGTAACAAGATCGCACCGATTTTCTACAACACGATGGAAGATGCCGGTGCATTGCCGATTGAACTCGACGTGTCCAAGATGGACATGGGCGACGTTATCGAACTGCGTCCGTTTGATGGCAAAGCACTGAAAAACGGCGAAGTCATCGCCGAATTCACCGTTAAATCGCCAGTGATTTTTGATGAAGTGCGTGCCGGCGGCCGTATTCCTCTGATTATTGGCCGTGGTTTGACCGCGCGTGCCCGTGAAGTATTGGGCCTCGCGCCAAGCACGCTGTTCTGCCTGCCGACTGACCCTGCCGCGTCCGACAAGGGTTTCACTCTGGCGCAAAAAATGGTCGGCCGCGCTTGTGGCTTGCCTGAAGGCCAGGGCGTACGCCCGGGTACTTATTGCGAACCGAAAATGACTACGGTCGGCTCCCAAGATACGACCGGCCCGATGACCCGTGACGAGCTGAAAGATCTGGCATGCCTCGGTTTCTCGGCTGATCTGGTAATGCAATCGTTCTGTCACACTGCCGCTTATCCAAAGCTGGTGGACGTCAAGACGCATCAAGAATTGCCAGCATTTATTTCGAACCGTGGCGGCGTCGCACTGCGCCCAGGTGATGGCATCATCCACTCTTGGCTCAACCGTTTGCTGTTGCCCGATACCGTCGGTACTGGCGGCGATTCGCACACCCGTTTCCCGATCGGCATTTCGTTTCCGGCCGGCTCCGGTCTGGTCGCGTTTGCCGCCGCCACCGGTGTGATGCCGCTCGACATGCCGGAATCGGTATTGATCCGCTTCAAGGGTGAGATGCAGCCTGGTGTGACTCTGCGTGATCTGGTCAATGCGATTCCTCTGTACGCGATCCGCCAAGGTACGCTAACAGTCGAAAAACAAGGCAAGAAAAATATTTTCTCCGGCCGCATCCTTGAAATCGAAGGCTTGCCGAAGCTGAAAGTCGAGCAAGCGTTTGAATTGTCCGATGCGTCGGCAGAGCGTTCCGCTGCCGGCTGCGCGGTGCATCTGGACAAAGAGCCGATCATCGAATACATGACGTCCAACATCACCTTGATGAAGTGGATGATTGCGACCGGTTATCTCGACCGCCGCACGCTGGAACGTCGTATTCAGGCGATGGAAGCCTGGTTGGCGAAACCGGAACTGCTGGCGCCGGATGCAGATGCAGAATACGCTGCGGTGATCGAGATCGATCTGGCTGACATTCACGAGCCTATCGTGGCCTGCCCGAACGATCCGGATGATGTCAAGACATTATCCGAAGTTGCCGGTGCAAAAATCGATGAAGTGTTCGTCGGTTCCTGCATGACCAACATCGGCCACTTCCGTGCTGCTTCCAAGCTGCTTGAAGGCAAATCCGATATCCCGGTTCGGTTGTGGATTGCGCCACCGACCAAGATGGACCAGAAAGTGTTGACTACCGAAGGCCATTACGGTGTTCTCGGCCGTACTGGCGCACGGATGGAAATGCCGGGCTGCTCCTTGTGCATGGGTAACCAGGCACAAGTGCGCAAGGGTGCGACGGCGATGTCGACTTCGACCCGTAACTTCCCGAATCGTCTCGGTATCGATAGCCAGGTTTATCTTGGCTCGGCTGAACTGGCCGCAGTTTGTGCAATGCTGGGCAGGATTCCGACCAAGGAAGAGTACATGGAAAACATCGGCGTGCTCGACAAGAATGCAGTCGACATTTATCGCTACATGAACTTCGACAAGATCCCGGAATTCAGCGATATCGCCGATACCGTGACTGTGCAGTAAGTCGTTTGGTACCCAAAAAACCCGCTTCGGCGGGTTTTTTTTATGATGCTTGCCGTTGTTATAGTCCCGAAAAAAACCTAATAATTATTGAATTTTAAGGGGTATATGCATAAATAATGCATTTCACGCACATATTAATTGCTGTACTAAAAATACACTGGCATGTATTTTTTTAGATCGGATTGACTTTGTAGTGACGCAGGGCTGCCGCGCATTCGCGCACCAGCGCCGGGCCGCGATAAATCAGGCCGCTGTAAATCTGCACCAGCGCCGCACCGGCATTCATTTTTGCCTGGGCATCCGAGCCGGAAAAGATGCCGCCGACGCCGATGATCGGCAATGCATCGCCCAACTCGGCCCTTAGCGCCCGGATAACCGTGTTGGATAGCGCAAATACCGGCGCGCCGGACAGGCCGCCGGCTTCCTCTCCGTGCTGCATGTGTTTGACAGCGGTGCGCGTAATGGTGGTATTGGTGGCGATGACGCCGTCGATCCGGTGCCGCAACAATGCTTGCGCGATAGTCTTGATTTGTTCTTCATCGATGTCAGGTGCGATTTTCAGCGTGATAGGAACATAGCGCTTGTGCAAATCGGCCAGGCGATTTTGTGCATCTTTCAGCTGCGACAGCAACGCATCGAGTTCGCTGGCGGCTTGCAATTGGCGCAGGTTTTTGGTGTTGGGCGAAGAAATGTTGACGGTGACATAACTTGCGTATGGGTACACTTGTTGCAGGCAGTGCAGATAATCTTCTGCGGCTCGCTCGATCGGCGTGTCGGCGTTCTTGCCGATGTTTAGTCCCAGAACGCCTTCCTTGTTCTGATAGAACTTCGATGCCTGTACATTCGCGACGAAAGCGTCCACGCCGCCATTGTTGAAACCCATGCGGTTAATGATGGCGTTTGCTTGCGGCAGGCGAAACATGCGCGGCTTCGGGTTGCCGGGCTGGGCACGCGGCGTCACGGTGCCGATCTCGATCGAGCCGAAACCCAGCGCCGCCAATCCGTCGATGGCGGCACCATCCTTGTCCAATCCGGCTGCCAGGCCGACCGGGTTGGGGAAAGTGATCCCCATCACGCTCCTGGGATCGGGCTGCGGCTTGCTTATCAGTCCGGTCAGGCCGAGGCCGTCGCTGCGTTTCAGCCAGGACAGTGTGAGGTTGTGTGCGGTTTCGGGGTCAAGCGAGAACAACAGCGGGCGGGCGAGGGCGTACAGTAGTTTGACGGGCATGAGGAGGCGAGACTGATTGGGTTGGCGCGTATTTTAGCGCGGCCGTCGTTACAGCAGGGCCCATTTTCCCTGCTGCAGTGCTTCCAGCGGCTGGAAATTGATCTTGTAAGCCATTTTCCGGCTTTCCCGAATCCAATAGCCCAAATAGATATACGGCAGCCCCAATTGTTTGGCTTGCTCGATTTGCCACAGCACGTTGTAGGTACCATAGGATGCATCCGGCTTGTCCGGTTCGTAAAATGTGTAGACCGAGGACAGGCCATCGTCGAGCATGTCAATGATGCTGACCATGCACAGCGTGCCATCGGCTTCGCGGAATTCCACCAGCCGGGTGTTGACCTTGCTCTGCAGCAGGAATTGCGCGTACTGGTCGCGACTGTCCTGATCCATGCCGCCACCGGCATGTCGCGCAGTCTGGTAACGCAGATACAGGTCGTAATGTTCGGACGCATAAGCCAGATTGGTGATCCATGCGCTCAGATGACGGTGCCTGGCCCAAGCCCTTCGCTGGTTGCGTTTCGGGCTGAATTCCTGGACCTTGATGCGCACGGGAATACAGGCCTGACAGCCGTCGCAATAGGGGCGATAGGTGAAAACTCCGCTGCGCCGAAAGCCGTTTTTAACCAGTTCCGAATACACATCCGCGTTGATCAGGTGCGATGGTGTGGCGACCTGCGAGCGGGCCTGGTGATGTTCCAGGTAACTGCATGGATACGGTGCAGTGGCATAGAACTGCAAGGTGGAAAACGGCAGGTCTTTAAGGTGCGTCATACATTTCTATCGACGGTAACAAGGGTGTCTGGCTGCTCTTTGCGACCTCAAATAATCCAATCGGTGCCCAGCTCGCAATCTGCGGCTGTACGGTCAAATCCTTGAGCCGGGCGATGAATTCTGCTCTGGGCATCGCTGACGCGCCCAGTGAAGCCAGATGCGATGTCTGCTGCTGGCAGTCTATCATCGGCACGCCATTTTTTCTCAGGAAGTGCACCAGGTAGGCCAGCGCGATCTTGGAGCCATCCGGTATGTGCGCAAACATCGACTCGCCGTAAAACATGCGCCCGATGCACACACCATAAGCGCCGCCGACCAGTTGGCCGTCGAGCCACAATTCGGAGGAGTGCGCATAACCCTGCCGATGCAAGGCGCCGTAGCCGCGGATGATTTCCTCCGAAATCCAGGTGCCGGGCCCGTCCTTGCGCGGTGCTGCGCAGGCCCGCATGACTGCCTCGAACGCGTGGTCGAAGCGGATCTCCCAACGCCGGCCGTGCTGCAATTCGCGCTCGACTTTCTTGAGCGTTTTGTGCAAGCTGCGGGAAACATTGAAGCTCGCAGTCTGCAACACCATGCGCGGATCAGTGCTCCACCACAGAATCGGTTGCCCGTGCGAGAACCACGGAAAGATGCCGTGGCGGTAAGCGTTCAGCAGGCGCTCTGGCGACAAGTCCGCACCTGCCGCCAGCAGACCGTCCGCGCCTTCCGCTTCAGTGAGTGCGGTAGATACGTCAGGAAAAGGGGCGTCATGCTCAAGCCAAGGTATCGTCATGGTCCTTTTGTCTGCACATTATCGGTGCGTTAAATTGTTGTATTTGGTGCAAAGCTGTCTTTGATCGCTTCGCATCAATAATATTATGTTTTTAATCAATAGCTTATATAATTTTAAAAAAATGGAATGTTTTTTGCTTATAGGATCACAAATATTTTTTAATGCACTTTTATTGGGAGTTTTTATATGAATGCTCATGACTACGGCGCCAATGCATTATTTGTCTTGCTCGGCGCCATCATGATCCTGGCAATGCATGCTGGTTTTGCCTTTCTGGAGTTGGGGACCGTTCGCAAGAAAAATCAGGTCAATGCATTAGTCAAAATATTAGTCGATTTCGCGGTTTCAACCATTGCTTATTTTTTCGTCGGTTACAGCATCGCCTACGGCGTAAATTTTTTTAGTAGTGCAGAAGTCCTCACGGCCAGGAACGGTTTTGAGCTGGTTAAATTTTTCTTTCTGCTGACCTTTGCCGCCGCAATCCCCGCCATCATTTCCGGCGGTATCGCCGAGCGCGCCAAATTTCATCCGCAACTGGTTGCCACCGCCTTGCTGGTTGGTTTTGTCTATCCGTTTTTCGAGGGCATCGTCTGGAATCATCGTTTCGGTATTCAGGCATGGCTGAAGCTGATGTTTTCCCATGAGTTCCATGATTTTGCCGGATCGGTCGTGGTACATGCGGTCGGAGGCTGGGTGGCGTTACCTGCGGTGCTGCTGCTCGGTGCGCGCAGGGGACGTTATGGCAAGGATGGCGCAATCGCTGCGCATCCGCCTTCCAGCATTCCGTTCCTGGCGTTGGGCGCATGGATTCTAACGGTCGGCTGGTTTGGATTCAACGTGATGAGCGCGCAAACCCTGGACCAGATGAACGGGCTGGTGGCAATCAATTCCCTGATGGCGATGGTCGGCGGTACCTTGGCGACTTTTCTGCTCGGCAAAAATGATCCGGGTTTTGTGTATAACGGCCCGTTGGCCGGCCTGGTTGCTGTCTGTGCCGGTTCGGATCTGATGCATCCGTTGGGAGCGCTGGTGACCGGCGGCATCGCCGGCTGGATTTTTGTCTGGATGTTTACGCTCACGCAAAACAAATGGAAGATCGACGATGTGCTCGGAGTGTGGCCGCTGCATGGCTTGTGTGGCGCGTGGGGCGGTCTCGCCGCCGGCATTTTCGGCTTGCAAGCACTGGGCGGGCGCGGTGGCGTTTCGTTTATGTCGCAACTGATAGGCACCCTGATGGGAATCGGCATCGCCTTTGTCAGCGGCTTGCTCATTTACGGCGTGTTAAGGAAGGTGGTTGGCATACGGCTCGACCCTGAGCAGGAGTTCGATGGCGCCGACCTCGCCATTCACAAGATCAGCGCGACACCCGAGCGTGAATCGAGTTGGTAGGCAAGGAGGGAGTGCGACAGGTGATGCAATAAACAAAACCCGGCAGCAGGACTGTTATTACGCCATCAGACCAATTTAATCAAATCTGCGAATTTAAACGGCGCCAAGTTGGCCGGATCGGCTTAGCACATTGACGCTATTCAAGTTTCTGTCGAATCGGGAACCTATGGTTTGATGTCAAAGTAGCGGATATCAAGAAAATGGCCCTGCAGCGCATGCGCCGCAGGGCCATTCAAATACAAGGCTTGACGGTAATCAGTCGAAAGTCGGGCTTTCAACACCAAGGATTTTGTGCAATTTTGGCGAGGTGGTGGTGTACTGCATGTGAATCTTCTTGTCAGGGAAGATGTACGGTGCAGCGCCAAACGCAGCCAGTGCAGCTTCGTGAAAGCCGGATAGGATCAGTTTTTTCTTGCCCGGATAGGTGTTGATATCGCCGACGGCAAAAATGCCCGGTACGTTGGTTTCGAATTTTTCAGTATCGACCACCTTGAGCTGCTTACGCTCAATATCCAGGCCCCATTCGGCGATCGGGCCGAGCTTTGGCGACAGGCCGAAAAATACCAGCAGATCATCCAGCGGCAAGCGACGAGTCACACCGTCGGCACCGGTGACCTTGATTCCGGACAACTTGTCGTCCTTGGTTTCGATGCCGATCACTTGGCCGACCAGGAATTGCATTTCGTACTCTTCGCACAAGTGTTTCATCTTCGCAACCGAGGCTGGTGCGGCGCGGAAATCATCGCGACGATGAATCAGAACTACCGATTCGGCTTTGCCGACCAGATTCAGTGCCCAGTCCAGCGCGGAGTCACCGCCGCCGCAGATCACAATATTCCTACCTTCGAAGCGTGCAGGATCCTTGACGCGATAGAACAGTTGCTTGCCTTCGAACTGTTCGATGTCGTCCACTTTCAATGTGCGTGGCTGGAAGGAACCAACGCCGGCTGCAATAAAGATGGTTTTGGTGATGAAGCGAGTGCCAGTCGAGGTTTCAAGATTAAAGCGACCGTCTTCCCGTTTTTCGACCAGGGTGACTTCCTGATTCAGGTGGAAAGTTGGTCCAAACGGCTCGATTTGCTTGAGTAGATTGTCGGTAAGTTCCTGGCCTGTGCATACAGGCACGGCCGGAATGTCGTAAATTGGTTTGTCTGGATAAAGTTCTACGCATTGACCGCCAACTACCGGCAGCGAATCGATTACATGCGCCTTAATTTCAAGTAAACCCAACTCGAATACCTGGAATAATCCGACCGGGCCGGCGCCGACGATGACGGCATCGGTTTCGATTGGTGCCGAATTAGCTGTGGTGAGGGGCGAGCTGGTTTCCATGCGACTGTTTAATTCCTGTTTCATTTCAATTGTCCAAAAACGCCGTCCTGCAGTCTGAGCCAATCAGGCAGCCAGGCCTGGCGAAATACTGACGCATCTGCACATGCGCCATAGAATGAACGCGTTTAGCGTTTGAGGTGCTGCAACTTATCCTTGACGTCTTTCCACTCTTCGGCGATGTCCAGCGGGCTTTTGGTCTTCGTGATCGATGGCCACTTGCGTGCCAAATCGACATTGATCTTGATGAATTGCAGCTGATCGGCAGGAACGTCTTCTTCTGCAAAAATAGCATTGACCGGGCATTCGGCAACGCACACCGCGCAGTCGATGCATTCATCTGGATCAATGGTGAGAAAATTCGGGCCTTCGCGGAAGCAATCTACCGGGCAAACATCCACACAGTCCGTGTAGCGGCACTGGATGCAGGATTCGGTGACAACGTGGGTCATAGCAGTCCTATCTGTAAATTTGCTGAAATCTGTCTGACGCCTGGGCGTCCTGTCGGCCTGCCGATGGGGCGCTACTATAGTTGCAATAACGGCCAAGCTGCAGTAAAGCCCTGTATTTTAAGTTAATCAAGCGGTTCTAACAAACTCCTATTTTAGACAGATAATCTATAAGCAAATTCCAACGTCCGCTGGCGTCCTGGTTTTCCTTGTGCAATCCGAGTTAGGAGACGGTCATGAAATTCTCGATAAAGCTATGTTTTCTCAGGCTTGGTGCTGCTGTATTCGGCCACATCAGCCCAAGACAAAAATACTATTCGGATCGGCGCGCCCTACTGCAGTGGTTGCCGGCGGTAGCAACGGTAAACGGTGGAAGTGGTTTCGCGCCACGCCGACGACTGGCTGGCGCGATGTAGCAGGGATTGCTTCCAAGGTCAAAATCCGGTTGTTTGGCTCGATATTTATTGGAACACGTGAATTTTTTGCTTTCGCAGTTTGAAATAAAATCACGTCGTAATCGGCAATATGGGCCGGTTGATTCGGCTACACTTCGATTTCTTACACAGGGGATGAAAGCATTATGGATACTTCTGCAGCGCGTCAGGCCATTTTTAGCCGCATCCGAAAAGGGCAGCAACGATCACATCTGGTCAGCCAAGGCGAACTCGACGCGGTGCAGGATTATCTGCAGCAGCACCCGAGCGGGCCGCAGCCGCAGGTCGGGGCTTACCTGGTCGGGCATTTCAGGGAGCAGGCGCAGCGCATGTCGGATACCGTGGCTGAAGTTGCCAGCATGGCTGCGGTGCCGGTGGCGGTTGCCGCCTATCTGGACGATCTCGGCATTACCAAGCAGGCGATCGCCTGGAAGACGCTGGATGCGTTGGCATGGGCGCAGGCCGGAATCGAGTTGGCGTTCCGTCCCCCGGTCAATGACGATCTGGTCGGCATTACCGGCACTTTCTGTGCGGTTGCAGAAACCGGTTCGCTCTTGCTGCTGTCCGGTCCAGACACTTATGCTTCGGCCAGCCTGCTGCCGGAAACCCATATCGCTATCTTGCCGGCTTCGCGCATCGTGGCCTATATGGAAGATGCTTTTGCGCTGGTGCGCGCCGAGCGTGGCGAATTGCCACGTGCAACAAATTTCATTTCCGGCCCATCGCGCACCGGCGATATCGAACAGACCATCGTGCTGGGAGCACACGGCCCGTATCGGGTGCATGTGATCGTCGTACTGGACGCATGATTGCCGGATCGCCAATGACAGAATTTACCCAGAATTAACTTTATATCGCGTTGTGTTTGTTTGCTGCACCTGCCTGTTACCAGCCCGTTTCCCGCTGCCATCACACCAGAAACTGTCGGCGGGTAACGGGTTTTTTGCCATTTGACGCGATAATAACGGGATAAGATAATTATCTGGGAGACTTCATGCGTATAAAAAATATTGCCGGTATGTTGATGTGCCTGCTGGTTGTGCTGCCTAGTCTTGCGCATGCTTCCCCTATCGATGGCAGCCAATTGTCAGCTTGGTGGGGCATCCCCTTTGCCGGCATGTTGCTGTCGATAGCTTTCGTGCCGTTGCTGGCGCCCCAATTCTGGCATCACCATTTCGGCAAGATAGCGATCGGCTGGTCGCTGGCTTTCTTGCTGCCGTGCATCATGTTTCTCAGCCCCACGACGGCAGCAGCGGGGATGCTGCATGCGCTGACCGAGGAATATATTCCGTTCATTGTCTTGCTGACCGCGCTGTTCGTAGTAGCTGGCGGCATTTGCGTGCGCGGCAATCTGCATGGCACGCCTTTGCTGAACACCGGAATGCTGCTGATGGGAACGCTGCTGGCCAGCGTCATGGGGACCACCGGCGCATCGATGCTAACGATTCGCCCGCTGATTCGTGCCAACGATAACCGCAAGCATGTGGTGCATATCGTCGTTTTTTTCATTTTTCTGGTCTCCAATATGGGCGGCTCGCTCACGCCATTGGGCGACCCGCCGTTATTTCTGGGGTTCCTGAAGGGAATTGATTTTTTCTGGACCATGCAAAATATTTTTCCGGAAACCCTGTTTGTCTGCGGAGCATTGCTGGTGATTTTCTACTTGCTGGATCGCCATTATTACAGGATCGGCAACGAAGAGCGGCCACCGGAACAAGACCCGACGCCCGATTCCATCCTCCGTCTGGAGGGTAAGGTCAATTTTGTATTACTGGTAGTCGTGATCGGCGCAGTGCTGATGAGCGGGTTCTGGAAGTCGGGCGTGCATATCACGGTATTTGGCGCGATTGTCGATTTGCAAAACATACTGCGCGACCTGATTCTGGTAGTGGTTACGCTAATTTCTCTGGCTGTCACACCCAAGACCGCGCGCCAGGGCAATGATTTCAGCTGGGGGCCGATGCAGGAAGTTGCCAAGCTGTTTGCCGGTATTTTCATCACCATTATTCCGGTCATCGCGATGTTGAAGGCCGGCGAGGCCGGCGTCTTTTCGGCCGTGGTGCGCGCAGTCACCGACACCGACGGGCAGCCGATTAATGCGATGTACTTCTGGGCTAGCGGTTTCCTATCGGCCTTCCTGGATAATGCACCGACCTATCTGGTGTTCTTCAACATTGCCGGCGGCGATGTACAGCAACTGATGACGACACTGGGGGCGACTCTGGCCGCGATTTCCTGCGGTGCAGTGTTCATGGGCGCCGGCAGCTATATTGGTAATGCGCCAAATATGATGGTCAAGGCGATCGCCGAAGAGCGTGGCATCAAAATGCCGTCATTCTTCGGCTATATGGCATGGTCGACGGTAATCCTGCTGCCGCTGTTCGCGTTGACCAGCCTGATTTTTTTCCGGTGAGGCCATGATGAAACCGAAAATTCTTGTCACCCGCGCGGTGTTTTCTGACGTAATCGATTTGCTGGAGCAGCATTTCGAGCTTGAATCGAATCAGGATGACCAGATTTATTCTGAAAGCGAGCTTATCGCCAAATTGCGCGACAAGGATGGCGTATTCACCACGCCGAGCGAACGCATCTCGGCTGAGGTCATTGCCGCCAATGTGCAACTCAAGGCGATTTGCAATATGGCGGTCGGATTCAATAACATCGATCTTGATGCCGCCACCCGCGCCGGCATCATGGTCACCAACACGCCGGAGGTGCTGAACCAAACCACTGCCGATTTCGCCTGGGCTTTGATGCTGGCGGCCGCGCGCCGCGTAACCGAGGCGGAACACTGGCTGCGTGCCGGACAATGGCAGAAATGGCGCTTCGACAGCTTCCTGGGTGCTGATGTGCATGGCGCCACGCTCGGCATTCTTGGCATGGGGCGCATCGGGCAGGCGATCGCCCGGCGTTCGCTCGGATTCGACATGCGGGTGCTGTATCACAACCGCTCCCGCTTACCGCTCGAGCAGGAAGCGCATGCGAATAACGCCAGTCTTGTCAGCAAGGAGGAATTGCTGCGCAGCGCCGATCACTTGATTCTGGTGCTGCCGTATTCGCAGCAAACGCATCACGCCATCGGTGCGGCAGAACTGGCGATGATGAAGCCTGGCGCCACACTGGTCAATATCGCGCGCGGTGGCATCGTCGACGACGCGGCGCTGATTGCCGCGTTGCGGGAGCGGCGCATCGCTGCCGCCGGACTGGATGTGTTCGAGAACGAGCCGCGCTTTCATCCGGATTTTCTATCGTTGTCAAATGTCGTTCTGACGCCGCATATCGCCAGCGCGTCGGAATCGACCAGGCGCGCAATGGCATTTTGCGCGGCAGAAAATCTGATTGCCGCCCTAAGCGGCGCGCAGCCGCAAAATATCTTGAATCCCGAAGTCAGAGAATAAGTTCATGGTCAGCGCTGGATAAAATAAAATTCTAGTGGAGTATATGCAAATATACATGGTTTGTCGCATATTAATATTGCCACACATTAAAAT
>JBDSCZ010000113.1:0-5613 GCA_039920865.1 Burkholderiaceae bacterium
GTGCGTACTCGTCAGGCCATGCATGCGGCGCCTGGTCACACCCTGGAACAGCAGCTTTCGATGGAGGGTGGCTTTATGCGCGAATTGGGCTGGAGCGCCGATTTCACCGAGGGTGTTGCTGCCTTCAGCAGCAAGCGTGCGCCGAATTTCACTGGGGAATGAGTGGATATGAGTAAGCCTCTTTCAAAGCAAGCAGTGATCGCAGTGGTCGGTACCGGTGCCATGGGCGCTGGCATTGCCCAGGTTGCGGCAGCTGCCGGCCATCCGGTGAAATTACTGGACAACCGACCTGAAGCTGCTGCACGTGCAGTCGCCGGCATTCGCGCCCAGTTCGGGAAAATGGCCGAAAAAGGCAGGATGACCGCAGAAGCCGCCGCAGCGGCCGGAGAGCGACTCATCGCGGTCCATCAATTATCCGATCTGTCCGATGCCAGCCTGGTTGTCGAGGCGATTGTCGAAAATTTGGCCGCCAAACAAAAGCTGTACAGCGATCTCGAAGCTGTGGTCGCTGGCGACTGCATTTTTGGCACCAATACATCCTCGATTTCCGTGACGGCAATCGGTGCGGCCCTCAAGCACCCTGAGCGACTCGCCGGTTTGCATTTCTTTAATCCTGCCCCATTGATGGCACTGGTGGAAATCGTCTCCGGGCTGGCCACCGACCGTGCCGTGGCGGAAACGCTGTTCGCCACCGCCGCCGCATGGGGCAAAACGCCGGTCCACGCCAAATCAACGCCGGGCTTCATTGTCAATCGTGTCGCGCGTCCGTACTACGCCGAAGCGATGCGCGTGCTCAATGAAGGCGGCGCCGATCCGGCTACCATCGATGCCTGCTGCCGCGAGTCCGGTAGCTTTCGCATGGGGCCATTCGAGCTGATGGACATGATCGGCCACGATGTTAATTTTGCGGTGACCCGTTCGGTATGGAATGCCTTCTTCAACGACCAGCGTTTTCTGCCGTCCCTGATCCAGCAGGAACTGGTCGACGCCGGGTTTCTCGGTAAAAAAACAGGTCGCGGCTTTTATGATTATCGCGACGGGGCGGTGCGGCCGGTACCGGACACCGAGACGGCGCAGACGGCACCGGACGATATTGTTATTTACGGCGATTCCGCCGCCGCCAACGCACTGGCCGAACGCTTGCATGCCAAAAACGTCAGCTTTACCCGTTGCGCGGCCAACGATGAATGTTTTGCCGAAGCCGGTGGAGCGGCAGTGTATGTCACTGATGGCCGCACGGCAACGCGTCGGGCCGCTGAATCCGGCATCGCCAATACCGTGCTGATTGATTTGGCGCTCGACTACGGCAAGGCGACGCGTCTTGCCGTCAGCGTTGCCGCGCAATGCGATACACCCGCCGCGGAGTCGGCCATTGGCTTGCTGCAGGCCGCAGGCATTGCGGTCTCCCGCTTCAATGATGTGCCTGGCCTCGCCATCATGCGCACCGTTGCCATGCTGGCCAATGAAGCAGCAGATGCCGTTAATCAAGGTGTATGCGATGCAAAAGGGGCTGATGATGCCATGCGTATGGGTGTCAATTACCCTTGCGGGCCACTGGCCTGGGCCGATACCATCGGCTTGCCAAAAATCAGCGAAGTTCTTGCCAATCTGGGACAAGCCTACGGTGAAGATCGCTACCGTATCTCGCCGCTAATCCAACAAAAAGTTTTTTCGGGAAAGAATATCCATGACTGAACAGTATCCTGATCCGCAGGCACTGGCTGAACAGGTTTCGGCCGTCATGTGGTCGCGCGACCGCGCCACCAAAGCTCTGGATATGCAGATACATAGCGTCAAACCAGGCTACGCCATGATGTCGATGCCGGTGCGTTCGGATATGCTCAACGGCCTCAATATCTGTCACGGCGGCTATATCTTTACGTTGGCCGATAGTGCTTTTGCCTATTCCTGTAACAGTTACAACCTGAACACGGTGGCTTCTGCCTGCCATATCGATTTCCTGGCGCCCGCCAAGGAAGGCGACGTCCTGGAGGCAGAAGCCATCGAGCAGTCGCTGTCCGGACGTACCGGCGTCTATGACGTCACGGTGCGTACGCGCAGCGGAAAAACCATCGCCCTGTTCCGGGGCAAAAGTTACCGCATTAGCGGTGAAGTGATCGCCGGCTTGCAGCACACTCAATAATTAAACTACCGAGAGGAGACAATCATGCCCGTCAAGAAGCCCATGCCCGGAGACCTCGAGCACATCGAAACCGCCAGCCGTGATGAAATCGCCGCCCTGCAACTGGAGCGCATGCAGTGGACGCTGAAGCACGCTTACGAAAACGTACCGCATTACAAAAAGACGTTCGATGAAAAAGGCGTCCATCCTGACGACTTGAAAACTTTGGCTGACCTTGCCAAGTTTCCGTTTACAACCAAGGTCGACCTGCGCGACAACTACCCGTTCGGCCTGTTTGCGGTGCCGCGCAACAAGGTGGCACGCGTGCATGCATCGTCCGGCACGACCGGCAAGCCTATCGTCGTCGGTTACACGCTGAAAGATATCGACACCTGGGCCAATCTGGTGGCGCGTTCGATCCGCGCAGCCGGCGGCCGCGCCGGAGACACCTGTCACATCGCTTACGGCTACGGCTTGTTTACCGGCGGCATGGGCGCCCATTACGGCGCCGAGCGCGCCGGCTGCATGGTGGTGCCGATGTCTGGCGGCCAGACCGAAAAACAGGTACAGTTAATTCAGGACTTCCAGCCTGAGATCATCATGGTCACGCCGTCCTACTCGCTGGTCATCGCCGAGGAATTCGAGCGCCAGGGCATTAGCCCTGAAGATATTTCCCTCAAAATCGGCATTTTCGGTGCCGAGCCGTGGGGCCAGGGCATGCGGGCCGAGATTGAGCGCAAGTTGGGCCTCGACGCCATCGACATCTATGGCTTGACAGAAGTGATGGGGCCGGGCGTCGCCTGTGAATGCATCGAATCCAAAGATGGCTTGGTGATTTGGGAAGATCATTTCTATCCGGAAATCATCAATCCGGATACGGGCGAAGTGGTCGCCGATGGCGAGGAAGGCGAACTGGTTTTCACCTCGCTCTCCAAGGAAGCCATGCCGGTAATTCGCTACCGCACACGCGACCTGACCCGTTTGCTGGCACCGACCTCGCGCAGCTTCCGGCGCATGGACCGGATTACCGGGCGCACCGACGATATGCTGATCGTGCGTGGCGTCAACGTCTTCCCCAGCGTAATTGAAGAGCAGATATTGCGCGACCATCGCCTGGACGGCAATTATCAGATTCTGCTGTCCCGCGACGGCCACCTCGACAACGTCGAAGTGCGTTGCGAACTGCAGCGTGAGTTTTCCGGCAAATTGTCGCCGCTGGAAATCCAGGCGATCAGCAAGGAAATTCAACACCACATCAAGACCATTGCCGGCATTTCGACGCGGGTTACCGTGATGGCATACGACTCCATTCCGCGCACCCTGACCGGGAAGGCCCGCCGCGTGATCGACCAGCGTCCCAAACAAGACTGAGAGAACTGATATGACTGAAGCTTTTATTTGTGACGCCATTCGCACTCCCATCGGCCGTTACGGCGGCGCTTTGGCCGGCGTGCGCGCCGACGATCTCGGGGCGATTCCGCTCAAGGCGTTAATGGAGCGCAATCCGCAGGTCGACTGGACGGCCGTGGAAGACATCATTTACGGTTGTGCCAATCAGGCTGGCGAAGACAATCGTAATGTCGCCCGCATGTCAGGCTTGCTGGCGGGCCTGCCGATCGAAGTGCCGGGTACTACGATCAATCGCCTGTGCGGCTCGGCAATGGATGCCATCGGCTTGGCTGCACGTTCGATCAAATCTGGCGACACCGATTTGATGATCGCAGGCGGCGTCGAAAGCATGTCGCGCGCCCCTTTCGTGATGGGCAAGGCGGAGTCCGCCTACTCGCGCAGCGCTGCCATTTTCGACACGACCATCGGCTGGCGTTTCCCCAATCCGCTGATGAAGAAACTCTACGAAACGCATACGATGCCGCAGACTGCGGATAACGTGGCGCAAGAGTTCGAGATTTCACGCGCCGATCAGGATGCTTTCGCGCTGCGCTCGCAACAGCGCTGGGCTGCCGCCCATGCCGCCGGCCGTTTTGCCGATGAAATCGTGCCGGTGCTGATACCGAAAAAGAAGGGCGACCCGGTCGTCGTCGATACCGATGAGCATCCGCGTCCCGAAACCACGCTGGAAATGCTGGCCAAGCTGAAAGGCGTGAATGGCCCGGAACTTTCCGTCACCGCCGGCAACGCTTCCGGGGTTAACGACGGCGCCTGCGCGCTGCTCATTGCTTCCGGAGCCGCTGCCCGTCAGCATGGGCTGACGCCGCGCGCCCGCATCGTCGCCATGGCCACCGCTGGCGTATCTCCGCACATCATGGGTTTTGGCCCGGTCCACGCCGTGCGCAAGGTGCTGGCCAAGGCAGGCCTGACGCTGGATCAGATGGATGTCATTGAGCTCAATGAAGCTTTCGCAGCCCAGAGTTTGGCTGTTCTGCGCAACCTCGGCCTGGCTGATGATGAAGCCCGCGTCAATCCGAATGGCGGTGCCATCGCGATGGGCCACCCGCTCGGCATGAGCGGCGCCCGTCTGGTCACGACCGCCAGTTACGAGCTCGCCCGCCGTGGCGGCCGTTACGCGCTTTGCACTATGTGTATAGGTGTTGGACAGGGCATCGCCCTGATTATTGAACGTATTTGAACCTATCTAAGACTTACCACAGAGGAGACAAACTCATGAATTACACGATGAAAAAGCTGGTTGTTGGCGCCGTTCTGACGCTAGGTGCATTCGGTGCTTTTGCTGCGGAGCCGATCAAGATCGGGTCGGTGCTGTCGGTTACCGGCCCAGCCGCTTTCCTGGGCGACCCGGAACTGAAAACTTTACAGTTGTATGTCGAGGATTTGAATAAAAAAGGAGGCGTGCTCGGTCGCCAATTGGAATTGCTTCATTACGATGACGGAAGCGACGCGGGCAAGGCCCACGGTTTTGCCAAGCGCCTGATCGACAATGACAAGGTCGATATCCTGGTCGGCGGCACCACCACCGGTTCCACCATGTCCATGGTGCCGTTAGCAGAAAAAGCCAATCTTCCATTCATCTCCCTGGCCGGTGCTGTAGTGATCATTGATCCGGTCAAAAAATGGGTGTTCAAGACACCGCACACCGACCGCATGGCGGCGGAAAAGGTGTTCGAAGACATGAAGAAGCGCGGCATCAGCAAGGTCGCGCTGTTCTCTGAAACTAGCGGTTTCGGACAGTCCGGCAAGAAGGAAACGGAGGGCGTCGCTGCCAAGTACGGCATCACAATAGTGGCCAACGAAACCTTCGGGCCAAAAGATACCGACATGAGTCCGCAACTAACCAAGATCAAGAACACAGCAGGTGTGCAGGCGGTGTTTGTCTTTGGTCTGGGGCAGGGTCCGGCTATCGTCACCAAGAACTACAAGCAGCTTGGCATCAGCCTGCCGCTCTATCAGTCGCATGGGGTGGCCTCCAACGATTTCCTTAAATTGGCCGGCTCGGCAGCCGATGGCGTTCGACTGCCATCTCCCGCTCAGTTGATTCCGGAAAAACTGGCCGATAAAGATCCTCAGAAAGCGGT
>JBDSCZ010000114.1:0-4910 GCA_039920865.1 Burkholderiaceae bacterium
AAATTGCGCATCGCAAAATCGAGCGTCTGGCGCCAGTCGCTGCCGGCGATATGCGGAAACCAGGTGCGGTCCTCGCCGGTCGGGGCTTCGCAGATGCGGCGGATGTCGGACATCATCGCAAACCCCAACGCATACGGATTGATGCCGCTGTAGTGCGGGCTGTCGAGCGGCGGCTGGTAGATCACGTTGGTGTGGCTTTGCAAAAACTCCATCATGAAACCGTCATCGACCACGCCTTCCTCGTACAGCTGGTTGAGGATGGTGTAATGCCAGAAGGTGGCCCAGCCTTCGTTCATGACCTGGGTCTGGCGCTGCGGGTAAAAATACTGCGCAACCTTGCGAATGATGCGCACCACTTCGCGTTGCCACGGTTCCAGTATCGGCGCGAATTTCTCGATGAAGTACAGCAGGTTTTCTTCCAGCTCGCTCGGGAACCGCGCCGGCCGCTGGTCTACCGTTTCTTTCTCATGCTGGGGCAGGGTGCGCCACAATTCGTTGACCTGCGTTTGCTGATACGCTTCGCGCTCCTTCTGGCGCGCCTTTTCTTCCGCCAGCGACAGCTTGGCCGGGCGCTTGTAGCGGTTGACGCCGTGGTTTTGCAACGCATGGCAGGAGTCGAGCAACAATTCGACCGCTTCGACCCCGTGCCGCTCCTCGCATTCGGCGATGAATTTCTTGGCGAATACCATGTAGTCGACGATTTCCTCGGCATTGGTCCAGGTGCGGAACAGGTAATTGCCCTTGAAGAATGAGTTGTGACCGTAGGCCGCATGCGCAATCACCAGGGTTTGCATCATCAGGCTGTTTTCTTCCATCAGATAGGCGATGCAGGGGTTCGAGTTGATGACGATCTCGTAGGCCAGCCCCATCTGGCCGCGCTTGTAGCTTTTTTCGGTATTCAGGAAGTGCTTGCCGAACGACCAGTGGTGGTACGACACCGGCAAGCCAACCGCGGTGTAGGCGTCCATCATCTGTTCGGCGCTGATGATTTCGAGCTGGTTCGGGTAGGTGTCGAGGCCGAAATTCTGGGCCACGCGGCGCACTTCTTCGTGCGCCTGCTCCAGCAGCTCGAAAGTCCATTCCGACTGTTTTGGCAATGACTGCGGGGTGGCTCTCTTGCTGGGCGCGTTCATACCGTTTCCTGCTTCTTGAACAGATCGCGAAACACTGGATAAATATCGGCCTGGGACTTGATCAGCTGCATGGCAAAGTGCGGATGATGGTTCAGTACCTGGGTGTATTCTTGCCACAGATTTTGCGGCTTGTCTTCGGTGATTTCGACGTAAGCGTAATACTGCACCGCCGGCATGATGGTATTGATCAGCAACTGGCGGCAGGCGACCGAATCGTTGTCCCAGTTATCGCCATCGGACGCCTGCGCGACGTAGATGTTCCAGTCGTTGCTGGTGTAGCGCTCGCGCATGATCTTGGCTAGCAGGTGCAGCGCCGACGACACCACGGTGCCGCCCGATTCGCGCGAGTGGAAGAAGTCGTTTTCATCGACTTCGTCGGCCATCGTGTGGTGGCGGATGAAGACGACTTCGATCTTGTCATAGGCACGCTCCAAAAACAGGTACAGCAGGATGAAAAAGCGTTTGGCGATATCCTTCTTCATTTCATCCATCGAGCCGGAGACATCCATGATGCAAAACATGACGGCCTGGCTGGACGGTTTCGGCACCCGGATGCGATTGCTATAGCGCAGGTCGAACGGGTCGATGAACGGAATTGCCAGCAACTTGCTGCGCAGGTGATGAATTTCCTGGCGCAGCGCGACGATCTGCGGATCGTCGTCCGGCACCTTGCCGAGCAACAGCTTGAGTTCGTTTTCCGCTTCCAGCAGGCGCCGGTGCGATTTGCTGCCGACTGCGATGCGCCGCCCGAGCGCGCCGCGCAGCGAGCGCAGCACATGGATGTTGGTGGGCGTGCCGGACATTTTGTAACCGGCGCGCTGCTGCTTGAATTCGGTGGTGGCGGTGAGCTGGGTTTTTACCATGTTCGGCAATTCCAGATCCTCGAAGAAGTAGTTCAGGAATTCTTCGCGCGTGAGCTCGAAGATGAAGTCGTCTTCGGTCAGCTGGTCGCTGTTGCCGGCCTGCCCTGAACCGGAGCCGGAGCCGCCTTTGGGGCGCTGCACCCGGTCGCCTTTCTGGTATTCCTTGTTGCCGGGATGTACTGTCTCCCAGACCCCGCCATGAGCATGACCGAAATTCGGTTCGTTTACATCCTTGGCAGGAATCGATACTTTTTCACCGCTCTCCATGTCGGTAATGGAGCGGCCTTTTATTGCACGCTCAACCGCATCCTTGATCTGGCCCTTGTAACGACGTAAAAATCGTTCGCGGTTGACTGCGGATTTGTTTTTGCCTTGCAGGCGCCGGTCGATGAGGTGAACCAAAGTCGTCTCCTATAAAATTCAGCGCCCGTAGGGGCGGGTTCCAAACCCGCCCTGTCGTTGCCAAAATGTTAGGACCGGTTTGGAGCGGACGGTTAGGGCGGGTTTGGAACCCACCCCTACGGGCAATCCGGTCATGACGATTTTCTGACGCGCAGATACCATTCGCACAACAGCCGTACCTGTTTCGCCGTATATCCTTTATCCACCATGCGGGCGACGAACTCTTCGTGCTTGTTGACATCGTCGGCGCTGGCCTTGGCGTTGAACGAGATCACCGGCAGCAGCTCTTCGGTATTCGAGAACATTTTCTTCTCGATCACCATCTTGAGTTTTTCGTAGCTGGTCCAGGACGGGTTCTTGCCGGCATTCTGGGCCCGGGCCCGCAGCACGAAGTTGACGATTTCGTTGCGGAAGTCCTTTGGATTCGAGATGCCGGCCGGACGTTCTATCTTTTCCAGCTCCAGGTTGAGCGAACTGCGGTCGAAGCTTTCGCCGGTATCGGGATCGCGGTATTCCTGATCCTGAATCCAGAAGTCGGCAAACGTCACGTAGCGATCGAAAATATTCTGGCCGTATTCGGAGTAGCTTTCCAGATACGCGGTCTGGATTTCCTTGCCGATGAATTCGACGTAACGCTGGGCCAGGTATTCCTTGATATAGGCCAGATATTTTTGTTCGGTTTCAGGCGGAAACTGTTCGCGTTCGATCTGCTGTTCCAGCACATACATCAGATGCACCGGATTGGCTGCGACTTCGGTGGTGTCGAAGTTGAATACCTTGGACAGAATCTTGTAGGCGAAGCGGGTCGACAATCCGCTCATGCCTTCATCGACCCCGGCATAGTCGCGGTACTCGTGGTAAGACTTGGCTTTCGGGTCGATGTCCTTCAGGTTTTCACCGTCGTAGACCAGCATCTTGCTGTAGATGCTGGAGTTTTCCGGCTCCTTCAGGCGTGTCAGTACCGCGAACTGCGCCATCATCTTCAGCGTGCCGGGCGCGCATGGTGCTTGCGACAGCGAGGAGTTGCGCAACAGTTTTTCGTAAATCTTGGTTTCTTCCATGACCCGCAGGCAGTAAGGAACCTTGACGATGTATACCCGGTCCAGAAATGCTTCGTTGTTCTTGTTGTTTTTAAACGCTTTCCATTCAGATTCGTTGGAGTGGGCCAGGATGATGCCGTCGAACGGAATCGCGCCAAAGCCCTCGGTGCCCTTGTAGTTGCCTTCCTGGGTCGCGGTCAGTAACGGGTGCAGCACCTTGATCGGCGCCTTGAACATTTCGACGAATTCCATCAGGCCCTGGTTCGACAGGCACAGGCCGCCCGAATAGCTGTAGGCATCGGTGTCGTCCTGCGAGTAATCCTCCAGTTTGCGGATATCAACCTTGCCCACCAGCGATGAAATATCCTGGTTGTTTTCGTCGCCTGGTTCGGTTTTTGAGATGGCGACTTGTTTCAGGATCGATGGGTAGCGCTTGACGACCCGGAACTGATTGATGTTGCCGTTGAATTCGCTCAGGCGCTTGATCGCCCACGGGCTGGGGATGGTGCTGATGTGGCGGCGCGGGATGCCGTAATCCTCTTCGAGAATTGCGCCGTCTTCATCCGGGTTGAACAGGCCCAGCGGCGACTCGTTGATCGGCGAGCCCTTGATGCAGTAGAACGGCACTTTTTCCATCAGGTGCTTGAGTTTTTCGGCAATCGACGATTTGCCGCCGCCGACCGGTCCCAGCAGATATAAAACCTGCTTGCGTTCTTCCAGCCCCTGCGCTGCATGGCGGAAATACGATACCACCTGCTCGATCGCATCCTCCATTCCGTAGAATTCCTTGAAGGCAGGATAGATTTTAATCACCTTGTTGGCGAAGATGCGCGACAGGTGCGGGTAATTGCGGGTGTCGATCAATTCCGGTTCGCCGATGGCGGCCAGCATGCGTTCGGCTGCGCTCGAATACGCAAGAGGATCGCGCCGGCACAAGTCCAAGTATTCCTGCAAGGAATACTCTTCCTCCCGGGTCCGTTCGTAGCGTGCTGCATAGTTGTCAAAGATTTTCATTTTCATGTCCTTTGATTGAAACCTTACTAACAGTCTCGTGTGCAAATACACCCAAATGCACCATTACCACTTTTATTCTAGACCTGTTCTTCTTATTTTGTTGTGTGTAATGTTTGTCTAAAGACAATAAGTTGCAAGGATTAGAGCTGTTTGCACTTGATTTAGTGCCTGCTTTTCATCTGCTTGTCCGATTAAATTTTGGCCTGCCCAAGCGGTGCCTGCAACCACAATAGGGATGCCCGGCCCGAGTATCAAGTGCCAATGTGTTACATGATGAAACGATACGGGTTTCAGACGCGGTTGTGGTGCGGAAGCGGCATTGCACACGCCCTGATCTGCCCGTCTGGCCGGTTGGCTGATGGCGATGTTTGGTTGTTGTTCAGCTTCCTATAAGAAACTTCCAAGCAGCATTTTTTTGTGGGAGCGCACCCGGGCGCGACCCACGGCAGCAGTCTGGC
>JBDSCZ010000115.1:0-3391 GCA_039920865.1 Burkholderiaceae bacterium
GATCATTTCAAAAACATTAATGAAGAACATGGCCGGCTCAGCGGCGACACCTTGCTGCTTAAGGTAGTCAGCCGCTTGCGGTCCTGCATCCGCCCCCACGATGCACTGGGCCGCTACGACGGCGATCAATTCATGGTAATTCTGCCCGGTGCATCGCATCTGATTTCACTGGCGGTGGCGGAGCGGATGCGTTTGGCCATCATGGCGCACGCAGAAATGATTGGCACTATCAAACTGCAATTGACGGTCAGCGCCGGCACCGTCTCGACCGATAGGTTTCCTGCAGCAAGCCAGGAAGAACTGATCGACTATGCAGAAAGAGCGCTAATCACTGCTAAAAAAGCAGGCCGTAATTGTGTCATCCAGGCTATTCCTGGTGAAAACTTGTCGTCTTAATGTCCTTTTGTAAAAGCGCCCTTCATGCACTCTAAAATTCTCATTCTCGATTTCGGTTCACAGGTCACCCAACTGATAGCCCGCCGCGTGCGCGACTCGGGTGTTTTTTCTGAAGTCTTTCCTTACGACGTTTCGGATGATTTCATCCGAAACTACGGGGCGGCCGGGATTATCCTTTCTGGTGGGCCGAATTCCGTCATGGAAGGCGACACGCCGCGCGCTCCACAGGCGGTTTTTGAACTAGGCGTGCCGGTCCTGGGCATCTGCTATGGCATGCAGACCATGGCCGCCCAGCTCGGCGGCCAGGTCGAAAACGGCCTGGTGCGCGAATTCGGCTACGCCGAAGTGCGGGCCCGCAGCCATACTGCCTTGCTCAATGAAATCAATGACTTCGTGACCGCCGAGGGCCATGGCATGCTCAAGGTGTGGATGAGCCATGGCGACAAGGTGATTCAAATGCCGCCCGGCTTCAAGCTGATGGCTTCGACCGACAACTGCCCGATTGCAGCGATGGCCGATGAAGAACGCCGCTTCTATGCACTGCAGTTTCATCCGGAAGTTACCCACACCATGCAGGGCAAGGCCATCATCGGTCGTTTCGTGCACGAGATTTGCGGCTGCAAGTCCGACTGGAACATGCCGGACTATATCGCCGAAGCCGTCGCATCGATCCGCCAGCAAGTCGGGCAGGACGAAGTTATCCTGGGTCTTTCCGGCGGTGTCGACAGCAGCGTTGCTGCCGCGCTGATTCACCGCGCCATCGGCGATAGGCTGACTTGCGTTTTTGTCGACCACGGCTTGTTACGCCTGGATGAAGGCAAAATGGTGATGAACATGTTCGGCAAAAACCTGGGCGTGAAAGTGATCCATGTCGACGCCACCATGCAGTTCATGGGCGCGCTGACTGGCGTTTCGGACCCTGAAGCCAAGCGCAAGATCATCGGGCGAGAATTCGTCGAGGTATTCCAGGCTGAGTCCGGCAAACTGCAAAACGCCAAGTGGCTGGCCCAAGGCACCATCTATCCCGACGTGATTGAAAGTGCAGGCAAGGGCAAAAAGGGCCAAACCATCAAGAGCCACCATAATGTTGGCGGTTTGCCGGATAGCATGAATTTGAAACTACTGGAGCCCTTGCGCGAACTGTTCAAGGATGAAGTGCGCGAACTGGGTGTCGCACTCGGCCTGCCGCACGACATGGTGTATCGCCATCCATTTCCAGGCCCCGGCCTGGGCGTGCGCATCCTGGGCGAAGTGAAAAAGGAATTCGCCGACCTGTTGCGTCGCGCCGATGCCATTTTCATCGAAGAATTGCGCAATACCGTAGATGAAATCAGCGGTAAAAACTGGTACCAGTTAACCAGTCAGGCCTTTGCAGTATTTCTGCCGGTGAAATCGGTCGGCGTGATGGGCGATGGACGCACGTATGAATACGTGGTGGCGCTGCGCGCAGTGCAAACGCAGGATTTCATGACTGCAGATTGGGCGCATTTGCCGCACGCATTGTTGGGAAAGGTTTCAAACCGCATCATCAATGAAGTCCGAGGCATCAATCGCGTGGTCTACGACATTTCCGGCAAACCGCCAGCGACCATCGAGTGGGAATAAACCTGACCGACTGAGCGCGTTTCTAGCCTTGCAGCAGGACGATACACCGTCAAAGGCGCGTCGTCCTTGTCGTAAGCGAGCAAGCCATCCGCACGTTACAATTCCTGCAGCAACATAAATTTATGCTCTTGCTGAAACCTTGATCGGTTCAGCCATTTTTTAACTGATGTGAAGAACGCAGTGACTTATAGCATCAAAGAAATTTTTTATACCTTGCAAGGCGAGGGCGCACACGCGGGGCGGCCGGCGGTGTTTTGCCGCTTCAGTGGTTGCAATCTGTGGTCGGGCCGCGAGGCTGATCGTGCCAGCGCCGTGTGCCGATTTTGCGATACCGATTTTGTCGGCACCGACGGCGAACGGGGCGGCAAGTTTGCCAACAGCGACGCGCTGGCGCGCACGATTGACAGCTTATGGCCGCAGGATTATCCCGTCCATAAATACGTGGTCTTCACCGGCGGTGAACCGCTGCTGCAGCTCGATCTTGCGCTGATTGCCAGCATGCATGCGCACGGATTCTCGATCGCCATCGAGACCAACGGCACCATCGTAGTGCCAACCGGAGTGGACTGGATCTGCGTCAGCCCGAAAATGGGTTCGGTATTGGCAGTCGCGCGGGGCCACGAAATCAAGGTCGTGATTCCGCAAGCCGGCCAGGTTCTGGCCGACTATGCGGGGCTCGATTTTGAACATTTTTTTGTGCAGCCGATGGATGGGCCGGACGTTGCCGCCAATACCCGTCTGGCAATCGAGACCTGCAAACACAATCCGCAATGGAAGCTCAGCCTGCAGACCCATAAACTTCTTCAAATCCCCTGAAACCATGTTAACCATTACCCGCAAGCTGGAATTCGATGCCGGCCACCGTATTCCCGACCATAAAAGCCAGTGCCGCAATCTGCACGGGCACCGCTATACGCTACTGATCACGCTGGTCGGCGCGGTGGTTGAAGCAGAGGGGCAATCGGATAACGGCATGATCATGGATTTTACCGACATCAAGACGCTGGCAAAAACCCATCTGGTCGATCTCTGGGACCATGCGTTTCTGGTCTACCGCAACGATACCGCAGTCAGGCAATTCCTCGACAGCATGCCGGATCACAAGACCGTCGTGCTCGATCGCATTCCGACGGTCGAGAATCTGGCTAAGGCAGCTTTCGATATCCTGAAAAACGTGTACCAGGACAGATACGGCACCGGCCTGTCCTTGCGCAAAATTACCTTGTACGAAACGCCCAATTGCTGGGCCGAAGTTGACGGCCGGAATGGATGACGCGTTCTTCATGGGGCAGGCGCTGGAACAGGCGCACAAGGCCTGGGCTTTGGGCGAGGTGCCGGTCGGTGCGGTGCTGGTCAGGGATGGCCAGATCGTGGCGGTCGGCAGCAATCA
>JBDSCZ010000116.1:0-8180 GCA_039920865.1 Burkholderiaceae bacterium
AAACGGCAGGCAGCAGTTGTTGTCGCGAACTCCACTGGTTCTGGTTCAGTTGCCGATATTTTCAAAGTGAAGTTCAGTAGCACGATAGATAATCATCCGGACCAACAAAAGGAAATCAGCTCATGACAAAACCTGCCTACAAGCGTGTCCTCCTCAAGCTATCCGGAGAAGCACTGATGGGCGATGATGCCTACGGTATCAATCGCGCAACAATTGATCGCATGGTGGCCGACGTGGCTGAAGTTGCCAGCATGGGGGTCGAACTGGCGATTGTTATCGGTGGCGGGAATATTTTCCGTGGCGTGGCACCGGGTGCCGAGGGCATGGATCGCGCCACCGCCGATTATATGGGCATGCTGGCGACGGTCATGAACTCTCTGGCGCTCGCCGATGCGATGCGCCAGGTCGGAATCGTTGCCCGCGTGATGTCTGCCATCAGTATCGAACAGGTCGTTGAGCCGTATGTTCGCCCCAAAGCCCTTCAGTATCTTGAAGAGGGCAAAATTGTCGTATTTGCTGCAGGTACCGGCAATCCATTTTTTACCACCGATACTGCCGCAGCATTGCGTGGGTCTGAAATCGGGGCGGACATCGTACTGAAAGCTACAAAAGTTGATGGTGTTTATACTGCCGATCCCAAGCTGGATCCAAATGCGGTGCGATATTCGACAATCACATTTGATGAAGCGATTGCAAAACATCTGCAAGTGATGGATGCAACTGCCTTTGCTTTGTGCCGCGATCAAAAATTGCCGATTAAGGTTTTTTCGATAATCAAGCCTGGTGCATTGATGCGAGCAATTATGGGCGAGGACGAGGGAACACTGGTTCACGTGTAGTTTTATTTACATATCTATCGTGTATTTTGTTGGCTAAAGTTACTGTGTTTGCGTACTGACCGCGCCTGGCTATCATGTTCACAATTGCAATAAATAAAGAATAAAATTTAACCTTTGAAAAAGAGGAATGCAGATGGCCATACTTGACATCAAGAAAAATACCGATCAAAAAATGCAGAAATCCATTGATGCGCTAAAGGCAGATCTGGCCAAAGTGCGCACTGGTCGAGCGCACCCTGGAATTCTTGACCATATCCAGGTGGACTACTATGGCAATCCGACCATGTTGACCCAGGTCGCAAATGTGACCTTGATCGATGCGCGCACCATAGGCGTTCAGCCTTGGGAAAAAAAGATGATTGCGGTAGTTGAGAAAGCGATTCGTGAATCCGATCTCGGACTGAATCCATCGACGCAGGGCGACATGATTCGCGTACCGACGCCAGCCTTGACGGAAGAGCGTCGCAAGGAAATGGTCAAGCTGGCAAAAAATGAAGCGGAAGATGCGAAGATCGCCATTCGCAATATACGACGCGACGCCAATGAGGCGCTGAAGAAACTGCTGAAAGATAAAGCATGCTCGGAAGACGACGAGCGTCGCGCTCAGGAAGAGATACAGAAACTGACAGATAAATTTGTTGCCGATGTTGATAAATTGGTAGCGGAGAAGGAAAAGGAAGTGTTGACTGTATAGCCTAAAGCAGCATCCCATAACGATAAGACAATCATATTTCTATTAAAGCCATGACACAATCGAGTTCGACGCAACAAGTGCCGGTAGTGTCTGCGGTGCCCAAACATATCGCCGTCATTATGGATGGCAATGGCCGTTGGGCGACCAAACGTTTTCTGCCGCGCGTGGCTGGGCACGTCAAAGGTGTCGAAACGGTGCGCAGCATTGTAGAAGCTTGCATTGATCGTGGGGTGGAATTCTTGACCCTGTTCGCATTCAGCTCCGAGAATTGGCGGCGTCCGGCAGACGAGGTATCTCTTCTGATGCGATTGTTCATTACCGCACTGGAGCGGGAGGTTTCCCGGATGCATGCAAATGGCATTCGACTCAAGGTAGTCGGCGATTTGAGCCGATTTGAGACCAAGTTACAGGACATGATTTCGCAAGCCGAAAGAAAAACGGCAGCAAATAAGGCTCTCACTGTCACAATCTGTGCAAATTACGGTGGCCGCTGGGATGTGATGCAAGGCATCAACAAAATGGTGGCACTCAATCCGGTTGCAACGACGTTCAGTGAAGATCAATTGGCGCCGCATCTGGCCATGGCTTATGCACCAGAACCGGATTTGTTTATTCGAACAGGTGGCGAGCAGCGAATTTCTAATTTCTTATTGTGGCAACTTGCGTATACAGAGTTTTATTTTACCGAGACGTTCTGGCCTGATTTTGATTCAAAAAAACTGGATGAGGCAATCGCTTCTTATCAACAGCGTGAGCGCCGTTTCGGACGCACAAGCGAACAGATGCTTGAAAATAAAAAGGCTTCCTGATGCTTAAAATCCGGGTGCTTACCGCATTAGTATTGTTGGCGGTTTTGCTGCCGATTTTATATTTAAATAATTTTCCTGCGTTCGCTATAATTTTCACGATTTTTTTTGCTGCAGCGGCATGGGAAAGTTTGCGTCTAACCAGCAGCGCCCACCCTGTTGCAATTGCTGCAGCTTGGACCGTGGTATTTGGAATCATTGTTGCGAACTTCAATGCAAGCGGAACGACTCTATTGTTTGCTGTCAGTTCTGCAATCTGGCTGTTTGTGCTAGTACCCTTACTGTCTCTAGGCTTGCCTCCTTTGCAAAGTGTTCAGAGCCGATTCTTGGCCGGTTTTTACAGTATTGCCATACTTGGCTGCTTTGTTGCAATTGTCGCTGCATTTCGACACTCGCCGCTTTTTTTGCTTTCCATTATGGCAATTGTCTGGGTCGCGGATATTGGCGCCTATTTTTCCGGCAAGGCTTTGGGGCGACGCAAACTGGCGCCGTCGATTTCTCCTGGGAAATCTTGGGAAGGGGCTATCGGCGGTTGGATTGCAGTCGTGCTAGTGAGCGCAATTTCAATTCGCTTTACAGCATTGCAGGATACTTTCGCAGCGCGACTGCATGCGCATTTTGGGCTTATCGGTTTTTTGGCATGCATGACATTTCTGGTCGCGGCCAGTGTAGTTGGCGACCTGTCTGAGTCGCAACTCAAAAGACGCGCAGGCATGAAAGACAGCAGCAATTTGCTGCCTGGCCATGGTGGCGTGCTCGACCGGATTGACGCCTTGATCCCGGTCTTGCCGCTAGCCGTACTCATTGGCGCATGGTTATAGTATTGGCGTTGGAATAAAAATCATGCAAAGAATTACAATTCTCGGTTCCACAGGTTCTATTGGCGTTTCAACGCTGGATGTGGTTGCCCGTCACCCTGAACGTTATTCCATTTATGCGTTGACTGCGCATACCAGTGTTGATGCGCTGTTTCGTCAGTGCGAACAATTCAAGCCGCGCATTGCCGTGGTCGGGTCAGCGCAGGCGGCGCAAATTTTATCTCAGCAATTAAGGCAAAAAAATCTACAAACACAGGTCGAATTTGGACCAACTGCGCTGGCAGCAGTATCTTGTGATCAAGATTGTGATGTGGTCATGGCGGCCATCGTAGGCGCGGCTGGCTTGGCGCCGACACTGGCAGCAGCCAAGGCCGGCAAAAAAATACTGTTGGCAAACAAGGAAGCGCTGGTAATGGCTGGCCAACTTTTCATGGATGCGCTGCTGGAGAATGGCGCCACGCTGCTGCCAATTGACAGTGAGCATAATGCGATTTTCCAGTGCCTACCGAAGAATTACCGTCGCGCACCGTCCGAACAGGGCATTGCCAAGGTTTTGTTGACCGCTTCTGGTGGCCCATTCTTGAATCGTTCGGTAGACACGCTTGATTCAGTGACGCCAACAGAAGCCGTTGCGCATCCGAATTGGGTCATGGGCAGGAAAATTTCGGTGGATTCAGCTACGATGATGAATAAGGGGCTCGAAGTCATTGAGGCGCATTGGTTGTTTGGTGCCTCAGCCGATCAGATCGAGGTAGTTATTCATCCACAAAGCATTATTCATTCAATGGTTTCATACATCGATGGTTCTGTGCTCGCGCAGTTGGGCAACCCTGACATGCGCACGCCAATTGCACATGCGCTTGCCTATCCGGAGCGTATTGCATCCGGTGTCGCGCATTTGGATCTGACGAGCATCGGCCAACTGGATTTTAAAAAACCGGATTTCAACCGGTTTCCCTGTCTCAAACTAGCGTTTGATGCTTTGCGTGTTGGTGGCTCAGCGCCGGCAATTTTGAATGCAGCCAACGAAGTTGCGGTTCAGGGTTTCTTGGATGGACGTATCGGATTTCGCATGATAGACCAACTGATTGCGCGTGTAATGGATGTGTTTCCACACATTCAGGTCAACAGTATTGGCGACTTGCTGGAGCAGGATTTGAAGGCGCGCAGAGTCGCTACTACCTATATGAATTCATGAACTTACTGCAAACGTTAATTGCTTTTGTTTTTGCCCTCGGGATACTGGTCATCATCCATGAGATGGGGCATTTTTTCGTCGCCCGCCTGTGTGGGGTAAAAGTGCTGCGCTTTTCGGTCGGAATGGGCAAGGTGATATTTTCGCGCCGTTTCGGTTCCGATCAAACTGAATGGGTGATTTCAGCATTGCCGCTTGGTGGCTACGTGAAGATGCTGGACGCTCGGGAACAGAATCTGGATGAATTTTCTTCGCATGATAAGCAACGCGAGTTCACCCGTCAGAACGTGTGGAAGCGCATAGCAATCGTTGCTGCCGGACCGATTGCCAATTTTATCCTGGCAATATTATTATTCGCATCGTTGTATGTGCATGGAATTCCAGAACCTGTTGCCAATATACGGATTGTTCCCGAGCAATCCGTAGCGTACAAGGCTGGACTGCGTGGAGGTGAGCAAGTCACGGCAGTCAATGGCGAGGCAATAGAGGTATGGTCTGACTTACGCTGGAAATTCGTGCGGCTAGCCATTGAGAAAAGTGTGGCCAGGCTAGATGTCAGTCGTTCTGATCCTGCAGATCAGAACGGAACGTTGCTGGACACCATTTCAGTGCCGCTTGATAGCTTGACGCCAGAGGATCTGGAGGGCGATTTTTTAGGCACGTTAGGCATATCACTTGCAAGGCCGCCAGCTGTTTTGGGAAAAGTCATGCCTGAAGGCCCGGCCATGCAAGGTGGGCTGCGGGAGGGTGATTTAATTCTGGCAGTTGATGGCAAACCTATTGTCGATGGATTGGCCTTTATAGAAATTCTGCAAGATTCTGCCAATAAGCCACTTCAGGTGAGTGGGCAAAGGGATGGGCGCGAATTCGTAGCAACTGTAACGCCGGAAGGGCAAACCCAGGGCGAAAGAATTATTGGCAAGATCAAGGCTGAAGTTTCGATGATTCCTGCCATGGTTACCGTGAGTGCCGCGCCGATTGAAGCCATTGTCAAGGGCGCCAACCGGACTTGGGGCACTAGCGTGCTGACGCTAAAAATGATCGGAAAAATGCTGGTGGGCGAGGTTTCGCTGAAAAATATCACTGGCCCCATTACCATCGCTGACTATGCAGGGCAGACTGCACGGATTGGAATCGTCAGCTACATCAGCTTCATCGCATTCATCAGCATCAGTCTTGGAGTAATGAATTTGCTCCCGATCCCGGTGTTGGATGGCGGGCTTTTGCTGTATTATTTCGTGGAAGTTTTGACCGGACGCCCTGTTTCTGCGCGTTTTGGTGAAATTGCCCAGCGGGCCGGGATGGGTATTTTGATGACATTGATGCTAGTAGCTGTCTTCAATGACGTCGTGCGCCTTATTTCCTGAAATGAAGATGATCTTGCTTGTTGGTATCTCAAAACTCGCAACTCACAAAACAAAAATATTCATAATCGGTTACCAATGAAATTATATTCTGCGCTTTTTTCAATTCCAGTTTTCCGCCGTAATGTACTTGCCGTTGCCGTTCTTGTACTGTGCTCCGGGCACGCTTTGGCGATTGATCCATTCAAGGTAAAAGATATCCGCGTAGAAGGGATTCAGCGCACTGAGGCAGGTACTGTGTTCAGTTATCTCCCGGTGCGTGTTGGTGAAACCTTCAACGATGAAAAAAGTGTGGCTGCGATCAAGTCTCTGTATGCAACCGGTTTCTTCAAGGATGTACGCATTGAAGTCGATGGCGATGTGCTCATCATCATGGTCGAAGAGCGCCCTGCGATCGCCAGTGTTGAGTTCTCCGGTACCAAGGAGTTCGACAAGGTAATGCTTACAAAGGCGTTGAAAGAAATTGGCCTGGGGGAATCGCGCATTTACGACAAGGCTTTAGTGGACCGTGCCGAACAGGAATTAAAGCGCCAATATCTGTCCCGAGGGTTATATGGGGTACAAATTACCTCTACTGTCACGCCGATCGAGCGTAATCGGGTAACAGTCAATTTCGCGGTGAATGAAGGTGGTATTTCTCATATTAAACAAATTAATTTCGTTGGGAATAAAGCCTTCAGCGACAAAGAATTATTGGATTTGTTGAACCTGACAACGCCAGGCTGGTTTAGCTGGTACACCAAAGCCGACCAATACTCGAAACAAAAACTGACTGGCGACATTGAAGCGCTGAAATCTTTTTATCTGAATCGTGGTTATATCGAGATGCAGGTGGAATCGACCCAAGTCTCGATCACGCAGGATAAAAAAGAAATTTACATCACTATCAATATCAACGAAGGGGAAAAGTACACCATCTCCGATGTCAAGATCGAGGGACAGATGTTTGGCCGCGAAGCGGAATTCAATTCCCTGTTGACCCTGAAAAAAGGTGACGTCTATTCCGGCGAAAAGTTGTCTTCAAGCATTGCCAAGATATCGGAACGAATGGGAAACTTTGGTTATGCTTTCGCCAACGTTAATGCCAATCCGCAAATTAATCGCGAGAAAAAGGAAGTGGCGCTGACGATTTTGCTGGATCCAGGCAAGCGTGTGTATGTTCGACGTATTAATCTTGCCGGAAACACCAAGACGCGCGACGAGGTGATCCGACGCGAATTCCGGCAATTTGAGGACTCCTGGTATGACGGTACCAAAATCAGGCTTTCGCGGGATAGAGTGGATCGCCTTGGCTATTTCAAGGAAGTGAATATTGAGACGCCGGAAGTGCCAGGCAGTACCGATCAGGTCGACATCAACATGTCGGTAGTTGAAAAACCGACCGGCAACCTTCTGCTCGGCGCCGGATTTTCCAGTAGCGAGAAGCTGACGCTGACAGGCTCGATCCAGCAAGCCAATGCTTTCGGCACCGGCAACACGATAGGACTTGATGTTAATACCAGTAAACGTAATCGTACGGTAGCGCTGTCACAAACCGACCCCTATTTCACCAAGGATGGGGTCAGTCGCAGCTATGAACTGTTTTACCGGACAACGCGCCCGGCAGATACTTATACTTACGATTACAAAGTGGTGACTTCGGGTGGTAGCGTGCGGTTTGGCGTGCCATTTTCCGAACTCGACACTGTGTTTTTCGGCATTGGTGCTGAGCGAACTTCGGTGCAGACCTTTTCTCCACCGATTATCAGCCCGCAAAAGTGGATAGATTTTGTTAGGGAAAACGGTACTGCCGATGCCGGCGGTGCAGGAAAGGCCACAACTACCTCGTTTCCGTTAACTGCGGCATGGCAACGTGACGGACGCGATAGCGCGATCGCACCAAACAAGGGCCGCTATCAACGTGCAAATCTGGAATTGTCAGCAGTTGGTACCTTGCGCTATTACCGTGCGGTGTATCAGGACCAATATTTCCTGCCGATCGGGCGCAGCATGACGCTGGCATTGAATGGCGAAGTCGATTACGGTCGTGGTTATGGCGGCAAAAAGTATCCTATTTTCAAGAATTTCTATGCTGGCGGTATCGGATCGGTACGCGGCTATGAAGGTTCATCGCTAGGTGTTGGAACCAATGTTGATTCCGTAACCGGAGAATCCTTGGGCGGTTCGACCCGTTTGATTGCGAATGCAGAGCTGCAGTTTCCATTTCCGGGCTCAGGAAATGATCGGACTTTGCGTTGGTTTACCTTTTTCGATGCCGGTAACGTGTTTGCGGAAGGACAAAAGATCAGTGCTTCCGAATTGCGCACATCGGTAGGTATCGGCTTGAGCTGGATATCGCCGATTGGTCCGCTGAAATTAAGTTATGGCCGGCCCATGAATGCGAAAGCTACCGACCGGAAGCAGAACTTCCAATTCCAGCTCGGCACCGGATTCTAATCTTTACATTGCATAATATGACGGCCCC
>JBDSCZ010000117.1:0-3404 GCA_039920865.1 Burkholderiaceae bacterium
TCGTTCGATGCGGCAGGTTTTTTATGCGTCAAGCCAGTTCTAGCGCGGCAGTACCGAAGTTCCCATCAGGAATTCATCCACTGCGCGCGCGCATTGGCGGCCTTCGCGGATCGCCCATACCACCAGCGATTGGCCGCGCCGGATGTCGCCGGCGGCGAATACCTTGTCGGCCGAGGTTTGGTAGCAACCGTCGCCGTCGGTGCTGGCGCGGGCGTTGCCGCGCACGTCTTTTTCGACGCCGAATGCATCGAGCACCTGCTGCACCGGCGACACGAAACCCATCGCCAGCAGCACCAGGTCGGCCTTCATCGAGAATTCGGAATCCGGCACTTCGACCATCTTGCCGTCTTGCCATTCGACCCGGCAGGCGACCAGTTTTTCGACTTTGCCATTTTTGCCTTCGAGCCGCTTGGTGGCGACCGCCCAGTCGCGTTCACAGCCTTCGTCGTGCGAGGACGAGGTGCGCAGTTTGGTCGGCCAGTACGGCCATACCAGCGGCTTGTTTTCCTGTTGCGGCGGCTGCGGCATCAGTTCGAATTGGGCCACGCTGGCGGCGCCGTGCCGGTTCGAGGTGCCGACGCAATCGGAACCGGTATCGCCGCCGCCGATCACCACCACATGTTTGCCGGTAGCCTTGATCTGGTCTTTGAGCTTGTCGCCGGCATTGACCTTGTTTTGCAACGGCAGGAAATCCATTGCAAAATGCACGCCTTTGAGCTCGCGCCCCGGCACCGGCAGGTCGCGCGGCTGCTCGGCGCCGCCGGCGAGGATGACCGCATCGAAATCTTTTTCCAGCTGTTCGGGAGCGATGGTCTCGGTGGCCCAGTTGTTGACGTTCTGCGGGAAATCCTTGCCGATGAAGACGCCGGTACGGAACCTCACGCCTTCGGCCTGCATCTGTTCGACGCGGCGGTCGATGTGCGATTTTTCCAGTTTGAAATCGGGGATGCCGTAACGCAACAGGCCGCCGACCCGGTCGCTCTTCTCGAACACCGTTACGTCGTGGCCGACCCGCGCCAACTGCTGTGCGGCGGCCATGCCGGCCGGGCCGGAGCCGACTACCGCGACTTTCTTGCCGGTCTTGCGGCCGGCCGGTTGCGCTGTTACCCAGCCGTTTTCCCAGCCCTTGTCGATAATGAAGTGCTCGATCGACTTGATGCCGACCGGCGCGTCATTGATGCCTAGCGTGCAGGCTGTCTCGCACGGCGCAGGACAGATGCGCCCGGTGAATTCCGGGAAATTGTTGGTCGAATGCAATGTTTCCAGCGCCGCACGGTAGTTCCCGTGATACACCAGGTCATTCCAATCGGGAATGATGTTGTTGACCGGGCAGCCGTTGTTGCAGAACGGGATGCCGCAGTCCATGCAGCGTGCGCCCTGAATCTTGGCATCGGCATCGCTCAAATGCAGTACAAATTCCTTGAAGTTCTTCAGCCGTGCGGCGGGCGGCAGATACGCCTCTTCCTGACGCTGGAATTCCATAAAACCGGTTACTTTACCCATTTTTATCCTCTGTCTTGTCTACCCCTGTTTGCCGCTGCCGATAGCGGCGCCAAACAGGGGGTTTGCGATGCAATTTATGCCGCGATTGTTTCCATGCTTTGCTCGTCCACGCCGGCATTCATCTCGGCCAGCGCCCGCTTGTATTCGGTCGGGAACACCTTGATGAATTGCTTGCGCGACTCGTTCCAGCTATCCAGCAGTGTGCGGGCGCGGGTCGAGCCGGTGTACTTGAAGTGACGCTCGATCAAGCCCTTCAGGATCGCCTCGTGGGTTTGTGCCTCGCCACCGCGCACCACCGTGTGCCAGATCGCCCGATCGACCGTGCGTTCCTGCTCGGCCGAAGACAGGACCGAATTCAGGTCCACCATCGCCATGTTGCAGCGGGTCGCGAACTGGCCGTCCGGATCGTACACATAGGCGATGCCGCCCGACATTCCGGCGGCGAAATTGCGGCCGGTTTCACCCAGCACCACGACCGTGCCGCCGGTCATGTATTCGCAGCCGTGGTCGCCGGTGCCTTCCACCACCGCAGTCGCGCCGGAATTGCGCACCGCGAAACGTTCGCCGGCGACGCCGTTAAAGAACGCTTCGCCAGCGATCGCGCCGTACAGCACGGTATTGCCGCAAATGATGTTGTCGACCGCCCGGCCACGGAACTCGGTGTTAGGGCGCACGATGATGCGCCCGCCCGAAAGGCCCTTGCCGACGTAATCGTTGCCTTCGCCAACCAGATCCAGCGTGATGCCGTGCGCCAGGAATGCGCCGGCCGATTGGCCGGCAGTACCCTGCAACTGGATGTGAATGGTGTCGTCAGGCAAGCCTGCATGACCGTAGCGCTGCGCCACTTCACCGGACAACATGGTGCCGACCGTGCGGTTGACGTTCCTGACCGGCGAAATAAAGGAAACGCGCTCGCCTTTATCCAATGCAGTCCTGGCTTGCGCAATCAACTTGTGGTCGAGCGCTTTTTCCAGGCCGTGATCCTGCGTTTCGCTGTGCTTGAAAGGCACATCGGCAGCGACTTCCGGCTGATAGAAAATCCGCGAAAAATCGAGGCCCTTGGCCTTCCAGTGCGAAATCGCTTTCGACTTGTCGAGCAGATCGACGCGACCGATCAGTTCTTCATAAGTACGGATACCGAGTTGCGCCATGATCTGACGCGTCTCTTCAGCCACGAAGAAGAAGTAGTTGACCACGTATTCCGGCTTGCCGGAGAATTTGGCGCGCAGCACCGGGTCTTGCGTCGCAACCCCGACCGGACAGGTGTTCAGATGGCATTTGCGCATCATGATGCAGCCTTCGACCACCAGCGGCGCAGTCGCAAAACCGATCTCATCGGCACCCAGCATGGCGGCAATCGCAACGTCGCGACCGGTCTTCATCTGGCCGTCGGCCTGGACCCGGACCCGGCCGCGCAAACCGTTCAATACCAGCGTCTGCTGGGTTTCGGACAAGCCGAGTTCCCACGGCGTGCCGGTGTGCTTGACCGAAGACAACGGCGACGCGCCGGTGCCGCCGTCATGACCGGCGATCACCAGGTGGTCCGCTTTCGCCTTGGAAACACCGGCTGCCACCGTGCCGACGCCGACTTCGGACACCAGCTTGACCGAGATCGCGGCCCGCGGATTGGCATTTTTCAGGTCATGGATCAGTTGCGCCAGATCTTCGATCGAATAGATGTCGTGATGCGGCGGCGGCGAAATCAGGCCTACGCCGGGTACCGAAAAGCGCAGTTTGGCGATGTACTCGGACACTTTTCCGCCTGGCAACTGACCGCCCTCGCCCGGCTTGGCCCCTTGCGCCATCTTGATCTGGATCTGGTCGGCCGAATTCAGGTATTCCGCAGTGACGCCGAAACGACCGGAGGCAACCTGCTTGATCTTCGAACGCAGCGAGTCGCC
>JBDSCZ010000118.1:0-4732 GCA_039920865.1 Burkholderiaceae bacterium
AGCGCTGACCAATTAGAGGGTAATGCATAGTATTTTGCGTGGACTTCGGTGTGCACTGAAGTTTACTGAGCCATTCTCCCCAGTGACCAGCCATTTTTCATAATCATTATGTTGGCTAGTAATGTGATTACCTGGGGCGATACTGCGACAGTCATGACGAAGGATTATTTGCGTCAAGCCAAAGCCATGGCGGGGCGTGCATTGATGGTGTGACGGCGCTTCAGATTTCCAGGTTGTCGATGAGGCGGGTGACGCCCAGTTTGGCCGCGCACAGCACCACCAGCGGTACGCCTTCAGCCAGATCGCCGGCAGACGGCGGTTGCAGATCGATGCGCTTGCGCACGGCAATGTAATCCGGCTTCCAGCCGCGCTTGGACAGTTGTGCCATCGCATCCCGCTCCAGTTCAAACATGTCGAGATGACCGGATCTGACTTCTTGCGCTACAGCATTCAAAGCTTGGAATAGCTGTGGAGCTTCGGCACGCTCGTCGCTTGATAAATAGCGATTGCGCGACGATAGTGCCAAGCCGTCGTCGGCCCGAAAAGTTTCGGCAGCGACGATTTCAGTCGGCAGCGCAAACTGCTTGGACATGTTGCGCACGATCATCAATTGCTGGTAATCTTTTTTGCCAAATACCGCTACCTTGGGTTGCACGCAAGAGAATAGTTTCAACACTACCGTGGTCACGCCGGTGAAGAACCCCGGGCGGAACTCACCCTCCAGAATATTGCCCAGATCGTTTGGCGGCTGTACGCGGTATTCCTGCGGTTCAGGATAGAGATCTTTTTCGGTCGGCGCGAACAGTACGTAGACACCTTCTTTCTCGAGCTTTTCGACGTCAGCCTGGAAAGTGCGCGGGTATTTGTCGAAATCTTCATTGGGGCCGAATTGCAGGCGGTTGACGAAAATCGATGCCACCACGGGGTCGCCGTGCCGGCGCGCCAGTCGCATCAGAGACAGGTGTCCCTCGTGCAGGTTGCCCATCGTAGGAACAAATGCGGTACGTAACTGGCCGCGTAACTGATCGCGCAACTCTTCAATCGTGGTGACTATTTTCATCTAATTCTTTCAGGTGCGCCGGTATCTGGATAGGAGCGAATGCATTTTGATAAATCAGGTCGGTACGTAAGCCAATCGCACGTATATCGGAGCAAATGGCTCTGCCTGGGTAATTTCAATCAGGGTTTCCTTGGCTAGTTCCAGCAATGCGACAAAATTCACCACTAATACGGGTATCCCACGCGCACTATCGAACAGGTCCGAAAACTCGACAAATTTTCTGCCTTGCAAGGCCCGCAGGATGCCCGACATGTGCTCGCGCACCGATAGTTCTTCGCGACTGATCTGGTGGTGCTGCGTCAGCGTCGCCCGCCGCATCAGGTCGGCCCAGGCCGATTGTAGTTCGATGATGCTGATATCGGCCCATCGCACCACCACGCTTTGATTGATGTGCACCTGCGGCAGCAAAAAGTCGCGCCCCAGTTGCGGCAGTGTATTGATTTGCAGCGCTGCCAGCTTCATTTGTTCGTATTCGAGCAGGCGGCGCACCAGTTCGGCGCGCGGATCTGCTGCTTCGTCGCCGCTATCGGCTTTTCTGGCCGGTAGCAGCATGCGCGACTTGATCTCGATCAGCATGGCTGCCATCAGCAGGTATTCGGCTGCCAGTTCGAGATTGTGAATGCGCACCTGCTCGACATACTGCAGGTATTGCCTAGTTACCTGGGCCATCGGGATGTCGAGGATATTGAAATTCTGCCTGCGAATCAGGTACAGCAAAAGATCCAGCGGCCCTTCGAATGCTTCCAGGAAAATTTCCAGCGCATCCGGCGGTATATACAGGTCGGTCGGCATGCGCAACATCGGCTCGCCGTACAATTTGGCCGGCGCGGCGGTTGCAACCGGGCTTTCGCTGGTGCTAGCGGACGTCTCGGTAACCGTGGCTGCGGCGTTTGCCTGCATCGATGGTTGCAACGGTGGTTCTTGGTTTTGCTTAGTATTTGCTTAGTTCTTGTTTTGATACACGTACGCCTGTTGCTTTACACGCGAAGCCTTGTTGCGTTCCTGCGTCTCGAGATCAAGCGGTTCCTTGTCCCACAATAGGGCGCGACCTTCGCGCTGGCTTTGTTCGATGTTCGGATTTTGTTGCTTTAGCTCCTTGAGAAACAAGGTTGCTTCAGATTCGTAGCGCTGGAATTGTTTGGTGAATTTCATGGTGTGTTTGATCGCCTGGTAAGTTCAGGCATTATTCTACCTTGTCTTGTGAGGGTTTCCAGCTTTAAGCAAAGGGGAAAGTATGAAGCGATGGATGCGTACCATTCTGGCGTTGGGCAGTCTGGTTTTGGCTGTGGCTTGTGACCAGCAGGGAAATTTTATCGAGGAAAGCGGGTTGACCAAGCTATCCAAGGGTATTTCCACCGAATCTGATGTCAGGATTGCGATGGGGCAGCCCGATACCGTGTGGGAAGAGGACGATGGTGCCCGCACCCTGGAGTACCCGAAAGGCCCGGCAGGGCATCGCACCTGGATGTTGTCAATCGACAAGTATGGCAAATTGCAGGATTACCGACAGGTGCTTACCGAGGCCAATTTTGTCAATGTCCGGCCCGGCTTGAGCAAGGAAGAAGTGCGACGAATGCTCGGCAAACCGCGTACCGTTGTGCAGTTTTCGCTAAAAAATGAAGAAGTATGGGACTGGCGCTATCAGAAATCGCCCGCCGAATCCGGGTTTTTCAATGTGCATTTCGATATCGGTAGCCGACAGGTGACCTGGACTTCATTTTCCGAAGATCAGCCGCAAGGCCGGTAGCCGATTTTTAAGCCCGTGCAGATACAGCCGTCAATATGCCCCTGAGAATCGCGATTGGATTTGGCGGGCAGCCTGGCACGGTCACATCCACCGGGATCACGTTTGAGACGCGACCGCAACTGGCATAACTCTCGCCGAAAATGCCACCGGTGCACGCGCATTCTCCGATTGCGACCACCAGTTTCGGGTTCGGCGTGGCCTCATACGCATGTTTTAACGCAGCCTCCATATTTTTAGTCACCGGGCCGGTGACCAGCAGCATATCGGCATGGCGAGGACTGGCAACGAACTTGATGCCCATCCCCTCGATGTTGTAATAGGGGTTGCTCAGCGCCTGTATCTCCAGTTCGCAGCCATTGCACGAGCCGGCATCGACTTCGCGAATACACAGTGCGCGTCCAAGAATACGCAGGATGTCGGTTTGAATTTGCGCATGCTCGGTGCGCCAGGTGTCGTTAGACTCGGGCGCCGCTTCGGTAGGAATCCCAACATGAACGATTTGTTTGAGAAGTTGCCACATCAGAGGTCATGTCCTGAATAGCTGAGGTTGAAGGATTTGTTGATCAGCGGAAAGTCTGGAACAATATTGCCCATAATTGCATGTTGCAGGACAGGCCAATTCTGCCAAGATGGATCGTGACAGTGGCATCGGAGAATTCGTCCCTCCGGACCATGTTCCATTGCCACCAGTATCGGGCCGCGCCAGCCTTCTACCCAGCCAACCCCCAGGCCATCGGTAAAGTGTTCGCAAAGAGGTGCAGTCGTTGGTCCTGGCGGTAATCGTTGTGCAATTTCCCGCAATAAACGAATGGATTCGAAAATTTCTTCGAAACGCACGAATACCCTTGCCGCGACATCGCCATCGTGGTGTTTTGCCATGTGCACATCGAGCTGTGCGTAGGGCGCGGTGGGTTGATCGATCCGTACGTCCGATGCCTGCGCGCTGGCGCGTCCGGCCATGCCGCACAGACCGAGCTTTACCGCCATATTTGGCAATACGCGGCCGGCGGAAATAAAGCGATCCTGCAAACCTGCATGTTCATCATAGATGCTCCGAAGAGCACGGACTTCCGTCTCGGTCTGTGCGCACTGCTTCATCAACAAGTCCATGGCGGAGGCGTCAAGATCGACTGCGGCGCCGCCGGGGATTATGCGGTCCATCATGAAACGGTGGCCAAACAGTTGATCGTTGAGCCGCACCCAATCCTCTTTCAGTAGCGTGAACTGGGCCAGGCCTACCGCCAGGCCAGCATCGTTTCCGAGTGCACCCAAATCGCCCAGGTGATTGGCGACGCGTTCACGCTCCAGCAGCAGTGCACGCAACCATTGCGCTCGCGGCGGGATTTGCGTTGACGTTGCAGCCTCAACTGCCATGCAATAGGCCCAGGCAAAAGCGACTGTCGAATCGCCGGAAATACGTCCGGCAATCTGATGCCCATCATTTATATGACTTCGGGTAAAAAGCTTATCCGTGCCTTTGTGGGTATAGCCGAACCTTTGTTCGAGGCGCAGCACTTTTTCGCCCACGACCGAGAAGCGGTGGTGCCCGGGTTCGATAATCCCAGCATGAATCGGTCCTACCGCAATTTCATGTACGCCGTCGCCTTCCACTGATACAAACGGATAGTTTTCCAGTTCGCTGTCGAATTGTTCCAGACCCGAATGCTGTTGGCGCAACGGGAAATAATCTTTGGGCCACTTGCCGTGATTGAGCCAGGGACGGACATCCTGCGCGCCGTTCGCAACGATGCCCAGCAGATCGAAAATGGCGCGTTGCATCCGCACTGCAGCGGGGAATATCTCGGACAGGTCCGGGTACCAGTCCTGTTCAGTTGCCGCTAGCCGAAGCCAGAGCAGTCCTTCTGCCACGCAATACACTGCCGAGATGATGAACTGGCTGGGTTCCGTTGTTCTTTGCATGCCCC
>JBDSCZ010000119.1:0-15227 GCA_039920865.1 Burkholderiaceae bacterium
GTTTCCTGCGTCTTGCGCAATTCCTGCACTACTTGCCAGCCATCCATGCCCGGTAGCATCACATCCAGCACGATCAGATCATAGGCATCTGCGGTGGCTAATTGCAAACCGTCCGGGCCGGTGCGCGCCAGATCAACGATAAAACCCGATTCGGTGAGCCCTTTGCGCAGATAGTCACCCGCCTTTGGTTCATCTTCCACAACTAAGATACGCATCAAGTGCCTCAATATCAGAAAAAATCAGAAAAAAATAAGTATGTCCATTCTCGCTGATCCCGCATTCAATATGGATTACAAAACTGTAATCTCGCCGTCAGGTTCCTGTTTCCGTCGCTTTCTTATACTTGACTCCATCGATACGCACCGTACCGATCGCTCCAGCAGCGATTTTTTTTGATAGTCAGTTAAAGGAAATAATAATGATGAACCTGCAGAAAAAAACCATTTCGATGTTGACCATAGGTATGTTGTTTACTGCCATGTCAGTGAGTGCACAAGCCGAAAAACAAGATAACTGGAGTGCTAAATTACCACTGTCGGCATCGAGCAGCCCGATGAAGAATACAGTGGATATTTATGGCAGCGCTGTTCCAGTGGAAGCTGCCACCCGTCAGATTGCGTTAACACCGGACACCAAATGGATCAATGTGACACATGGCGAGTCGGTCAATTTTGTGACGGGCGGAAAGTCGTTTGCGTGGAATTTCTACGCCTTGCGCAGCGAGACCAGTTTCGATTTGGCCGCGATTGCGCCGAAAGATATCAACGTCCAGCAAATACAAGTCTATGTGGCAAAGAATGCGGATGAAAGAGGAAGATAGAAACGTGCCGGTGAGCTTTGGACGTTGACGCGATCAGCGCCAAAGAATTTATTCGCAATATCATTGAATGCGAGTAAGCAGTGGCTGTTGTTGCGTACGTAGCAGAAGCATCAGCCACGCCGACACAGAACCAATCGACGGCGATTACCTCATTTGCACTGAGGCCGCCGCTTAATGCACCTGGCATGGCAAGCTCCAACGCAGATTATGGGTTTTGTGTTGAAACTACCGCACATATCGGTCAATTTCGCAGCAATTTCCAGTTGGGATGACACATCCAGCTTCAGGAGTTTCAGATCATGCTAAAAGCAATAACTACGGTCGTGGCAAGCGCAATACTTACAATCGGCTGGGTAACGGCTGCAGCCGCAACCGCACCGGTTGGCACTGTTTATACGGCCAACGAGCGTGACGCGTCAATTAGTCAAGTCAGACTGGCTAGCGGTCAAACAACCACCATCAAGCTCGACATGGCGGCGCACAATGTTCAGGTTTCCCCGGATGGCAAATGGCTGCTGGCCGTAGGGATGACTGCGATGGGTGGGCATCAGGGACACGCTGGCGGCGGACAGTTGCAAGTCTTCAGTACCGCTACCTTTGATAAGCCAATATTTACTTTGCCGGCCGGTAACCACCCGGCGCATGTGGTGACCGACCTGAGCGGCAAGCACGCGTTCGTGTCAGATTCCGAATCCAACGAAGTCATAGTTTTTGACTTGGATGCGCGAAAGCAAACTGCGGCCATCAAAACCGGCAAGTATCCACACGGCTTACGCCCCAGCCCCGACGGCAAGACGCTTTACGTCGCCAACATGAAAGATGACAGTGTCTCGGTGATCGACATCGAACAAGCCAAGGAAACCTTCCGCATTCCGGTTGGCAAGGCTCCGGCGCAAGTCGGCTTTGCTCCCGATGGCCGACAGGCTTATGTTTCACTCAGCGCGGAAAACAAGGTCGGTGTGATTGACACCGCCAAACAATCGATGGTGACCAAGGTCCCGGTCGGGCGCACGCCGATCCAAATGTATGCCACGCCGGACGGCAAGCAGGTCTATGTGGCGAATCAGGGCAGCAGCAAGCTGCCGGATGACAGGGTATCGGTCATTGATCCCTCTACCCGAAAAGTCCTGGATACCATCAAGGTCGGCAAGGGTGCCCATGGCGTTGCGATCAGCAAAGATGGCGCCTATGTATTCGTAAGCAATATCGAGTCTGGAACATTCTCGGTGATTGATACTACATCCAGGAAAGTGGTGGCGACGCACAAGGTCGGCGCGGGCCCGAACGGCATCAGTTATCAGCCCTAATGCCTCGTGAATACGGGGAGCAACATGCAACACAACAGGTAACACACCATCAATCGTTGTCACAGATCAGGAGCTTTGCCATGAACAAGATGCTAGCCATCGGTACTTCCGTACTTTTTACACTCTTCGCTGGCGCAGCTGGCGCGGTCGAGGCACACCATCCAGCCGATGCCAAACCAGTCGTTTCGTCCACCAGTAAATCAGCCATGCCTGCAGCCAGGCAATCCGATCAAGCTGGCATGCCGATGCAACAAATGGACCAGATGATGCAACGAATGCAGAACATGCATGACAAGATGATGGCCGCCAAGACGCCCGAAGAACGTCAGAAGTTAATGGATGAACACAAAACAATGATGCAGGACGGCATGTCCATGATGAAGAGCATGGAAGGTAAGGGCGGTGCGATGATGAGTGGCAAGGGCGCCACTGGCATGATGCCGGGAGCCGATGCAATGGAAAAGCGCATGGACATGATGCAAATGATGATGCAAATGATGATGGATCGGGAGTCTGGCGCCATGCCGATGGCCAAGTAACATGAATTGGCCATCGGCCGCATGACATAGTAGTGATTCTTGGCTGCAATTCAGGGCCGCGATCACTACGCATGAGCGCAATTCCTGGCGATCTGATCTGAACGGATCAGCTTCGCCACTTGCCGATCAGAAACCCGACAATAACCTAGGGCACCAGATGAAACGACGCACTTTTCTTGCCACCCTTGGCAGCTTGCCTGTTATCGGTCTCAACACCAGTTGGGCGCTAGCAGCCACTGGCGGCGCACCTGCCATGCCTGCCATGAATATGATGGACATGGGCGCTGCGGCTGGGGTCAAGCTGGCGGCGGTGGAGTCGTTGGCCGCGGGCGCAGCAATCAGCGACATTATCAAACTGCCCAATACCAGCGGCCAAGCTGGGCTGTTTCGTGCAACGCTGATTGCAGCACCCGTGAGCGTGCCCTTGCTGCCGGGCACGCCTACCGAATTCTGGGCCTACAACGGCAGCCTGCCGGGTCCGTTGATCGAGGTGATGGAAGGCGACACCGTTGAAATTCTATTTGAGAATCATCTGCCGCAAGCCACCACGGTACACTGGCACGGCCTGCCGGTGCCGCCGGAACAGGACGGCAATCCCCATGATCCGGTGGTGCCGGGTGGCAAGCGGCTATACCGTTTTACCTTGCCGGTGGGCAGCGCCGGCACGTATTGGTATCACCCGCATCCGCACGACAATACGCCGGAGCAGGTGTATCGCGGTTTGGCAGGCATCTTCATCGTGCGCGCCAAGGTTGATCCCCTACAGGATATTCCCGAGCGGTTGCTGGTGATCTCGGATCTCAAGCTCGCAGCGGATGGTCGCATTGCACCCAACGATGCCAACGACGTAATGAACGGCCGCGAAGGTCAGTTTGCACTGGTCAACGCGCAGCGCCAGCCGACTCTCCTGTTCGGCCGCAGCGGCCGCGAACGCTGGCGTATCTGGAATGCGAATAGTGCGCGCTACCTGCGTCTCGTTTTACCTGGCGCGGGTTTGACGCTGGTCGGTACCGACGGTGGATTGCTGGAACACCCGATAACCGGCCTCACCGAACTGTTTCTGGCTCCGGCCCAACGGGTGGAGATCATCGTCGATGCTGACGGCAATAACGGCAGGGTTGCGTTGGTTGCTGCTTCTTACCAACGCGGCAAGATGGGCAATGTGCCGGCAGACAAAGCGATTAGCCTGCTTACAGTCGATTTCAGCAAGGTAGAAATCGCTGCGCCCAAACCGCTGCCGGAGAGGTTGCGTCGCATCGACGATCTGGGTAAGCCGAGAGCGCAAAAACGCGTGGTTTTCTCCGAGCAGATGTCGATGGCGGGTGGCCAGCACAGGGTGAAATTCATGGTCAACGGCAAGCAGTTCGACATGAATCGCATCGATCTGGAGAGTCGCGTCAATCAGGTGGAATTGTGGGAAATCGCAAACGATTCGGACATGGATCATCCATTCCACATCCACGGCACGCAGTTCCAGGTGATTGAACGCGAAATCGACGGCAAGGTCACGCTGGAGACTTACCGCGCCTGGCACGATACGGTCAACCTGCAATCGCGCGAAACGGTGCGGATCAAGCTGGTGCAGCGATTCAAAGGAATCTACATGTTCCATTGCCATATTCTCGAACATGAAGGCGCCGGCATGATGGGGCAGCTGAAGGTGGTGTAGCCACCTCCCAACCCTGATTTTTAACCGGAATATTTCACTTCAAAATTGCTCCCTTTATGAATCCGCCCAAGAATATCCCCACCACCTTGATTGCCAGCGTGGTGGTAATCACCATCGGCATCATTGCTTCCCAATTTTTTAAGAATGACAACGAGGGGACGACGGTCGGCGTCAAAGTGCCGCAGCTATCGGCGCAAGCAACCGTCGGCAAGGTGGCATTCGATGCCAACTGCGCCAAGTGTCACGGCGCGAACGGCAGTGGCACCAAGCAGGGTCCGCCGTTTATGAACGACATCTACAACCCGGGTCATCACGGAGACGAAGCGTTCCGCCTCGCAGTTCGCCTGGGCGTGCAGCAGCATCACTGGCCTTACGGTGACATGTTGGCACTGCCGCAAGTGACGGACGCGCAACTGGCGGATATCGTGCGCTACGTGCGCGAGTTACAGGAAGCCAATGGTATTTACTACAAGCCACATCAGATGTAAGCAGGATCGCATGCTGCGAGTAATTTGTCGCTATCGCGCAACACCAGGGGGAATTTCACCATGAATGAAAATATTACGCATTCCGGCATTTGGGGTATCGCAGCGATCATGATCGTGGTGGCATCCTGGGTGCTGTACCGTTATCTTGCCCCGAAAACATGGCGTGAATGGGCCAGTGCCGGACTGGTCCAGGCGTTCATCATCGCACTGTATGCAGAAATGTACGGTTTCCCGCTCACCATCTATCTGATGGTCCGGTTTTTCGGACTCGACAGCGCAAACGTCAACGCCAATCTCTGGTCCACGGTGCTGGGCATGGGCGAACTGGGCATGCTGATCTCGATGCTGCTCGGTTACGCGCTGTTGTTTGTCGGCATCGGCCTGTTTATACAAGGCTGGCGCGAACTCTACCGCGCGCGCCAGCAGAACCGGCTCGTAACCGGAGGACTTTACAGCCTGGTCAGGCATCCTCAGTACACCGGCTTGTTCATCGCACTCTTCGGCGAGGGCGTCGTGCATTGGCCGACGCTTTTTTCAGTGGCTTTGTTTCCCGTCATCGTGCTGATCTATGTACTGCTGGCGCGCTGCGAGGAGAAACAGGTGCTTGAACAGTTCGGAGAGGAATACCGCGCTTATCAGCGGCGGGTACCGATGTTCATTCCGCGATTTGGCCAGTGGAGGCAACTTGTCGAACGCTCCGGTGGCGATGCCAACAACGATGGGCAAGCACCCCGGTGATCCGGCAATGGAGGTGGTGCCGGCATGCAATCAAGAATAGTGCACCACTGCCAGATTAGGCATGTGATCCGAATGATGGGCCATGCCGCTTACAGACTTTTCACGACAAGGAGCAGAACATGACATGGCTGGCAGAAAACTGGATTTGGGTGCTTTTCGGCGTGGCGTTCGTAGCCATGCACCTGTTCGGCCACGGTGGTCACGGCGGCCACGGTTCATGCGGAGGCGGCCACGGCACTCCAAAGAAAGCCCCTACCGAACCAACTGAAGGATCTCGTCCGACGACACCTACTGGCAAGACCGACTCACATCGTCACTAGCCAGGGAGAACATCATGTTAAATATCAAGGTTGTTTCGTGGACGCTGGCCACCACGGTACTGATCTCGTTTCTGGTTTGTGTGAGCTATGGTTTGGCTACCCCGGAAAGCCTGCACATGCACGTATTCCTTGAGCAGGTGCTGCCGGGCTTCAAGTGGCTCACGCTGCAAGGATTTTTCATCGGTCTGGTCGAGAGCTTCCTGTATGGAGCCTACGCAGGGCTGGTGTATGTTCCCGTTTACAACTTCTTCGCGCGTCGCTTTGACCGCTGAGATCGCGTCGTTCCGACCAACGCGTCAGGACCGGACGCACATGCTGAGACGGGCATAAGTAACTGATGGACAGGGACGGGTATAGAAAATGAGAGACCTAATGCAGACTGATCTCATCCAGATCGGCGGCGCGGGACCTGCGGGTCTCGCTGCCGCCATCACCTTGGCCAAGGCCGGCCGTCACGTGCTGGTTCACGAGATGCAGAGCGAAATAGGGCATCGTTTCGGCGGCGATTTTCAAGGGCTGGAGAATTGGAGCACGCCACAGGACGCGCTCGATCATCTGCGGGAAATCGGCATTACCACTGATTTCGCCATGTTCCCGATTCTAGTGATCATGTACGTATATCTGGCGCGGCGTGAAGAACGGGATGCGCGCGCAGCATTCGGCGAAGATTACGCCCGCTACGAGGCGGATACATCAGCGTTCTTTCCCGGTGTTGGGAAGGTCCATGCATAGCCCGGCGATGCGTCACATTATCGCGCGTGCGAGCCTCTGGTCGGCGCTCGCTTTCGTTTTGAATCTGACGTGGGAAATCGCGCATATCAGGCTGTATACGATCTGGGCTGCGGCGGACCGAATGAGTATCGCGTGGGCACTGCTTCATTGCTCGCTGGGCGACGTGATGATTGCACTTGCGATGTTCGTGCTGGCCGGCATTGCGCTCTGGCGCGCGGACTGGCCGACATCGCGCCCGTGGGCAGGCGGCGCAATTGTCGTGATCGGTTCGATGGCTTTTACCGCATGGAGCGAATGGTACAACGTCTATCGCGCTGGCAACTGGGCTTATACGGTAAGCATGCCGCTGATATTCGGAATTGGACTTTCTCCGCTGTTGCAGTGGCTGATCTTGCCGCCAGTGATGGTGGGCGCCTATCGAAAGCTAGGGCTGGTGCTGTTCGGCCGGCACAGTTCGTGAAGCCCTAGGAGTCTGTCGGACTTAGGGACAATCGGCTACAAAATCCCCTGAGCGGTTCATATTTCACCGTTTTTTGGTCAATAGCGCGCTATTGACACTGCAAAAACGGCAAAATCTGTCCTCGCCCAGGGAATTTCTCGCTTCGATTCCCTAAGCCCGACAGGCTCCTAGTCAACGCGCCAGTTTATGGCGGGCAGACGTTGCTTTGCAGTCAGGGGACTGACAAGCGAAGCATCAGCGCAAATGCCACGCGCCCCGAACCGACAATTCTTTATACATAAAGGAGGTTTTATTATGCGAACTTATAATCGAGCCATTGACATCAAGACGACAGCAGGCAGCAGGACGGCCAAACCTGGGGCGAATCCGGTCCTAATGTTTCTGCCTGCGCCACAGCAGGCCTTGATGCCGCATGCAGCGGCAGCGGTGTCCGCCAGTACTGCACTGGCGTCGCTCATCGAGCAGGCAATGCATTACCAGTTCGATCGCTGGCAGCGCGGAGTGCTGTTCCTCGACCTGCTGCGTGAACGAGCCAACAACATGCTGACGCACGAGGAAGCAGGCATGCCGCCTCCGCTCGCCTTCGAATATGAAACGATACTCGACGCACGACTCTTCGAATGTCCGGCAAATTACGCGCTGCTGCGCATCACGGGTTGCCAAGGAACTAGCGCAAAAAATTGCCTCGACGACAAGAAGCCACCCGTCATCATCATCGACCCGCGGGCCGGACACGGCCCTGGCATCGGCGGATTCAAGCGCGATTCAGAAGTCGGCATGGCGCTGCATGAAGGGCATGCGACCTACTTTGTGACTTTTTTCCCGCTGCCATGCCCACACCAGACGCTGGCCGACGTGCTGAATGCGTTGCGCCGTTTTGTGGAGGAAGTTGCCAGCCGCCACAATGGACAGGCACCGGTGCTCTATGGCAATTGCCAGGCCGGTTGGGCGGTGATGCTGCTGGCAGCCGACTGCGAAGGCTTGACCGGAGCGGCAGTGATCAACGGCTCGCCGTTGTCATATTGGGCGGGTGAATCCGATGTGAATCCGATGCGCTTGGCCGGCGGCCTGATGGGCGGTAGTTGGATCGCCCATCTCCTGGCCGATCTCGGTAACGGCCGGCTCGACGGCGCCTGGCTGGTGCAAAATTTTGAAAACCTGAATCCGGCCAACACTCTGTGGGACAAGAACTACAAAGCTTTCACGCACATCGATACCGAACGCGATCGCTTTCTGGATTTCGAGCGCTGGTGGACTGGATACCACTTCCTGAGCCGCGAAGAAATTCTGTCGATCGTCGAAAATCTTTTCATCGGCAACAAGCTGGAGCGCGGGACGATGCGGATTTGCGACTGCTGCACCGTCGACCTGAAACGCATGCGCAACCCGCTGGTAATTTTTGCCTCCAGTGGCGACAACATCACGCCGCCGCACCAGGCCCTCAACTGGATTCCGACCGTCTACCCGACTACCGACGATCTGAAGAGCGCAGGTCAACGCATCGTCTATCTTCTCAACACGCATGTCGGCCATCTGGGAATTTTCGTATCAGCAGATATCGCCAAGCTGGAACACCACGCGATTCTCGAAAGCCTCGGCGACCTCGATGCGCTCAAGCCGGGCTTGTACGAGATGAAAATCAGCAACCCGACCGGTGACCCTGATTGCCGCAAGCCGCAGTACGCAGTTCATTTCGAAGAACGCCAGGTAGAACAAATTCAGTATGCGTACCCGGAACAATCGTTTGAACGGGTGCAGGGCATGTCGGAATGGAACGAGTTGCTTTACAAGAACACGGTCAGCCCATGGATAACCGCATTCGCCAATCCGCTGAGTGCGGAATTGCTGAAATGGATGCATCCGATGCGTATTGGCAACATGATGTTTTCAGAAAAACGCAACCCCTGGATGCAGTCGGTAAAAATGCTTGTGCCTTTCATCGCGAACGCACGCCTGCCCGTCGACCAAACGAACCAGTTTGTTGCAATGGAAGATGAAGTCAGCGCATCGGTCTCGCGCGCGCTCGACGCGTATCGTAAAGCACGCGACACGGCAAGCGAGCAATTGTTTGCGATGCTGTATGGCCAGTAACGTGCCGCGCGGTGCATCTTTGGTAATAACCAGGGCATTTTAAAAACAATTGCACGCTTCGATTTGTAACAAAACAACGAAAAAGCTTGACCCTGTGCTCGGGTACTGGGTCTATAGTGAATTTATTTCCATCGCAATTCACCTGTAAAGAGGCGCACATGCCACACCAACCTATTACGAATCCTGCCGGTCACGATAAGCCGTCCGGCAACACTTGCTGCGGCGGAAATGCAGCCGCGCAGAAAACATCGGAGCAGTCTGCGAGCGCTGCGCATCAATGCGGCTGCGCCAAACCCGCCGCGCAAACATCCGAAGCGTCATCGTGCTGCGACAGCACGCCGGCCGCCGCGAGTGCGGCAACAGTACCGGCGTCAGTGACGCAACCACTGATCGATCCGGTCTGCGGCATGACCGTGAGCGCCAAGCCTGACCAAGCGATCGAGCATGACGGTCGCACTTATTATTTTTGCAGCACGCGCTGCATGGATAAATTCCGCGCCGACCCGCATGCGTATATGTCTCAAGCGACGGCTGCGCCAGCTGCCCAAAGTACATCCGCGTGCTGCGGCCACGATCACGGCGCGCCGGTAGCGATGGCAGATGACAAACCCGCGGACAAGCCGCATATCGACCCGGTCTGCGGCATGAAAGCGGCCGCCGATCCGGCAAAATCGGTCGAACATGCAGGAATCGCCTATTACTTTTGCAGCATCCGCTGCGTGGAAAAATTCCGGGCAAATCCGCAGCAATACCTGAATCCGCATGCAAAGACCGCACCGGCGGCAGCCAAGGACGCGCTATATACCTGCCCGATGCACCCGGAAGTGCAGCAGGTCGGCCCCGGCAGCTGCCCCAAATGCGGGATGGCACTGGAGCCGATGGATGCTGCGGCCGAAGAAGATACCAGCGAATTGCGCGACATGACGCGGCGCTTCTGGGTCAGTCTGGCCTTGAGCCTGCCATTGCTGTTCATCACGATGAGCGAATTCATTCCCGGTGTGAATCTGCATCACTGGATGGGAATCGATACCTTCAACTGGCTGCAAGCGGCTCTGGCGACACCGGTGGTCCTATGGGGTGGCTGGCCATTCTTCGTGCGCGGCTGGGCATCGTTCCAGACCTGGAATCTGAATATGTTCAGCCTGATCAGCCTGGGCACGGCTGCAGCATTTCTGTTTAGTGCTTTCGCGCTGCTGTTCCCGACGGCGTTGCCGGACGCGTTCAAGATGGATGGCATGATCCCGCTGTATTTCGAAGCGGCGGCGGTCATCGTGACGCTGGTGCTGCTGGGCCAGGTGCTCGAATTGCGGGCCCGTTCGCGCACCAATAACGCGATCAAATCGCTGCTCGAACTGGCGCCGAATACCGCGCTGCGGATCAAGTCGGATGGCAGCGAGGAAGAAATCCATCTGGACCAGGTGCAGGTCGGCGACATCTTGCGCGTCAAGCCGGGTGGCAAGGTGCCGGTCGACGGCGAAATCGTCGACGGCCATTCGAATGTGGACGAGTCGATGATCACCGGCGAGCCGGTGCCGGTCGAAAAGCGGAGCGGCGATAAGGTCAGTGCCGGCACCGTCAATCAAACCGGCTCTTTTTCGCTGCGTGCCGACAATATCGGCACCGACACGCTGCTGGCCCGGATCATCCAGATGGTCAATGAGGCAGGGCGCTCGCGCGCGCCGATCCAGAAACTGGCCGACCAGGTGGCGGGCTGGTTCGTGCCGGCCGTCATCGCGGTCGCGGTCATCGCATTTGCGGTATGGGCAATCTTTGGACCTTCCCCCGCGCTGGCCAACGGCTTGGTCGCTGCGGTGTCGGTGCTGATCATCGCGTGCCCCTGCGCGCTGGGACTGGCGACACCGATTTCGATCATGGTAGGCGTCGGACGTGGTGCTACCGAGGGCGTGCTGATCAAGGATGCCGAGGCGCTCGAACTGATGGAAAAGGTCGATACGCTGGTGATCGACAAGACCGGCACCTTGACCGAAGGCAAACCGAAGGTACAGAGCATCGTTGCCGCCAGCGGCTTTGACGAGCTGCAAGTGCTGCACTACGCTGCCAGCCTGGATGCCCTCAGCGAGCATCCGCTGGCGGAGGCAATCGTTAATCACGCCAAGGAACAAAACCAGTCGCCTGCCCCGGTCACGCAATTCGAGTCCGTCACCGGCAAGGGCGTGCGCGGTCAGATCGACGGCAAGCTGGTTTTGCTGGGCAACTTGCGCCTGATGGAGTCGGAGCAAATTGATGTTTCCGCGCTGGATGGACAAGTGCAAACGCTGCGCGAACAGGCGCAAACCGTGATGTTCCTCGCCATCGACGGCAAGCTGGCCGGCATCATCAGCGTCGCCGACCCGATCAAGGCGACCACCCGCGAAGCGATTGAACAGTTGCATGCGGCCGGCTTGCGCATCGTCGTGCTGACAGGCGACAATGCGACCACCGCTGCCGCGGTGGCCAAGCAACTGGGGCTGGATGATTTCCGCGCCGATGTGCTGCCTGAAGACAAGCTCAATTACCTGAAGGCGTTGCAGAAAGAAGGCCGCATCGTCGCGATGGCCGGTGACGGCGTCAACGATGCGCCGGCGCTGGCGCAGGCCAACGTCGGCATCGCGATGGGCACCGGCACCGATGTGGCAATGAACAGTGCGCGGATCGTGCTGGTCAAGGGCGACTTGCGCGGCATCGCGAAAGCGCGGCTACTCAGCCAGCACACGATGAAAAACATCCGGCAAAACCTGTTCTTCGCCTTCATCTACAACTTCGTCGGGGTGCCGATTGCGGCCGGTGTGCTGTATCCGTGGCTCGGACTCTTGTTGAGCCCGATGATCGCGAGTGCGGCGATGAGCCTGAGTTCGGTATCGGTGATTACGAATGCGCTGCGCTTGCGCAACAAGACGCTATGAGCAAAGCCAAGAATTGCATGTGATTCCTGCGCTGATCGGGAGCAACCCGATCAGCCGATGCAGTGAGATTGAATGCCAACGAAGGCTTCAAAAGTTGCTTGGCCATGATTGCTAGCTGTTTAGTATGGCTGATCCGTCATTCTGCCGGAGGCAGTAAAATTTCAGCACGTCAGGTTCAATGTCCATATCAAGGGTCGGCGTCGCTTGGCTGCGCCTGCCTTTGACACAAAACTTGGTCGCCCGTGCCGCTTTTGTTCACGCTGCTTCTATGTGCAATTTTTCCCGCAACACGCCATTGCACTTCCAGTCGTATTCGATATTGTTTCGATTTCGGATGTAATTTCGGCATCGGGCAAGCTGTATACCGGCGCGAAGCCCCCGCCAGGAGTACGAAAATTCGTGGTCTGCCCTTGATACATCCGCGCTGCAGTCCATTGCACCATCCCATCGTATGCATAACTGCGGATGTCGAACTTGAGCAACCCCGGATTCTGTTGGCTGCCTATGACTCTTTCCCCAGGCGCCACAATTGCCTGTGCCACGTAATCGCCCGCTAAAATATCTTGCCAGACGCGCTTGGTTATCTTGTCGCCCCGATAGGCGGCTCGCCCACCGTAGCCTGCAGCGGGCTTGAAAAAGAGATGGCGGCGCTCGGCCCATAATCGATCGGCATGCGCTGCGTCAACGACTTCCGTGTGCGGGATGTTCGCCAGCAGTACGTCCTGAACGTTCTTCGGCACGCCAAGCGCCTGCAATTCGCCTGCATCACTGAGCAGCGCCAGATTGCGCTTGTCTGCATACAGAGCATGCGCTTGCGGGTGCGGCGTCAGTACCACCGCATGCGCAAGATAGGCCGCACGTAAAGCCGCGCTTGCCGCTGACTCGAGCATGAAATCCGTTAGCCGGTTATAGACCAGATCGACGGCGGTGTCGCCATGCCACAAAGAACCATCATGCAGTCTCAGTTCCGACGGGTCCGCAATTACTGCATGCAGACCGTGACGTTCGAACAATTTCTGGAACAAGAGAAATTCGGGATAGAGATATTGTTGTTGCGGTTCCGTATCAACAATGGCAATGGTTTGCAGCGGGCGTTCGCGGCCACAAAGTCGCCATTCCGTTAAGAACATGTCGACAATGTTCTTTTCCAGCGCTGCGACCGAGGTTGCTGCAGAAGCCAGCTGTTTCTTATCGAGGCAGCAAGCGTGATGCGCTCGCGCCATCACGGCGTTAAGCATCGCACCGCCGGCATTGGTATTGATTTCGATAAGCTCGATATTGTCTTGATGCAGGTGGAAGTCGTAGCCAAAGAAAACACCCTTTGCGCCGCCAGGGTCGTGGCGTGCAATAGCGGGCGCATTGGCAAGTATGTGATTTTGATAAGCTGGCAGCGCAACTACCGACTCGACCGCACGTACCACGTCTGCCATGTGCTTTGTTTGGCTATCGGAAACGAACACTGGTTGTGCGGAAAAGAGGTAGGGACACCGCTCTTCGACCAGTGCCAACAAGTCGGGCGACCCCAGTTCCGATGCCAATGCCTGCCGCAGCGCATCGTTATCCAGGCTGATGCAAAAGCATTTGCTGTTCAGCTTTTCGTTCATGCGTCCGGCAGGTATTTCCCCACCAGCTAAAGTGGCAGACAGTGTTGTTCCAGGCATAGGGGGATTCACAGTTTCTAACTCCTCAATCGCACGGCATGGTTTTTGACTGAAATTTAGCACAATACAATTGCTGCCCTATTCCGCAGGCCTTATTTCAGTGTCAGACGCACCTGTTCAGCCGGTTTGCCGGGCAGCGTGAACTTGACGATAGCCTTGGCGCCGGCTGCCGCCTTGGCCTTGGCCACCATTTGATTGTCACCGGCCGGCGCCAGTGTAGCTTTGGTTTTTTCGGTGCCAGACAGCACGGTGATTTCTCCGCTGGCGCCCTTGCTGTCAACCGGTTTGCCGTCATGGCTGCTCAGGTAGACGGTAAGTTGGTCGGTTCCGGCCACCAGTTCGACACGATTCCCAGATTTTGCCTCGACAATCGCGCCGCCATGATGTGGCTTGAGTACGCCGTCGGCGAAGGCGAGTCCGGTGGACAGGGCGATAGATGCGGCGATCAGTAATTTTTTCACGATGGTTTCCTTTTCAGAGATGAAATGCCCGGAAACTAGTCCCGGGGTGGGTAAATACTAGATTTAGTATATTTTTTATCGCAATGAAACTATGCGGTAAAGGCCATAAAAATGGCGATACTCCATATTTTTGTAAAACTTACCGAGAAACCTTCCTCTGTGCACAAGTTGAAGATTTCTTACTACGTTCGAAAGGACAATGCGTAGGATGGGTGCAACCCATCATGTCAGTTCGATAGGCGATGGGTTTCACCCGTCCTACGGCATTGCGTTTCGACCATTCAATATGCTTCCTTGCTATGGTCTTGCAGCAATTGTTGCAGCGGTTTCTCGCCGAACAACCAGAACGTCAGCGGCGTCAGCAGCGAGTCGAGCAGGGTCGAGCTGACCAGTCCGCCGAAGATCACTACCGCCACCGGGTGCAGGATTTCCTTGCCCGGCGCATCGGCGGCGAACAGCAGCGGCACCAGCGCCAGCGCAGCAGTCAGTGCCGTCATCAGCACCGGCGTGAGCCGCTCCAGCGAACCGCGCACGATCATGCGCTGGCTGAAGGTTTCACCCTCGAACTTGCACAGGTTGATGTAGTGGCTGACTTTCAGGATGCCGTTGCGGGTGGCGATGCCGGTCAGCGTGATGAAGCCGACCAGCGACGCCACCGACAAGGTAATGCCGGCCAGCCACATCGCGATCACGCTGCCGATCAGCGCCATCGGGATGTTGCCCATGATCATTACGGTGAGTTTGACCGACTTGTAGCGGCTGTAAAGCACCATGAAAATCAGCGCCAGCGATATCAGCGACAAGCCCGAGAGCAGCTTGGTCGCCTGCTCCTGGGCTTGGAACTGGCCTTCGAGGCTGACGAAATAGCCTTCCGGTAGTTTGTTCTCTGCCAACACCTTGCGAATATCCGTAATGATGCGTGCCATGTCGGAGCCATCGGTATTGGCGGCGATGACGATCCGGCGCCGGCCGTTTTCACGCCCGATCTGATTCGGGCCGTCCGATTCTTCGATGGTCGCCACCTGCGACAGCGGGATC
>JBDSCZ010000120.1:0-34325 GCA_039920865.1 Burkholderiaceae bacterium
GTGCAGCGTGAACTGCGTGAAGCCAAGGGCGTGTCGGCGATGATTTACGACCAGACCTGTGCGTCCGAAAAACGCCGGCGCCGCAAACAAATCGGCAAGGATGGCAAGCCCGGCTTCCCCGATCCGGCCAAGCGCGCAGTGATCAACGAAGCGGTCTGCGAAGGCTGCGGCGATTGCAGCGTGCAATCGAACTGCCTGTCGGTGGAGCCGCTGGAAACCGAATTCGGCCGCAAGCGCCAGATCAACCAGTCGTCCTGCAACAAGGATTTTTCCTGCGTCACCGGCTTCTGCCCGAGCTTCGTCACGGTCGAAGGCGGCAAGCTCAAGAAACCGCAAAAAACCAAGGTCGAACCCGGCAATGCACTGGATGTCGCCAGCCTGCCGCAACCGGTATTGCCGGCAACCGCAGAACCGTTTGGCGTGTTGGTGACCGGCGTGGGTGGCACCGGCGTGGTCACCATCGGCCAGATCATGGCGATGGCCGCGCATCTGCAAGGCAAGGCCTGTTCGGTGCTGGACATGACCGGTCTGGCACAAAAAGGCGGCGCGGTGATGTCGCATGTACGTCTGGCCGACAATATCGATGATATCCACTCGACCCGGGTTGGCACCGGCATGGCCGATCTGGTCATCGGTTGCGACCTGATCGTCACCGCCGGCAAGGATGCACTGTCGCGGATGGGCGAAGGGCGCACCCACGCGGCGATCAATCTGAACGGCACCCCGACCTCGACCTTCATCAAGAACCCCGACTGGCAATTCCCGGCCGCATCGGCGGAGGATGAAATCCGCGTCGCCTGCGGCGCAGATCGGGTCGAGCTGGTCGATGCCGGCAGCATCGCCACCGCGCTGATGGGCGACACTATTGCGACCAATATGTTCCTGCTTGGCTATACATGGCAAAAAGGCTGGGTGCCGCTGACCGAAGCCGCGCTGATGCGCGCGATTGAACTCAACGGCGTTGCGATCGACTTCAACAAGCAGGCGTTCAACTGGGGCCGCATCGCCGCCAACGATCTGGTTGCGGTACAGCGTCTGGTCACGCCGTCGCAGGTGATCGAGCTCAAGCGGGCGCCGACGCTGGACCAAACCATCGCCAAGCGGGTTGAAGTGCTGACCGCCTATCAGAATGCCGCGTACGCGCAGCAGTATCTGGACCTGGTCGAGCAGGTGCGCAGCGCGGAAAGTCGTTTGACAGGCAGCGGCAAGCCGCTGCGCCTGACCGAAGCGGTGGCACGCTATACCTTTAAGCTGATGGCCTACAAGGATGAATACGAAGTCGCGCGGCTCTATACCGATGGCAAGTTCCAGAAGAAGATCGCCGACATGTTTGAAGGCGATTACGCGATCAACTTCCATCTGGCGCCGCCGTTATTGGCCAAGCGCGATGACAACGGGCATCTGATCAAGCAGCAATTCGGTCCGTGGATGATGAAAGCGTTCGGCCTGCTGGCCAAGTTCAAGTCGCTGCGCGGCACTGCGCTGGATATTTTTGGTTACTCCGATGAGCGCAAGACCGAACGTGCGCTGATCGCGCAGTATCGCAGCACGATAACGCAATTGCTGCCGAAATTGACAGCGGATAACTTGTCGAAAGCGGTCGCGATAGCCAGCATCCCGGAGGATATCCGCGGCTTCGGCCACATTAAGGAGCGGTACCTGCACGCTGCCAAACAGAAGGAGGCAGCGTTATTGGCCGGGTTCGATGGACCGAATGCGCCCAAGGTGATTCCGATTGCAGCGGCGGTCAAGCATGTGGCGTGAGTTGCGTAGCTTTGGTTAGCGGCTTCATCGCGTAACCCGACGTTCGCGGCATCGGAATGTCGGGTTACGCTATCGCTCACCCGACCTACGTTTAAATCAAATAGCCGGCATATGGAAACATATGCCGGCTATTTAAAAAAGGCCAACGCATTGTGGCCTACCCGCGTACCTCACCGACTGGCCCCCAGTCGTCGTACAAGCGAATGCGGTCGGAATTTTTTCAGGACGGCTCAGAATTCACCGGTAACCATCTCTCTCGTTACAAACGCTTACTGGTGAAACATGTTGTCGCCTATCCATTCCCTGGCCCAGACAGTAATCTGTTCATACGCCATACGTCGGGCGGCTAAACGGAGCTTCGCATGGAAACGATTCAAACCTCAAACCGCATCCACCCCTTGATGGCCGGCGCAGCAGTTTCTGTGACGCTGGTCAGCCTGCTGGGTGTTGCGGCAATCGCAGGCATTCTCCCGAATTCGCATGGCAACGCTGCTGAAGCGGCGCGTATTGCAGCGCAGACTGCCGCTGTTGTGCCCGTATCTGCGCCCATACAGCAAGCCGCAGCTGCGCCAGCCGTGGTCAAAGAAGTGGTAGAGCACAAAACAGTCGTACATCACAAGTATGTCCAGCATCGGGCGGCGCCAACCCATTCACGGCCGGCCCAGGTTGCACAGGCAGAGCCCGTTCGGCAATATTCACAAGCACCCGCGTACCAACAACCGGCACCCGTTGCACGCAATAGCCCAGTTGGAATCGGCATAGGCGCGGTGGTCGGCGGGCTGCTGGGCAATCAGGTCGGCGGTGGCAACGGCCGCACCCTGGCGACCATCGCCGGTGCTGTTGGCGGTGGCTATGTGGGCAATGAAATCGCCCAGAGAAATCCATAACGTTCAAGACCGCTTTCCGGCACTCCGGATACATGGGGCTCCGATCCAGAAGATAACCTCAGGTATCGAGCGTTTGCCATTTTGTAAAATCACATGATTGAAATCGCCATGCGAACCCGGTTATTCAGCACGATACTGCTTGTTGCGTTGCCCTTGGCGGCCTTTGCCACCGAATATCAAGCGGTCGAACGTCCGCGGCAGGAATGCTGGGACGAACAAGTGCCTGTGCAGTCTGTCGGGTCGGGATTTGGGGGCTCCATCATCGGCGGGATTGCCGGCGGGATTCTGGGAAATCAAGTCGGCGGCGGTAGCGGCAAGACCATCGCTACCGCAGTCGGAGCGATAACCGGTGCGGTGGTGGGTGACCGCATGTCCTCCGCAGCGCCTGCTTATCAGACGGTGCAACGCTGCCGTGCGGTGGTGGACCAGGAGCGCGATCCGGTCTATTTCGAGCCAACTCCGGTGTATAACGAACCGGCACCGGTCTATTACGAGCCGGTTCCGGTTGTCGAGCAAAGGCGTTATTACATTGATCGCCCAGAGCCTTCGCATCGTGAGCAGTGGAGACGCGAAGACCGCAGCCTTGGCCGGGGCGAATATGATGCGCGTAACCAGGGGCGCGACGACGATTAAGTGCCTGCCCTATAGACAAGTCGGCAAACCGTTTCTGCGTCGTACCTCGGAGGTTCCATGAAAAAAATCTATGCGTTATTATCGCTTGCCAGTCTTTTCTTGACGGGTTGCGGAGGCGGAGTCAGCGGCGAAGTCGTCGTTGATGCCGGGCCCGCGGTATTGCAGCCTGTTTACGAGGACCTGCGTCATCCCACTATTTCCGGCCTGGCGTATTTCAATAGCGTGACCGGTTCCGAATCGCACCTGACTACGGCGGCCGGCGGTTATGTCGGGTACACCGGTGGCGATATTGTGACCTTTGTGTTGGGCGACATGGTGCTGTTCACGATACCGGGGGATTTGGCCCAGCCATTTTCGTCGTTATATGACGCCAGCCTGTACTCGACATCTACGCTCCACAGCAACACAGCGGTCGAAAATCTGATGGCTTTTCTGATGGCTATCGACGATGACGGCAATTACACCAACGGCATTCAGATAGCTTACCCTGTGCGGGTGGCTGCGTTCGGGTTGAGGGTGAACTTCAACCAGTCCGCTTACTATTTCCGTACTGACCCGGCCGTGCAGTATGCGACGGCAGTTTTGTCTGCAAACACACTTTACGGCACACGTGTCCTTCCGTCGCCCTCAGAGGCGGTCGTGGCATTGCAGACGCCTTAGGACGCGTAAAATAATTACATAGACTTTTTTTATGTGTAAACTTAACGCATGGATAATGACGATGCGTTAATTACTGCGCGGTATCAGGTACTTGAAGGCGTCCTTGATGAACGTCAGCGACGGTTATATGCTGCGGCAGAAGCCAAGGTTTTAGGGCACGGCGGTGCGAAGCGGGTTTGGCATGCCACAGGCGTTGCACGAGGATCAATTCTGGCCGGGCTGAAAGAGCTGGAGCAAGTGCTACAGGAGCAGCAAGGGCCGGCACATGAGCAGCGTCGAATCAGGCGTCCGGGGGCGGGTCGCAAAAAATTACTAAAGCTAGATCCGACGCTTCGCATTGCACTGGAGCGGCTTGTTGAGCCGATGGCAGTCGGCGATTCAAACAACGCAAAAGCCGGTCCAAGCAGGTTGCCCAGTTCGTGGTGAAGACGTTGCGCGACTGTCACCGCTCTCATACGAGCACATCAATATGCTGGGGCGCTACTCGTTCTCGGTACTGGAAGCCATGGCCAGGGGCGAGCTGCGGCTTTTGCGCGATTTGGCTGACAACAAGGACTCATGACACCGGCTTAACTGTTTTGTCCGTTCCACTGCGGTCCGCCCCCCCGACATCACCGTTCTCTTTGTACGGTTTTAATCGGTTTAACGCCGGCCATGCCATGTATTACACTTTGCCGCCGGTTTTGCGGCGCAAAGTTGGCCCGATCTGGTCGAGCGCCAAAATCATCTGCGCGGCGTCGAGCTCGGCTGCCGCGCGCGGCATGCCATAGATTGCGCTACTGGCCTGATCTTGTGCAATGGTTATTTTTCCTGCACGCCGTAGCGCCAGCAAGCCGTCGCCACCGTCACGCCCCATCCCCGTTAGCAAGATGCCAATCGCATTGCCATGCCAATGCTGCGCCACGCTATGGAAAAAAACGTCGACCGAAGGACGGTAGGGGTAATCGCGCGGCGCTGCATCGTAACGCAATCGATAATTTGATTTTAGTATCAAATGGTCATTGCTTTTCGCAATCAGGACCGATCCTGCCTCTAACTCGTCACCCTCGTCAATCACCCTGACCGGCATCAGCAGTTGGTCGTCGAGCCACTTGGCGAAATGGGATGCGAAATTTTCGTCGATATGCTGTACCACCACGATGGCACAGGCGGGCGGCGGTGTCCAGCCGGCAAGCACTTTCGCTACCGCCATTGGACCGCCGGTAGACGCGCCGATGGCCACCAGCGTCGTTACCTGGTTTTCCTTGCGCTCGCTTGCACCAACGTCCAATTTTGCGCGCAAGGTTTCGTTGCCGTCACTGTGGCGTATCAGTTTGCCAATGGTCTTGATTTTGTCCAGCAGACCGGCGTCGCCTCTCATTTCGCCCTGAAGCACCGGGGTTGCGGTAACGTCCAGCGCACCTGCGCCCAGCGCGCGGAATACCTGATTGACATTGCACTGCGGCCACCCGGTGACGATCAGTATCGCGCATGGACTTTGTTCCATGATTCTCCGGGTCGCTTCTACGCCATCAAGTTCAGGCATGTTCAGGTCCATCAGAATCAAGTCGGGCCGATTTTCCGCGCACATCCTGACCGCTTCCAGTCCGGTGCGCGCGATCCACAGCACCTGGTGCTCCTGGCTCCTGGCGACCACGCGGCGCAGAGCTTCAGCCGCCATAGCATCATCGTTGACGATGGCGATCTTCATCGGCGTGCATCTCCAATCAAGTCGACTACAGCGTCAAGCAATGTCTCATCGTGGAAGCTTCCCTTGGTCAGGTAATAATCGGCGCCGGCCGATAGCCCATGAGCGCGATCCTCGGGCCGATCCTTGTAGGAGACAATCATTATGGGCAATTTGTGCAGGTGCGGATCGTTCTTGATCAAGGTAACCAGTTCGATGCCATCCATGCGTGGCATATCGACGTCAGTAATGACCAGATCGTATGCGCCGCTGCGCACCGCATTCCAGCCGTCGATGCCATCAATGGAGATGTCCACCTCATAGCCGCGCCCGAGCAACAGCTTGCGTTCCATTTCGCGCACCGTGAGCGAGTCATCGACCACCAGGACGCGTTTCATCTTGTACCGCTCGGCCTGACCGGCCTTGGACAATTGCAGTGGGCCGCCTTTTTGCAGCAGCTTGTCGATGCTTAACAACAAGTCGGGAACATCAAGTATCAGCACTGGCTCTCCGTCGTCGAGCAGAGCGGCGGCCGAGATATCGCGCATCTTGCCAAAAATCGGATCGATGGCCTGCACTGTCAGGCTTTGTTCGCCGCGGATGGCGTCGACCACCATTGCATAACGCTGCGCGCCGGTGCCGATCACCACCACCGCGAGCTCAATGTCAGCCCCCTCCATCTCGCCCAATTCCAGCACCTGCGCCGCCGACACCAGGCCGAGGTGCTCGCCATTGACATCGAAGAACTGCTTATTTTCCAATGTATGGATGGCCGACTGTGGCACCTTGAGCACGCGTTCCACTTTCACAATGGGAATCGCATACGCTTCGCCCTTGATGCCTACCACCAGTGCGCGCACGATTGACTGCGTCAGCGGCAACGTGATCGAGGTGCAAAAGCCCAGTCCAGGTTCAGATTCGATGGTGACAGTACCGTTTTGCTGGCGAATCGTCTCGTACACAATATCGAGGCCAACACCACGTCCCGACAATTCATTGACGGACGCTTTCAGGCTAAAGGCGGGCAGGAATAAAAATTCCAGTAATTCGATCTGAGTCAAGTCCGCCGCCATGCTGGGGCTGGCCATTTCACGCTCGATCACCAACTGCCGGATTTTTTCAATATCGACGCCTCGGCCATCGTCTGTGATGTCGATATTGAGCATGCCCGCACGGTGTTTGGCGTCGATTCGTATGGTACCCAGCGCCGGCTTGCCGGCCGCGGTGCGTTCATGCGGCAACTCCAGGCCATGGTCGATGGCATTGCGCAGTATATGGTTCAGCGGGCTTTCAATCCTCGTTAGGATGTCGCGGTCGACTAGTGTAGTGTCGCCCTTAATCTCCAGCTGGGCTTCCTTGCCCAAGCTGCGCGCGAGGTCACGCACCATACGTGGGAAGGACTGTATGCCATCGCGGAAGGGGCGCATGCGCAGGGCCAGCACTTCATCGACCATGCCTTGCGAAACTGTCAGCAAGCGCTGTTCGTAACTTTCAATCTCGGCGAGATGCTCCAGCATAAACTGCTTCAGCGGATGGGTTTTCTGAAGCGCTAACAGAGACTTTTCTTTGAGGTTGGCGTTGGAACTGTGCGAAATGGCTTCGTGCAATTGCTCGATCATGGCGAACAGACTGCTTTGATTACGCTTGAAGCGCTGCATCGCCTGAATAAACGGATGCATCAGATGCGCGTTGGTGCGCGATTCGCTGGCCAGCGCCAGCAAGCGGTCGAAATTTTGCGACTGGCTTTTTGATGGCGCTGACGCGCACACCTCCGGCTGGTCGGAAAGTGATGTGCAAAGGGGTACAAATTCGAGTTGGGCGGGAATAAATCTTGGCAGCGGCTCCGCCGACTGCGTACCCACCAACTCCGCCACCAGATTGGGCTCGGGCAAGTCGGCGATATTGCTAATGGCCATCAAGGTCTGCTCGATCTGGGCCGATTGGATGGACAGCCAGGGTCCAGTGCCGGCGTCGTCCAGGTACGACAACTGCAAAATCAGGTCGACGCCGGACAACAGCACGTCAATGCGCTCAGGGGTGAGTTTAAGCTTGCCATGTTGGATCGCCAAAAAACTACCTTCCATGACGTGCGCCAGTTGCACCGCCACCTGGAGGTCGATGATGGCGGCCGCACCCTTGATCGAATGGGTCGCGCGCATTATCGATTCGGCCGCGCCGGTGTCGCTCGGGTTGCGCTCCATCGCCAGCAAACCCTCGGTCAGGAGCTGGGTCTGGTATTTGGCATCCATGCGGAACAGGTCACGCATGGAATATTGACTGAGATCGCCTTGCGGGTAATGGCTCATCGTAAAGTTCTCGCAAGTTGGTAGCCGATCAGGGCTGCATCAAGACAACCAATATGCAGGTTTTCATGCGTGATGACACCCGACAAAAAATGCGACAAACCCTTATTGATGGTGGTCGCCGGCGCCCGCACTGCAGCGCTGAAGTAGCGGACGATGCCGTGCAGATCGGCCACCGGCAGGGCAAAGGCCTGCTCTTCCCACTGAAGCAGCAGCAGCCGCGCGAAAGTATGGCGACCTTTGGCTGGCGGGCTGTCGCGTTCATCGATGCCTAGCAGGTCCGCCAGCGATATGCACGGATACAATTTGCCGCTTAGGTTGACGATGCCGATCAAGCCGCTACCGCTGCGGTGCGGTATCACATGCGGTGTCGCTTGCGGCGCCACCGCAATAAACAGGTTGGTCTGCAAAGCGAGCCATTCGCGGCCGATGCGAAACACTAGCGCGGATGTATCGTTCTTGTTTGCGTCACTTTGGGCCCGGCGGAAATGACTAGCCCACTCTTTTTTGTACTCGTCGCCGACCGGTCGCTGCAAATTGCGCTGAGCGGCGCTGGCAAATACATCGCAATTGCGGCAATGGACATGGGCCACCAGCTTCTCGCAGCTTAGGTCACCGGCTACGCCGGTCCGGTTCCAGCAGTCGTGTATTTCATCTACCTGCGCTTGAAGTGTCTTCATGTTTTGCATTTAGGAGGCTTGCAAGCGCTTGAAAATGCGCGCCGCACGTGCTTTTAATAGGGCCGCGCCGGGCGCGTTGCCATTGTGCTCGGTCAACAGGGCCAAGTGGCACATGGCTTCATAGTGATCCGGTTGCAGATAGAGGCAGCGACGCCAGCAGTCTTCGGCCGCCGCCATCTGCCTGGCATGCTCGCTCAGGATGCCGAGAATGAAATAGGCTCCGGCAGCATCGGGTACCTGGGTCAGGTGGGCGCGGCATTTCAGGTCAGCTTCCTCGAATAAACCCAGGTCGGCCAGCTTGCGCGCCTGCTCCAGCAAGTTTTCTGCTGCGGCCAGGGCCGCGGGCTTGGGTGTTGCCTTGGCCGGCGGTTTCGGCCGCGCCGGTACCGCGCGCACCGGCGTTGCACGTGCCGTGCGCGAGGCGGGCTTGAGAGCGCTCATCGGCTGATACGGGTGCGCCGGCCTGAGCAGCGCCGCCGAGCCCACATCTTTTTTCAGTGCGAACGCTTGCCGCTGCGGTAGCGCAGTAAAACCGTGCCGGCAAAACGCCGGGACTTCGGCGTAACCAGCGAACAGCATGCCATCGTCGGCCAAAATCGCTGCCAGCTTGGCGATGGCCGCCTTCGTCGTCGGCTGGTCGAAATAGATCAGCAGGTTACGGCAAAAAACCACGTCGTAATAACTGGCACGGGTGAGAGTGTCGATCAAGAGCAGGTTGCCCTGTTGGAAACGAACCTGTTCGCGCACCGAATCGTTGATCTGGTAGTCGTCGTCGCCGATGTGCGAAAAATAGCGCGCGCGAAAACCCATGTCCTGCGAGCGGAATGCATTGCGCCCGTAGATGCCGCTTTGCGCGCGCGCGATGCAGGACGGGCTCAAGTCGATGGCGTCGATGGTGAAGCAATCGGCCGGTATGCCCGCATCGCGCAGCGCCATCGCCATCGAGTACGGTTCTTCGCCGGCTGCGCACGGGATCGACAAAATGCGAACCGGTCGTGCCGCGCGCAGCAAACGCGCCTGAACAAATTGCGTGGCCGCGGCGAAGGCCTGGGCGTCGCGGAACAACCAGGACTCGGGCACCACCACCAGTTCAATCAATTGCACCAGCTCGTCCGGCGTCAAGGCTTGCAGATAGCCGTCCGGGTCACTCAGGTTTTGTTGCGCCATGCGCTGCCTGACGGCGCGCTCGACCGTGGTCCGGCTCAGGTTCAAGCCGGTGACCTGGCGCAGCATGGTCTGGGCTGTCATGCTGCGTGGTTTTCGTTCTGAAAGAGAATGGCGCGCAGGGAAGCGGGCAGCAGCTGTTCCAGTTCGATCAGCTGGACGATGCCATTGGCGTCGCTGGCGACCTGGCCTAGAAATGGGGCGGCGCTGACGCCGCTGTCGGCCAGCCCCGCGGGGTTGATCTGCTGAATCCCCAGCACATGCTCGGCCAGCAGGCCCAGTAAGTGTGAAACGCCGTCGGGCGCGAGGTAATCGACGATGATGATGCGGGTATCGAAGCAGTCCCGGCCAGGCGCGAGGCCGGCAAGCCGGCACAGGTCGATCACGGGCACCGATGCGCCGTGAAAATCCATCAGGCCGGCCACGTGATCCGGCGCCAGCGGCAAGTGCTTCAGTTCCAGCAAGGGCAACACACGGACAATCGGGCTCAGTCTGAGCCCGTAACGATCCTGCCCGATATGGAAGGTCAGCACTTTCATGGTTTTAGACTGCGACTGCAAAATTGGAAACGCTGACCTGCAAATCGCCGGCCGCATACTGCAGCTGATGCACCGCTTCGCTGGTCGCCTTGAGCGACTCGACGGTCTGCTGGGCGTCGCTGTTCAGTTGCATCATGGTCTCCGAAATTTGCGAAGCGCCGACCGCTTGCGACTGCATGCCCTGCAACACGGCGTCAAATTGCGGCGCCAGTTTCTGCACCTGGTCCATGACTGAAGACAGCTGCTCTGTCACCTGCCGCACTTCGCCGACACTGCGCCGGATCTCTTCCGAGAATTTATCCATGCCCATCACGCTGGCCGACACCGCCGACTGCATTTCCTTGAGCATTTGCTCGATATCCCAGGTCGAGACCGAAGTCTGGTCGGCCAGGCGGCGGATTTCGATGGCGACCACCGAGAAGCCACGCCCCGCTTCGCCCGCTTTTTCCGCTTCGATTGCTGCGTTCAGCGACAGAATATTGGTTTGATCCGCCACCTTGGTGATGGTAATCAGGACGCTGTTAATGTTGCTGGCTTTTTCCGACAACGCCGCCAGTTTGGCGTTGATCGAGTCGGTCGCCAAGACCATGTGCTGCATGGTCTGGTCCATGCGCTTCAAGTTGTTTTGCGCTTCCGCCGTGGCCGAGGTAGTGTAATCGGCGACCTGGGTGGCGTCTTCCATGGTCTTCAACAGCTGTGTGGTATTGGCGGAAATCTCTTTGGTGGTGCTCAGGATCTCGACGCTGGTCTGGGCTTGCTCGATGCCGGTCGCTTCCTGCTGTTTGGCTGAGGCGGCGATTTCGGTGGCCGACGTGGTGACCTGGATGCCCGCTTTTTGCACGTTATTCAGCAGGCTGCGCAGGTTCGCGAACATTTTCTCCAGGCCGTCGCCCAGCTGTCCGATGGCGTCCCCGCCGGTGATCGAGACTTTGCCGGTCAGATCGCCCGAGGCCGCCTTCGAGACCGCTCCCAGCAGCGTGTCGACCTTCGATTTCAACATGCTGGTGGCGGCCAGCTCATTGGCCTGATTGTCTTGGATGGTTTGCGCCATGCGATTAAATTCCAGCGTCACCTGACCCAGTTCGTCTTTCGAGAAGATGTCGGCGCGCGCCGCCTGCTCGCCGCCGGCAATGCGGTTCACGGCGTGAGTCAGATTGTTGAGCGGAACCAGGATCGCCTTGCCCAGCAGGTAAGCAATCATCAGCGCCAGAACTATACACACTACGGCTCCAGCCCACAGCAGCAATATCATGTCACGCTGCAACTGGGCCGAATTCTGTGCGCGCTCCGCCAGCAAGCGGTTTTCCTCAGCCGCGACTTCTTCAAAGATCTTGCGTATTTCGGCGAGACCGGCAGCGCCTCCCTGCATCAGCGGCGAACGGCCAATCGTATCGGCCGCGCCGGGCACGTTGCCGAGCGCGCGACGCCTTTCGATCATCGGCTCCATCACATTCTTGATGTAGTAACTGGCTAGCGGATCGAGCTTTTTCAGGCGTTCATTCTGGAGCGGATTATTTGCCGTTAAGGCAACCACTTTTTGAATGTGCTGGCTTACGGCAGCTATCTCATTTTTGTCGACAGAGAAGTGGCTCTCATTGCCGGTTAGGATGTAAGCGCGACCTTCGGCCTGGATCTGGGTGATGGCGTTGGCCACCATGCCGGCTTCCAGCATGACTTCCATCGTATGTATATTCAAGTCGTTCGCCTCCGACAGACGAATGAAATTGGTATAGGCTAGGGTGAGCAAAATCAAAATGGTAGCTACCATTCCCCCAAAACCAAGGTAAAGTTTATTTTTGATGCTCATGTTTTTAAACATGTTGTCTCCAGAGCAGGATGGTTCGCTTGCGAGGCGCCATTTTGCCATGAGTGGGGCGACAACTGGATAAAACCATAAAACTGGGAAAAAAAATTTAAGCGAGACATCAAGGCGGATCGCAAAGCTGCGCAGCGAATGCCGTCGGATTGCTTATTTACCGCGTTTTTCGCGAGCGGTCGCCACAATGCGCATGGGCTGCGCATTTAAGCTCTTGGCCAACGTGTCCTGTTTGAATGTCTGCAAATTGGTCACCTGCTACCTGCTGACGGTCGTCCGGGAGCGGGTCGCAAGAAATTACTAGAGCAAGATCCGACGCTTCGCATTGCACGGGAGCGGCTTGTTGAGCCGATGGCAGTCGGCGACCCTGAAACCCCGTTGCGCTGGACTTGCAAGAGCTTGATGCACTTGTCGCGCGAACTACAAGTACAGGGGCATACGATCAGTCACGTGTCGGTAGGGGCTTTGCTCAAAGAAATGGGATATGGCCTGCAAGGCAACCGCAAGACGCTGGAAGGCAAGGGTCATCCAGAGCGCAATGCGCAATTTGAATTCATCAACCAGAAAGCGGATGCTGCCCTGCTTGCAGGACAACCAGTGATATCGGTCGACACCAAGAAGAAGGAATTGGTCGGCCAGTTCAAGAATGGCGGCAAGGAATGGCGTCCGGAAGGCGATCCAGAGAAAGTCCATGTGTATGACTTTATCGACAAAGAATTGGGTCGTGCCAATCCGTATGGTGTCTATGATTTGGCAAACAACACTGCCTGTGTGAGCGTGGGCACCGATCACGATACCGCGAGCTTTGCTGTATCAACGATCCAGCGCTGGTGGCACTCCATGGGCAAGGACGCCTATCCGGACGCCAAAGAGTTGATGATCATGGCAGATGGAGGCGGCAGCAATGGGTCGCGTGTGCGCTTGTGGAAGCTTGAGCTGCAACGCTTCGCCGATGCAGAGAATCTCACTATCCGGGTCAGTCATTTTCCGCCTGGAACAAGCAAATGGAACAAGATCGAACACCGCCTTTTTTCGCATATCAGCATGAACTGGCGCGGACGACCTTTGGTCAGCCATGAAGTGATCGTCAACTTGATCGCAGCGACAACGACCCGCATAGGCTTGAAGGTGGGTTCGGAACGCGATTCAAACCTTTACCAGAAGGGCATCAAGGTGAGCGATCACGAGTTTTCGACGATCCGCATAGACAGGGATGATTTCCATGGCGAATGGAATTATGTGATCAGTCCAAACATCATGTGAAAGATCTTTTATTTTTTAATGATTCCTTAGGTAGGACCGATGCCAACGAGCAATGCATCGAGGAGAGCGCGAAGCGGTTATCAGGCTTTGCAAAAGCCCGCTTGCAAGTTAAGCTACCGTGCGTCCTGGACGGTCTCGGGGCCAGCCGCTTTGCCAGTTCCTCGTGGTAGACTTGCCGCTGTGCTCTGGTTGGCGCCAACCAAAAACGCGTCAATTTTCGATAGGTCAGAATGACATCATTAGAAACTCTCAACCAGGCGCTTTTCTTGCGTCTGAATGCCGACCTCGCCACTGCGGCCTGGAAGCTCCAAATCGCCGCGATTACCGCCGACTATCTGATTTACCTGACCCCGCTGATGCTGGTCGGCCTATGGTGTTGGGGCAATGAATCACAACGTGCGCTGGCATTGAAGGCGTGCGTTGTGGCACTGGTCGCCTTGGGCATTAACCAGTTGCTCAGTATTGTTTGGCCGCATCCGCGACCATTTATGATCGGCTTGGGCCATACCTTTATTCCGCATGCGGCCGATTCGTCTTTTCCCAGCGACCATATCACCGTCTTTGCTGCGATAGGCTTGACCTTGGTGTTTGGATATATCCGTTCGGTGGCAGGCTGGGCAACGCTGGCGCTGGGCGTGTGCGTGGCGTGGGCGCGCATTTTTCTTGGGGTACATTTTCCACTCGATATGGTCGGCGCGGTCCTCATCGTCTGCGCCGTCTGGCTCGCCATCAGCCCCGCGTGGCGCCGCTTCGGAGAACGCATCACGGAGCAGGCAGTGGGAATTTACCGGATCATACTGGCCTATCCTATTGCAGCAGGATGGATTTGCCGCTAATGAGCGGGCAGCGGCCTTCTCAATACATTTCACTGCACCGACATGCTTGATTACCTCCTCAATCTGGTCAGTCGCCTCGGGCAATGGGGTTATCTGGTCATTTTCCTTGGGGCGATGCTGGAGTCAGCTGCTTTTCTTGGCCTTGTCATCCCCGGTGAAAGCCTGGTTCTGGTGGCAGGCTTTCTTGCCGCACAAGGGGTGCTCGACCTTGATGTGCTGATTGTGACCGTTGCGATTGGTGCGGCCTTGGGAGACAGCATCGGCTACGAAATGGGACGACGATTGGGCCGTCCGGCACTGATGCGCTATGGCAGCCATGTCGGTCTGACCAATGCGCGCGTGGATGAGGCCGATGCTTTCTTTGCGCGACACGGCAGCAAAGCGGTCTTTCTCGGACGATTTGTCGGTTTTGCGCGCGCCATCGTGCCGTTCCTGGCAGGCTCTTCAAAAATGCCGTACCGTCAGTTTTTGCCCTATAACCTATTCGGTGCGGCGCTCTGGTCGTCGGCGGTCGTGTTGCTCGGGTATTTCCTCGGCGCAAGCTGGCATACTGCAGAGCGATGGATTGGACGTGCCAGCGCCATACTCGGCGGCATATTATTATTTTTTGTGCTGCTGGTCTGGCTCTACAGCTGGACGGTTCGTCATGAGGCCGACATCAAACAGGAGTGGGAACACTTTCTGCAACGGCCGCGCATCGCCGCATTGCGAGTTCGTTTTGCCCCGCAAATTGCATTTCTTCATGCACGGCTGTCACCTGGCAGCTATCTTGGGCTCAACCTGACGCTGGGGGCGCTGGTTTTGATGGGTGCCAGCTGGCTGTTCGGTGGCATTGCCGAAGATGTTTTGACCGGTGACCCGCTCACTTTCATCGATGTGCGCGTCGCCAACTGGTTTCACTCCCATGCGACACCGGTATTAACCCAATGGATGCTGGTCGTAACCAATCTGCACGGACCGCTTGCCATCAGCGTATCGATGGTATTGGCAATGCTGTATTTGGTCTGGAAGCGCGATTGGTACTGGCTAGTCTGCTTGAGTCTGACGGTTCCGTCCGGAATGCTGCTGAATGTGTTGATGAAGTATGCGTTTCGCCGTGCCCGCCCACGCTTCGATAATCCGCTTCTTGAACTGTCGACCTTCAGCTTTCCAAGCGGCCACGTGGCTGGCAGCACGTTGTTCTATGGCGTACTGGCAGCCATGCTGATCTCCAAGATCGATGCATGGCGGCTGCGGGTGACAATCGTTCTGACTGCGATGGCGCTGGTTATGCTGGTCGCACTTAGCCGCGTGTACCTGGGGGTGCATTACCTGAGCGACGTGCTAGGCGGTTTCGCCGAAGCGATCGCATGGCTGACGCTCTGTCTGCTCGGGATCCGTACCTATTGGCACTATCGCAACGGAAATTGAATTTTGAAATAAGCATCTTTGCTGCCTCTGGCAAACGCCATGCCAATAACGCTTACCATGCCATCGCGGGTCGCCGCCAAAGCAGAATCAACAGGACACCCAACCCAACAACAGCCTGCTGACGAATGCCTTGTTCACCTCGCCATGCAAAGAGCACAGAGCACGCCTTGCATGGCAAAACCAAGCCGCCTGCGAAAAGACTGATTCTTCATCTGGTACTTATAGATGATGTCCACTTTTTTCAGGTGCGCGGCTGAACTCCTGGCGCATGCCGTACAGCCGATCAGACCGCCGCCAGCGCCTGTTCCAGATCCGCCTGCAGGTCATCGATGTGCTCGATGCCGACCGACAGCCGCAGCATGTCTTCGGAAACGCCGGCTTTTTCCAGTTCGGCAGCATCCAGTTGCCGGTGGGTGGTCGATGCCGGATGGGTCGCCAGCGATTTGGCGTCGCCGATGTTGACCAGGCGGGTGAACAGTTGCAGCGCATCGAGTACCCGGGCGCCGGCCGCGCGCGGGTCGGGGTCGCTGTGCTTCAGGCCGAACGACAGGATGCCGGAGGCTTTGCCGCCCATGTATTTCTGCACCAGCGCGTGATCCGGATGGTTTTCCAGGCCGGCGTAATTGACCCATGCCACTTTCGGGTGCTTTTCAAGATAGTGCGCGAGGGCCAGCGTGTTGTCGCAGATGCGGTCCATGCGCAGCGCCAGGGTTTCTATCCCTTGCAGGATCAGGAACGCGTTCATCGGTGAAATCGCCGCGCCCATATTGCGCAGCGGCACCACGCGGGCGCGTCCGATGTAGGCGGCAGGTCCCAGCGCTTCGGTGTATACCACGCCGTGGTAGGACACGTCCGGTTCGTTCAGGCGCTTGAAACGTTCCTTGTGCTCAGCCCAAGGGAATTTGCCGCTGTCGACGATCGCGCCGCCGACGCTGTTGCCGTGCCCGCCCAGGTATTTGGTTAACGAATGCACGACGATATCGGCACCGTGTTCAAACGGCCGGCACAGGTAGGGGCTAGGCACGGTATTGTCGACGATCAGCGGGATGCCGTGCGCATGGGCGATTTCGGCCAGCTTGGCGAAATCGGTGACATTGCCGAGCGGATTGCCGACCGATTCGCAAAAAATGGCCTTGGTGCGGGCATCGATCAGCGCCGCAAAGGTTTCCGGCTGGCGCGCATCGGCAAACCGGACTTCGATGCCCATTTGCGGCAGCGTGTGTGCGAACAGGTTGTAGGTGCCACCGTACAGTTGGGTGGACGAGATGAAGTTGTCGCCGGCCTCGGTGATGGTCTGGATTGCGTAGGTGACGGCGGCCATGCCGGACGCCACCGCCAGCGCCGCGATGCCGCCTTCGAGTGCAGCGACGCGCTTTTCCAGCACATCCTGGGTCGGATTCATGATGCGGGTGTAGATATTGCCGGGCACCTTCAGGTCGAACAGGTCGGCGCCGTGCTGCGCGCTATCGAACGCGTAGGCAACGGTCTGGTAAATCGGCACTGCTGCGGATTTGGTGGTCGGGTCCGGCGAGTAGCCGGCATGCACGGCCATGGTTTCGATTTTCATGTAATGCCCTGAAGTTGTAAGCGTATTGTGAGAGTACTAAGCAAAGGGAATATTGTGCCATAGGCGTTGTCTGGTGACGGCACAACCGTAAGACGATATTCGTGTTTGCATCAGCACACAACGCATATCGCTACGACCACATTGACAATGATTTTACGATGGCAAGCGCTTTTAAGGAGTGCACATTCTTGAAGAAAACAAAGTCGCCGACGATGACCGCGGCTATCCATGCCGGTGCGATGACGAAGATATCGCAGCGACCGCTCTTCCAGAGCTTGAGCGAATGGCGACCAACAATCCACGGAACGCCCAGTGGATTGGGCCAGTCGGCCAGCAGATGCATGATGCCGCCGGCGGCAAAGCCCATGAGCATCGGTGCCCAAAATCGATGCTCCAAAGCCCGATACGAATACGCCAGCAGCGCACTCCAGGCAACGCCCCAATGGGTCCAGCTCCGATGCGTGATCCACAAGCGGTGACGGCGTGACCACCATGCCACTTCAAGCCAGTCCGGCGCGGTCCCGCCCAGGATTCCGGCGGCCAGCGTAAGCAAGCTCCATACATGATAGGGGCCGCCTGCACCCGCACGCACCGCCAGGGCTGCGGCGATGACGCCGGCAGCCCATCCCGTTGCATGATGTGCTTTGTTGGAGGCCATGAGAAGAATCGGAGAATGCGCGCAAAAACGCGGCTGGAATGGAGTCGAAACTGGCGTCGGAAAATACCTGTACAAGTATACAGTATTCTCATGTAATCAGGCCGCAGCCTGATTACCCCGCATCTTTTATGCTATGTGGCAGACGCTTGTATGAATTGTTGATAGCCGCGCGCACGCAGTTGGCAGGCCGGACATTCCCCGCAGCCATAACCCCACTCGTGCAGCGTGCCGCGCTGGCCCAAGTAGCAGGTGTGGGTTTCGCTGCGGATCAGGTCGACTAACTTTTGTCCACCCAGTTGCTGCGCCAGTTCCCAGGTCTGGCGCTTGTCGATCCACATCAGCGGCGTATCGATTTTGAGGCGGGTTGCCATGCCGAGATTGAGCGCGACCTGCAGCGCCTTCATGCTGTCGTCGCGGCAATCCGGGTAGCCGGAAAAATCGGTTTCGCACATGCCGCCGACCAGCACGTCCAGACCGCGCCGGTACGCCACCGTTGCGGCCACCATCATGAACAGCAGGTTGCGCCCCGGCACGAAGGTGTTCGGCAAGCCGTTTTCCTGCATCGCGATGGCGACGTCTTGCGTCAGCGCGGTATCCGAAATCTTGCCCAGCAGCCCGAGGTCGATCAGGTGATCCTCACCCAGCTTGCGGTCCCAGTCGGCCGATTGCGCGCGCAGTTGCTGCAGCACGGTAGGGCGCACCGTCAGTTCTATGTGGTGGCGCTGACCGTAATCAAAGCCGATGGTCTCGACTTTCGCATAATGTGACAGTGCCCACGCCAGACAAGTGGTAGAGTCTTGGCCGCCGCTGAAAAGCACCAGTGCAGCGTTCGGTTGTGCGTTTGCCATATTCTGTTCCTGAAATATACTTATTGCGGTATTTTTTAAACCGCTTGTTTATTATGCGGAAAAGTATGGTTTTTTTGCCATACCCCATATATTAAATTAACTTGCGGAGTTAGGTAATATGTCGGCCGCAGATGCGAATTTTAATCCAGTATACAAATCTTATACAAACCTCATGGCAGCCAGCGGCGATTTCCAATGATCAGAGATATTTTCAGCCGTGTGCAGCAAAAGCTGCGATTGCCACGCTTGCTGCCGGCCGGCCTGTTGCTGCTGGCGCTGGGCGCGCACGCCGACAATCTGGAGTATGCGGTGGTGCTGGATGCGCCCTCAAACCTGAAGGATGTGCTGGAGAAAAATCTCGACCTGTACCGCTGGCGCGACAATCCGCGCCTCGATGTCGAGCAGTTGCAACAGCTGTACCGCCAGGCGCCCGAGCAGATCAGGACGTTGCTGGAAACCGAGGGCTATTATGCGCCGACCATCCGCTCCGAGATGGTCCCGCAGGGCCAGGGCTGGCGGATTCAGTTCACCGTTACCGCCGGCACGCCGACGCTGGTGGACGCGGTCGATCTGGAGTTTGAAGGCGCGGTTGCAGGCCAGCCGAAAGTGGCTGAATTGCGCAACGGCTGGACGCTGCCGCCGGGGCGGCAGTTCCGTCATGCAGATTGGGAGTCGGCCAAGAATGCACTGCTGCGCCAACTGCTGCTGGAGCGTTATCCGCGTGCACGCCTGACGCAAACGCGCGCGGCCGTCGATCCGCAGACGCAAACGGCGGCGCTGAAAGTGACAATCGACAGCGGCCCGGAGGTCCGCTTCGGCGAGCTGGCAATCGACGGCTTGCAACGCTATCCGGCCACCATCGTCAGCCGTCTCAGCAATATCAAACCGGGCGACCCGTATAACGAAGCCGCGCTGCTGGAGCTGCAGGCGCGCCTGCTCGACAGCGGCTATTTCAGCCGGGTCGATGTCAGCGCGGAACTCGATGCGCAACAGGAGCCGGCAAGCACAACCGCGCCGGTGCAGGTGGCGGTGACGGAGAACAAGCGCAAGAAAGCCGGAGTCGGCGTCGGTTACAGCACCAATACCGGCAATCGTGCCAAACTGACTTATGAAGACCTGAATTTTCTGGAGCGGGAACTCAAGCTCAAGAGTGCACTGACGCTCGAAACCAAGAAGCGGTCGGCCACTGCCGACATCTATTTGCCGCTGACGCAACAGGGCGTTCAGTACAGCACCGGGCTGTCGTATGAGCGCAGCAATATCGAAGGCGAGACCAGCAAGGTGTCGAGCATTTCCGCCAAGCGCGCCTGGGGCAAGCCGACGCTGGAGCGCAGCCTGACGCTGGAATACCTGAGCGAAAAAAGAGAAATCGCCGGTTTTCCGGAGCGCCGCAGCCAATCGCTGCCGCTGACTTATGGCGCGACTTGGCGCAGGGTCGACAGCCTGCTGTTCCCGACCGACGGCAGCATCCTCCATGCCCAAATCGGCGGTGCGCTGGGCGGCCTGCTGACCGACCAGAGCTTCGTGCGCGGTACTGCGCGCGCGGTGCATTACACCCCGCTGGGGAAACAAAACATCGTGATCTTGCGCGTCGAGTTGGGCGCGCTGGCCTCGCGCAGCAAGGATGGCGTCCCTGATGCCTATATGTTCCGCGCCGGCGGCGACCAGTCGGTGCGCGGTTATGCGTATCAGGGATTGGGCGTGGCGCAGGGAAAGGCCACCGTCGGCGGCCGCTATCTGGCGGTCGGCAGCGCTGAAATCCAGCACTGGTTTGTACCCCAGTGGGGTGCAGCGCTGTTCGTCGACGCCGGCAACGCCGCCGATACCATCGCCGAGCTGAAACCGAAAGCCGGTTACGGCGTCGGTGCGCGCTGGCGCAGTCCGGTCGGCCCGATCAATCTGGATCTGGCCTACGGCCAGGAAGACAAGAAAGTACGCATGCATTTTTCACTCGGGGTGACGTTTTGAGGCAGCGCACGCTGTTGATCGTGATGAAGGTGCTGGCGGCACTGGCAGTGTTGATACTGGCGCTGGTGCTGCTGGCGGCGATTCTGCTGCCGCGCGAAGCCAGCCTGCGCTGGGTGCTGCAACAAGCGCAACAACGCAGCAACGGCGCTCTGATGTTTTCGGGCGTTACCGGTTCGCTGCTGGCGCCAGTGCATATCGACCGGGTGATTTACCGCACGCCCGAGCGGCTGTTCACGCTCGAAAATCTCGATCTGCGCTGGTCGCCGGCCCAGCTGTTGCGCGGCCGCATCGGAATTCAGAATCTGCAAGTGGCCCGCCTGACGCTGCAAACGCTGCAGGAATCGAACCAGCCGCTGGTTTTGCCGGCCAGTCTGGCGCTGCCGGTCGAGGTCGAGGTCAAGGTCGCACGGCTGGGCCAGCTGGTGATGGTTTCCGTTGCGGGCACGCGTACCCAGATTGACGATCTGCGCTTCATGCTGCAGGGCGACCAGCATCAATGGCGGCTGCAGGACGCCGGTGCCGGCACTGCCTGGGGCAAGCTGGACACGGCGCTGACGCTGGGAGTCAGCCCGCCATTTCCGCTCGCAGGTCAGCTCAATTTTTTGCACGAAACCGGAAGTGGTTTAAATCAAGTCCGGGCCATATTGGGTGGCGATCTGAGCGCGGTCGTGCTCAAGGCCAGCTTCGACGCACAAGGCGCGAGCGGCCATGGTGATCTGATCATCGCGCCGTTCGAGTCCTTCGCGTTGCGCAAAATTGCGCTACAGGCGAGCGGCATCGACCCCAGCCGCTTTGGCGACGGCTTGCCGCAAGCTGCCATCGCAATCGATCTGAGCGGACAGGTGCAGCCAGACCAGGCTATCCGTGCCAAGTTGCGCATCGTCAATACCCTGCCAGCCGGCCCGATCGATAAAAAAAGTCTGCCGCTGCGCAGCATCAGCGCGCACGTCGATGGCACGCTGCAGGTAGCAAACATCAACGACATCGTGCTCGACTTTGCCGATGCCGGCCAAGCCAGCGGCAGTGGTAGCGTCAAGGATGGCATGGCCGCATTTACGCTGCGCGTTGACAAAATCGATCTCAAAGCGATCGATAGCAAGCTCAACCGCAGCGCGATTGCCGGCGATATCGTGTTGTCGGCAGAGGGTGGCCGGCAAGTGCTGAAAGCCCGGCTCGGACAGGATCGTTATCAGCTGGCACTCGATGCGACGCTGGCAGACGGCTTGTTAAATCTGCAGCAAGCCAGACTCAGTGCCGGCAAAAGCACGCTGAGTCTGCAGGGGCAAGCGCATCTGGATGCAGCGCAAGTGTTTGCGCTCAGCGGCAGCATCAAGCGCTTCGATCCGTCGGATTTCGGCGCCTATCCGGCGGCCGACGTGAATGCCGATCTGCGGCTGGACGGCCATCTGGCGCCGAATTGGCAAGTCGCAGCCGACGTCTCGTTGCAGCCGAGCCGGCTGCTCAAGCAAGCGTTGAGCGGTCAGCTCAAACTGCTTGCCGATGCGGTGCGGGTGCAGGATGTCGATCTGGCGTTGCGTCTGGGCGGCAATCTGATTGCCGCACAAGGCAATTTCGGTGCGCCCGATGATCGCCTGGCGCTGAAGATCGATGCAAAGAATCTGGCGCTGCTGCAAGCGGGTCTGGCCGGCGCAGTGCGCGCCACCGGCACCCTCAGCGGCAGCATGGCGGCGCCGCTGCTGGCGTTCGATGCGCAAGCGCAGGGTTTGGCGCTCAAGGACGGCAAGTCCAAGCCGCCGGCCAATAGCGCGTTTTCTGCGCGCGGCGATCTGGCATTGCGCGGTGCTGGCCCGTTCAACATGCAGGGCAATTTGGTGCACATCAATCCGGCCGCTTTCGGGGCCTATCCTGACGGCAATATCAGCGGCGACTTCGATGCGACCGGCAATCTGGCCAAGGATTGGAAACTCGCGCTCGATTTCAAGTTGAAATCCGGCACTTTGCTGGGCAAGCCCTTGTCCGGACATGGCAAATTGCAGGCGGATGCCACGCACCTATCGAATGCCGACATCGCGCTGCAACTGGCGAACAATAGCGTCATGCTCAAAGGCAATTTCGGCGGGCCGAAAGACCGGCTGGCCTGGAGTCTCGATGCACGCCAACTCGGCGTGCTGGGGCCGGAATACGGCGGCACAGTGAAAGGCGAGGGCAGCGTCAGCGGCAGCAAGGATGCATTGCAGATCGGCTTTGCGCTCAACGGCAGCGAGATCCGGCTGCCGGGTCAGAATTTCATCAAGACCCTGCGCGCCAGCGGTCAACTGCAACAAGGCCAGAATGGCCCGCTGCAAGCTGACATCGCGCTGACCGGATTGCGCGTTGGCACGCAGGAATTGAAGTCGCTGCAGCTGGTGGCCAAAGGCAGCCGGCGCGCGCACACGATCGACATTACCGGTAGCAACCAGAGCGAGAATTTTGCAGCGACGCTGGCTGGCGGCTGGCAAGCGGACAAAGGCTGGGATGGCGCGATTCGCAGCTTGCAAAATCGCGGCGAGTTTGCCTTGACGCTGCAAGCGCCGGCACCATTGAAGCTCGGTGCCGATCAATTTTCGCTGACCAATTTTGTGCTGGCGCTGCCCAGCGGCAGCCTCAATTTGCTATCGCTGCAAAAGAACGGCCAGCACTTGCAAAGCCGCGGCAGCGCCAGGGGCATAACGCTGGCGACGCTGCTGCAAAGATTGCCGTCGCTGCAACAGAATCTGGCCGGTTCGCTGACCTTCGGCGCTGACTGGTCGCTGGATGCCGACCAAGCCATCAACGGCAGCGTGCGGGTGTTTCGCGAAGGCGGCGATGTCACGGTGCGCGCCATCAATGATGCGGCGCCGCTGGCGCTGGGCCTGAGCCAGCTGGCACTGCGCGCCGATATCGTCAAGAATGCGCTGAAGCTGGAGTTCGAGATGGCTGGCAGCCGTGCCGGCAGCAGCCGGTTTAGCGCCAGTACCCGGATCGGCGGCGCGCCCGGCAAATGGGAGCTGCCAAAGAGCAGCCCTGTGACGCTGAACGGCACTGCCAGCCTGCCAGCGCTGGACTGGATCGGCCCGGTCATCGGTCGCCCCGGACTGGATCTGCAAGGGCAGCTGGCGCTGGCGATCGCCGGCTCAGGCACGCTGGGTGCGCCCAAGCTGACGGGCACCATCAACGGCGACAAGCTCGGCTTGCGCTGGGTCGAGCAGGGCATCAAGCTGCGCAATGGCGTATTGCGGGCGCAATTGCAGGACGACCGCCTGCTCCTGAAAAAACTCGCTTTCGAGGGCGAACAGGGCAGCCTGAATGTGCAGGGCGAAGCGCGTTTCGCCAGCGGCCAGCCTAGCGTCCAAATGACACTGACAGCCGACCAGTTGCTGGCATTGTCGAGTCCGGAACGATTGCTGGTAGTGAGCGGCGAGGGCCGCGTCACGCTGGACGACAAGCAGCTGCAGATCGGCGGCAACTTCAAGGCCGAGCGCGCGATGTTCGAGCTGCCTAGCGAGAGCGGGCCGACCATCAGCGACGACGTGGTGGTGCTGGGGCGCCAGGGAGGCAACAGCGGCAACGGCGCCAAGGGTGCCGGTAAGGCGCTGCCGTTACGGGTGGACGTGACGCTTGATCTGGGACAACGCTTCTTCATCAAGGGCAAGGGGCTCGATGCGCAGGTCGGCGGCAGCCTGCGGGTGCGGGTCGATGACGGCCAGTTGCCGCGTGCCAATGGCAGCATAGAAGTCGTCAAAGGCACCTACGCCGCCTACGGCCAAAAGCTGACAATCCGGCGTGGGATTCTGGCTTTCTCCGGTCCGATCGACAATCCGGGTTTGAACATCCTGGCGGTGCGTCCGGTGCCGGAACGTGAAGGCAATGTCGAAGCCGGGGTCGAAGTGCGCGGCAACGCGTTGGCACCGCGCGCCAGGCTGGTTTCCACGCCCACCGTGCCGGATACCGAAAAACTATCCTGGCTGGTGCTCGGGCATGGCACCGACAGCGCCTCCGGCAGCCAGTTCGACGCGCTGTCTGCTGCCGCCAATGCGCTGTTCGGTGCCGCCCAGGGCGCTTCGCTGCAGGCGCGGCTGGCGCAATCGGTCGGTCTGGATGAGGTCGGCATCGGCCGCGCGCAGGGGCTGGAAAGCACCGTGCTGACACTCGGCAAGCGCCTGTCGTCGCGCGCTTTCCTGAGCTACGAGCAAGGCGTCAGCGGCGCATCTACTTTGGTCAAGCTGCGCTATCAGCTCAGCAAGCGGCTGTCGCTGCAAGCCGAAACCGGCACCAGCACCGCGCTCGACCTGTTTTATACATGGTCCTTCGATTGATGATTTATGTGGGAGTATGCTTGCAAAAATCTGTGTTTCCGCATTATTTATATACGGGCATTAAATATACATAATCGAGTATATGTAATGTGCAGATTTTTTCACATTTGCGAGCCGAGCAGGGATGCGATCTGATCGGTGGCTTTTTCCCGCCACGGCCGCTGCTGCCACGCCTGCAGCGTGATGTTTTTCGAGCGCCGCAGATCGTCATTGAAAATGGCGATCTGGCGCAGCGCAAAGTTTCGGTCGATCACGTTCAGGTTCGCTTCGTCGTTCAGACTGAACGACCGATTGTCAAAATTGGTCGAGCCGACCGATACCAGCAGCGCGTCCACCACCAGTGCCTTGACATGAAACATGGTGGGCTGAAATTCGGCGATCGTGATCCCCGCTTGCAACAGTTCGCCCCAGCGCGAACGCGACGCACTGCGCACCACTTCGGAATCGATTGTTGTGCCGGGCGTGATGATCTGGATCTTCACGCCGCGCTTGGCCGCGTCCACCAAAGTCTTCACGGTCAGGTCGTCGGGCACGAAGTATGCGCTCGACAAATGGATGCTGTGCTGGGCCGCGGTGATCGCCATCAGGTACATCAGTTGCATGCTTTCGCTGCCGCCAGTGGGAGAGCTGCTGAACATTTGCGCGGCATTGGTGCCGGCCTGCCTGAGCGGCGGAAAGTATTCGGCGCCGTCCAGTACCCGGCCGGTTGCTTTGGTCCAGTTGTCGACGAACACTGCCTGGATCTGGCCGACCACCGGACCTTCAACCCGGAAATGGGTGTCGCGCCAGTGCTTGTCGTCTTGCGCGTTGCCGCGCCACTGGTCGGCAATGCCGACGCCGCCGGTGAAGCCGGTCACGCCATCGATCACCAGCAATTTGCGGTGGGTGCGGTTGTTCAGGCGCGCCAGTTTCCATAGCACCGGCTTGTGATAGCGCTGGACCTGCACGCCGGCCTGTTTCATCGCATTCAGCTTGGCCAGGTCCATTTTCGCGCTGCCGATAAAGTCGAGCATGACGTGCACCTTGACGCCGGCCTGCGCGCGCTCTATCAGCGCTTCGCTGAATTCGCGTCCGATCGATTCCGACCAATAGATATAGGTTTCGAACGTGATGGTTTTTTGCGCGCCGCGGATCGCCTTAAGCATGGCGGCAAAGATTGCGTCGCCGTTGACCAGCACCTCGACTGCATTGCCTTCCAGGACAGGCGGTCCCAGCAGCACCCCCATCGAGCGCCGAAACTGCGGATCTTCGGTGTTGTACTGGCGTACCAGCTGGGTTTCGATGCGTTTTTCGCCGGGCAGAAAGTTCAGCACGATGAATACTGCAACCAAGGTAAGAATGCAGCTTATCAGTGCGGTCATGGCGATTTGCTTTGTCATTTTGGCATTCCGGTGGCGGGTGCCGTGTTTTTGGCAAGCAGCATTTGGCCGCCATCGGCATGCCGCACATCGTCTCGCCGTTGCGACCATCATGACGGGCATCCGCAGCGCGCTACTTTGTTTTTTTCAGTATAAGAAAAACGCCAGGGCTGGACTTGCGCGTGCGCAAGCGCGCATGACTTGGCGTGCGCGCACGGCAAGGCAGCGCATTTTTTTTTCGGCAAATTTCCCATCGGGGCAGGTTTCAAACCTACCCTTGGTGCCGTCGCCGCGCATAATTTTCGCTTCTATTCCGCAATCCGGCAGATTCTAAAACACGTATTGCGCGCTCGCTCCCAGCATCCAGTTGCGCCCCAGCGCCGGCTCGTAGAAGCGCCCGCTTTTATCGCCGGCGATCACCGAGCCGATCCTTCCATGCCAGTTCGCCGTATAGCGTGGTGCGCGGCACGCCGGGCAGACGCTTGCCGGCCGGCACATCATTGAAACTCTGGTCGTAGATCGCGTGCAGGCCGGTCAACGCCAGTCGGCCCGAAAAGCCATGCTTCCAGCCGGTGTCGAGCGACAGTTCGACGCCCTGGCGCAGCGTCTCGCCGGCGTTCTTGTAGCTGATGCGGCCGCGGCTGGAGCCATCCACCGCCAGTTCATCGTCGGTACGGACCTGGAACAGTGCCGCCGAAGTTGCGGTCGAAATCGACCACGCCGCCGGAGTGGCTGGCCGGCGCCTGGAATCCTTTGGAAAAGGACTGATACTGGGTCACCCTGCGGTTGCCAGCATACGCGCTCAGCTGCAGGCCGATACCGGCACCAGCACCGCGCTCGACCTGTTTTACACGTGGGCCTTCGATTAATGAACTATGCGGGAGTATGCTTGCAAATAGACGTGTTTCCGCAATAAAACAAAGCGATATTAAATATACAATATATGGTATCCGCCGGGGCGGCTAGGTCGCAGGCCCGCGCCCAATCGGTGCTGGCGTAATGTTCACAATCAGCGAAAACAGCTTGTCGAAGCTCTCTTTGTATTCACTGCCGGCAAGCGGGTCCTCGTTGGCGGCAAACTGCGCATCGATCACTGCCCAGTCATCCGGCATCAGGAACCTGATTGCGGCAGGAAGAATCACATCTTCTTCTAGGCGCATATGATCGGAATAGAATTGGGCATAGGTTTCCACCATGTCAAAAAATGGCTGGAATGCTGCGGCGCCCTCAAGTTCATAGCGCGTCAGCGCGTATTCCAGCGCACGCAACTGCGACATGCCTTGCGTGTGTTGCGACTCCAGTTCGTCAAGAGTGTGATTGAGTTGATTGGTGCGCCCGCGTAATAGTGCAAACAGGTATTGATCTTCTTTCGGATGATGGATTTTGTGCGGGTACTCGCTAATGTATTCGAGCATGGCCCGAAATACCTTTGGGTCCGGCGCTTTCTTGCCCTTTCTGATTGCCCGCACGAAATGCTGCATGCCGAGGATCACAGCCGACAGCCGATTGTGCTCATCTTCGATGACACATATGGCAATATGATTTGATAGCACACGCATAAAAGGCATCTTTAAAATTGTCTTGAACAAACTACTCCGTACCAGCGATAAGCACAAGTGCGGGCATCAAGCTAGCGGCATTAAATCCGCCATATCGGTCACCGCATGCTCGCCTGGCATTGAATCCAGCGCCTGGCCGCAGTGCGCTAAAACACGTACTGTGCGCTCGCCCCCAGCATCCAGTTGCGCCCCGGCGCCGGCTCGTAGAAGCGCCCGCTTTTATCGCCGACGATCACCGAGCCGATGTAATCGCGGTCCAGCAGGTTGTTGATCCGCACGAATTGCTGCAGTCGCCAGCCGCCGGAATGCTGCTCGGCACCGAGGCGCAGGTTCGCGAGCGCATAGCCGGGGGCCGGGGTTTCGGTATTGCTGTCCTCGACATAGACCTTGCTGTTGGCGATCGCCTCGATTGCTGCGCTAAAGCCGGACGGCACATCCTTCCAAGCCAGTTCGCCGTATAGCGTGGCGCGCGGAATGCCGGGCAGGCGCTTGCCGGCCGGCACATCATTGAAACTCTGGTCGTAGATCGCGTGCAGGCCGGTCAACGCCAGTCGGCCCGAAAAGCCGTGCTGCCAGCGGGTATCGAGCGACAGTTCGACGCCCTGGCGCAGCGTCTCGCCGGCGTTCTTGTAGCTGGTGCGGCCACCGCTGGAGCCATCCACCACCAGTTCGTTGTCGGTGCGTACCTCGAACAGCGCCAGGTTGACGCGCGTGTCACTGCCCAGCACTGCCTTGACGCCTACTTCGAGATGGGTGCTGCGGGACGGTTTTAGATTGAAATTGAAGCCGCCCAAAGAATCTCCGCTGCCGGAATAGAACATCTCGCCCAGCGTCGGGGTCTCGAAGCCCTTGGCTGCGCTGGCGTACAGGTTCAGCGCCGGCGTCGCCTTGTACAGCAGTCCGAGCACCGGCGTGGTGCGGCTGTAATTCACGCTGCCGCTGTCGTCGCCATTGCCGGCGCTGACAAAGCGGTCATCGACTTTTACCCTGATCCTGCTGTGGCGCAGGCCGGCAGTCAGCGCCCAGTCGCCGCTTTGCCATTCGGTCTGCAGATACGGGTCTAAGTTGGTGACGACATCCTGTTCGTCGCGGCGCAGACGGCCCTTGACGCCGAACTGGGTGCCGATGAAATTCTCATAGCCCTGGCGATCATCGCTGGAGCGGCCGTAGTCGAGGCCGACGGTGGTAGTCAGGCTGCCGTTGCCGAACTGGCTGACATCAATCCAGTGCAGGTCAAAGCCGCCGAAGTCGCGGTCGAAATCCACCACGCCGCCGGAGTGGCTGGCAGGCGCCTGGAAGCCTTTGGAAAAAGCCTGGTACTGGGTAACCTTGCGGTTGCCGGCATACGCGCTCAACGACAGGCTGTCGGCACCGAAACGCCGCTCATAGGTCACGCCCAATTGCTGATGGTCGATGCTTTTGCGGGTGTTGTAACGTTCGGCATAGGTGCGTTTTGGGTTCTGGGTATCGCTGCCATCGATCTCGCCAGCGCGCGGATCGCGCAAAAAAGTGCCCCACCTTACGCCCAGCGGGTCTTGCGTATCGTGTTGCTGCAGTCCGTTGGCTACCAGCGTCAAGCGGCTGTCTGCATCGGGCTGGGTAGTGATCTTGGCGAACGCCTGGTCGCGTGTAGCGGCGCTGTGGTCGCGCGCACCATCGGTGTGAAAGCGCGACGCGTCCAGCACATAGCCGACCGCGCCCGGCTTGCCCTGCGCGCTGAGATCGGTTTTCCAGCTGCCGTCGCTGCCGCCCAGCACGCTGGCCTCGACCGACGGTGCGCCTTGGCCGTCGCGGGTGAAAAGCTGGATCACGCCGCCCGCATGGTTGCCGTAAATCGCGGAAAAAGGCCCGCGCAACACTTCGATGCGCTCGGCCTGGTCGAGATTGAACGTGGCAGCCTGGCCCTGGCCGTCCGGCATGCTGGCCGGGATGCCGTCGGCAATCAGCTTGACGCCGCGCACGCCGAAAGCGGATCGGGCGCCGAAGCCGCGCGACGATATCTGTAAATCCTGCGCAAAATTCTGCCGGTTCTGCACCACCAGCCCCGGCACCGCCGCCAGCGCTTCGGAAGCATTGACGCGGGCCTGGCCGGCGGTGATCTGTTCCCGATCCAGCACATCGATCGCGGCCGGCAGATCGAAACTGGAGTGCTCGGATCGGCTGCCGGTCACCACTACCGGGTCGAGCGTCCTGACTGTGGCGGGCAATTCAGTCGTGTCCGCGGCGTGGATGGCGGGTGCAAAGGATGCGGCAATCGCCGCAAACAGGGTCAGGCGCAAAGGATGGCGTAGCGGTCGCATGGGTTTCTCTGTCGTTGTATGCATGCGCCCGAATCGTCGGACGTCATGCCGGTCTCTATGGTTGTCGGAGTTGCGGCTCTTTGCTGCCCTGTATGCATGGGTGGCATAGGATAAATAATCCGGCAAGCAAAAAACTGCAAGCAACCATAAGCAAAATACCTGCCATGGTTTCCCTGGTGGAATATTTTATTGTCAAATCAATGCAATAAAAATCTGAGCGGCATTTCCCGGCTGCCCGATTCGATTATCCTCAGCGCGCAAAAATTGCGCACAGCCCCCGCCATGTGGTCCGATTTTATACAGGCAATACAGTTCGAAACATGCGGCGTAGGGTTAAACCAACCCTTTGCCACCGGGCATGAATTTTGCCATTACCCTCGTGCATCGATCGGTCGATGCATTCAACGATACCAAGAACGATAGAGGCGACTTTTGACAAATTTCCATCTCCCTCTATTTCGGGTGCTATAAGCAACTGAAAAAACGGTAGCGATTTAATAAAATAATACTGGAGCATTAAATGAAATTAACATTGATTGCAGGCGCAGCTTTGGCACTGGTTTCAGGCATGGCTGGGGCACAAAGTGCTGTTACTGTTTATGGCAATCTGGACGTCGGCGTATTGACGCAGAATCATGCGCCGGCCGGCACTGCTTCGACTACGATGGCCAGCAGCGGCATTTCACCCAGCATCTGGGGCTTTCGCGGCACTGAAGATCTGGGCGACGGCTTGAAGGCAAACTTCAATCTTGAAGGGCACTTCTATGCCGATACCGGCGTCTCGGACCCGCGCCTGTTCCGTCGTCAATCGAACGTCGGGATTTCGTCAGCCGGCTTGGGCACGCTGACCTTGGGCAATCAGTACAGTCCTGCAATTCTGGCTTTTGCGGCGACCGATCCGCGCGGCTTGCGCGAAAACTTCTCCGGCCTGTATTCCTGGGCCTACAATTCGGGCGCACTTACTACCGGTAATAACGGCAACAACGATGTCGGCGTCTTCCTGCAAAACGCAATCTCGTACAGCAACACGATCGGCCCGGTAGGTGTTGCAGCCGGCTACAGCATTTCTGAAACAAAGGGAGCCGTGGTCTCCTTGGGCGCGACTTACGCTGGTCCGGTTTCACTGTCTGCCGCATATCAATCAACCAACTTGCCCGGCACTTCCGACCGGATGAGCAGCATTTATACCGTCGGTGCCGGTTACACGATGGGTGCATTCACCGGCAAGCTGAACTACTTGCGCGGCGTAAATAAAAACGCTGCATTGGTTGAGACCAGCAAAGTCGACGTGTTCGGATTGGGCGTCGATTGGAAAACGGCATCCAACAACACCGTCATCGCTGCGGTCTATTTCGGCAAGGATAAAAACAACAGCGCAGACAAGACAACGACGCTGTTGTTGAGCGATGAATATGCGCTGTCCAAGCGCACCACGCTGTATGGCCAGTTGGCGTATGCCAAAGCGGATGCTGGTGCCACGCTGCGCACTACCGTGGTGGCAGGCGGTACTGCAGCCGATACCAACACCAGCTTGTTCAACGTCGGTATCAAACACGCGTTCTAAGCGCAGATAATGCAAAAATAAAAGCCATCCCGCGGGATGGCTTTTATTTTGCGCTGCATGAAAACATAAATAGTGTTATTTGGTGTAATAGCCGACACCCAGCAGCACGTTGTCAACGCGCTGGATTAGCGAGTGCTTGGTTTCCACCGCGTTGGTAGCCGGATTGCGCCACACGTAATCCACCGTACCGCTGCCTTTCTGTTTTGCCAGCGTGATCATTTCCTCGATCAGCGGTTTGCCAGCGGCATCCTTCAAACCCCGTACATCCATGCCGGTGAGTTGCGGCGCTGCGCCCGATGCGCGGTATTTGCCATCGTCGAGGCCGATCGCGAACACATATTCATCGTTGTACTTGAAGCCGCCCTGCGGGTTATTGAAGGCCGTAAATGCGGTATCGCCGCCCGATTTTTTCAGAAATGCGACTGCCTTGGCGAGCAAATCCTGCGCTTCTTCCATCGAGGCGCGTGGCGTGTAGTAACCGACACAGACGATATATTTGCCCACCTTGCGGTACAGGCTGACCTTGTTTTCGAGGTGATTGCTGACGCGGTTCAGCCAGCGGTATTCAATGCTGCCGCTGGGGTTTTTATGGGCCTGCACAAGCAAGTCGGCAATCAGGGGTTTGCCAGCAGCATCGCGCAGGGCAATCTGATTCTTGCCCGCCAATCCGATCGGGGAACTGCCGTCGGCGTGCATGAAGCCGTCCAGTCCGACCGCAAAGACGTAATACGCACCATCGATGAAAGGACCCTTGGGATCGTTGAAGGCGGCGAACGATTTTTCGGGGCCGTTCTTCTGCAGGGCCTCAACCGCCCGATCCAGCAGTTCGGTGGCGCGCTTAGCTTCGGAGCGCTCGATCGCACCCAGGTGCTGTGTTGCAGTAGCTTCGGCAGCGTTAGCTAGCGGTACTGTGATCAAGGCCGAAACTACGGCCAGAGTGAGCAAGCCCAAGCGATTGCGTTTCATGATGTACTCCAGGTCAGAAAATTAAAGCCCATTCGATACCGGAATGGGTGTTGGATTGCACGGTGTCAGTCAGAAACTAGCAAAATACAGACCATCCTGTTTTTTTAGTAAATCACGCGGCAAAAGCCATCGCGGATACCCTGGCGCACAGGGATCAACTGCTCCAATCTGCAACCATTGTTCCATTGCATGACACATCGCAAATACATATCAAACTGAACAACGGTGATAGCGACTGCGCGGCAGTGGCACGGATCATGCCTATTACGGAAATGGCACGCTAGAAAACCGCCGGCACATATCCATTCAGGCATGCACATGAAAAGCCCGATTCATCCCGTTGTTGCGCATTCTCTGAATACAAGTTTCCATCATCCATCGCTTGCGCGGCTGTGGCGATTTCTATGCTGCCTGCTGTGCCTATCCGCAGCCTTGGTCACCTCGGCTGCGCTGGCCGGTGTCATGACGCACGATGCGATGGTGAAGATGTATCCATTGCCGTATGTCGTCGGAGAAAAAGATGCTGCGGTACCGGTGTGGCCGATATTCCAGCAGAATGCAACCGAAAATCGCCTGGTGGCGTATGCTTTCGAATCGATCGATCTGGCGCCGATTCCGGGTTTTTCCGGAGTGCCGATCAATCTGTTGATTGGCCTTGATCCGAAAGGCAATTTTCTGGATGTCAGGGTGCTGTCGCAGCATGAACCGGTATTTCTCGATGGCCTGGGTGTGGCGCCGATGCAGTCTTTCGTCGACCAATATTCCGGCTTGTCGCTCAAGCAAAGCATCAAAATATTGACCGGTTCCCATCGCGCAAAAAGCGTTTCCGCTACCAGCGCCCAACTGGACGGAGTCTCGAAGGCCACCGCATCGGTGCGCATCATCAATCAAAGCATCCTGTCTTCCGCACTCAAGGTGGCACGCAAAAAGCTTGGTTTTGCCGAGGGCCGCGACCCCGATTTGATGGCGCGGATCAAGCCCGATATTGTGGAGTCGCACACGGTCAAGGGCTTGATCGATGCCGGTCTGGTTCAGCATGTTGTGCTGCGCAATGCCGAGATCGAAAAGAAATTCGCCGGGAGCAACGGCAGCGGACTCGACCCGGACGCCATCGCGCATCCGCAGGATCCATTCATCGATTTAATCATGGCCTATGTGTCGGTGCCGGGCATCGGCCGTAATCTGCTGACCGAACGCGCATGGAACAAGCTACAGGGCCGGCTTGACCCCGGCGATCATGCGATCCTGGTAATGACGAAAGGGCGCTACAGCATTCTCGGCGAGGATTTTATCCGGGGCAGCACGCCGGACCGGATTGCGCTCAAGCAGGATCAGCTGCCGATCGAAATGCGGGATTTGAACCTCGATCTTGCTTTGAAAGAGGACCCGGGTGCTGGCTTGGGAATGGAATCCGTGACGGTTTTCAGGGTTATCAGCCAGGCCGGGCTGGACCCGTCCAGGCCGCTCGATTTCGTGCTGCCGGTAGCGCGCTTCAAGGGGATGATCTACCCGGAGAAAATCAGCCGGGATTTCAACTTCAGTTTCAAGCTTCCCGCACGTTTTTATACGCTGCCGGAAAGCGACAATAAATCCTGGGGCGGGATCTGGCATGACAGGCAAG
>JBDSCZ010000121.1:0-7501 GCA_039920865.1 Burkholderiaceae bacterium
AGAAAAAATCGACGAAAGAACCGTCCGCTTCACGCTGAAGCATCCGGAAGCGCCGTTCATTGCCAATCTGGCGATGGATTTTTCCTCGATCTTGTCTGCCGAGTACGCTGACAAGATGCTGGCGGCAGGTACGCCAGAAGTGATCGACCGCGAACCGATTGGTACTGGCGCATTCGTGTTCGGCTCCTACCAAAAAGATGCAATCATCCGCTACAAGGCATTCGATCAACACTGGAAAGGGCGGCCGAAGATCGATAATCTGATCTTTTCAATCACGCCCGATGCGTCGGTACGCTATGCCAAGCTCAAGGCCGGCGAATGCCATGTGATGGCGTATCCAAAGCCGGCCGATATTGCGATGATGAAAGCCGACCCGGCGATCAAGCTGTTGTCGCAGGAAGGGTTGAATGTCGGTTATATCGCGTTGAATACTGAGAAAAAACCGCTGGACAACAAGCTCGTGCGCCAGGCGTTGAACATGGCAGTGGACAAGAAAAGCATTCTCGGTTCCGTCTATCAGGGTGCCGGTCAGGCAGCCATCAATCCAATTCCGCCGACCATGTGGTCTTATAACAAAAAAATCAAGGATTATGCGTATGACGTCAGCAAGGCCAAAGCCTTGCTTGCCAAGGCCGGCTATCCGAACGGCCTCGAAATAGATCTTTGGTACTTGCCGGTATCCCGCCCCTACAACCCGGATGGCAAGCGCATGGCTGAACTGATCCAGTCCGATTGGGCCAAGATTGGCGTCAAGGTCAAGCTTGCAACCTATGAATGGGGCGAGTACAAAAAACGCAGCAAAGTCGGGGAGCAAACGGCGATGATGTTCGGCTGGACCGGCGATAACGGCGATCCGGACAATTTTTTTGATACGCTGCTCGGCTGCAATGCGGTCAAGGGCGGGGGCAATGTCGCACGCTGGTGCAACAAGGACTTTGAGGAATTGACCCAGAAAGCCAAGGTCACCTCAAATCAGGCTGAACGGACCAAGCTGTATGAAAAAGCACAGGAAATCGTCAAGGAAGAAGCGCCATGGATTACGGTCGCCCATTCGATTGCGTACACTCCGGTGCGAAAAAATGTTATCGGCTTCAAGATGGATCCGACCGGCCATTTTAATTTCAATAAAGTCGATTTGAAGAAATAAACTGCTGCAGGTGACACGCGTTATTGCTCGCGATGCTGTTATGACAGATCCGGCTTGGGTTATGCAGGACAGTATTGCGGGCGTGGCGCTATTAATCTATCGCACAACACTCTAATCGACTATTGAACAGGATCCCCCGCGATGTTTGGATTTCTCCTGCGCCGAATAGGTCTGGTCATCCCGACCTTCCTAGGCATTACCCTCCTTGTGTTCTCGCTGATTCACATGATTCCCGGCAATGCCGTTGAAGCCATGTCGGGCGAACGCGGCATGGATGCAGCACGTTATGCACGCTTGCTGCATGAGTTTGGCCTCGATCAGCCGCTGTATGTGCAGTATTTCGATTATCTGAAAAATGTGCTTAGAGGAGACCTCGGGTTCTCTCTTTCAACCCATGAACCTGTATTCAAAGAGTTCATTACACTGTTTCCCGCGACCGTCGAATTGTCCCTGTGCGCGATGTTGCTGGCTCTGGTGGTCGGCATACCTGCCGGTATATTGGCGGCCCTGAAGCGCAATACATATCTCGATTATTCGGTCATGGGCCTGTCGCTGACCGGGTTCTCGATGCCGATTTTCTGGTGGGCGTTGCTGCTCATCCTGCTGTTTTCCGTCACTCTTGGCTGGACGCCGGTGTCGGGCCGGATCGACATCCTGTTCGATTTGCCGCCCGTCACCGGGTTCATGCTGATTGACAGCTTGCTGTCAGGCGAACCCGGTGCGTTCAAGTCGGCACTGTCGCATCTGATCTTGCCTGCGGTTGCGCTGGGAACCATTCCGCTGGCCGTGATCGCCCGCATGACGCGTTCAGCGATGCTGGAAGTCTTGCGTGAAGATTATGTCCGTACCGCACGTGCCAAAGGCTTGTCGAAATGGCGCGTCATCGGCATCCATGCACTGCGCAATGCGCTGATCCCGGTGGTAACCATCATCGGCTTGCAAGTCGGCACGCTGTTGGCCGGCGCGATTCTGACCGAAACCATATTTTCATGGCCCGGCATCGGGAAGTGGCTGGTAGGGGCAATCCAGCGCCGCGATTATGCGGTGGTGCAAGGCGGCATCCTGATGTCGGCCACCATCATCATCATTGTCAATCTTTTTGTCGACGTGCTGTATGGCGCCATCAATCCACGTATTCGGCACAGCTCATGAGTAATCCAACGTTCAATTATCCGGCATCTTCTCCGGCGCTTTCCCCTGTCCCACCGCACCCATTGCGTGAATTGTGGGACTATTTTCGGCAGAATCGCGGTGCCTTGATAGGGCTGTTTATCGTCATCGGATTGATATTGCTGGCGTTGCTGGCCGATCTTATCGCACCGCATTCCGCGATTGTGCAATACCGCGACGCGACCCTAGTTCCGCCGATGTGGCAGGACGGCGGTAGCAGCAAGTTCATTTTGGGCACTGATCCGGTCGGCCGCGACATGTTGTCGCGCCTGATTTATGGCACGCGGCTCTCCCTGTTCATCGGTCTGGTATCCGTCACGTTATCGCTCAGTATCGGCGTCGTACTCGGCCTGCTTGCCGGTTTTTTTCGAGGTGGTATTGAAGTCGCCATCATGCGTCTGATGGACGTCATGTTGGCATTGCCCAGCCTGCTGCTGGCGATTGCGGTGGTAGCTATTCTTGGGCCAGGCCTGATGAATGCAATGTATGCGATTGCCGTCGTGATGCTGCCGCATTTTGCCCGCCTGACCCGTGCTGCAGTGATCGGTGAAGTATCGAAAGACTATGTCAACGCCTCTCGCATCGCAGGTGCGGGCAATCTGCGTCTGATGGTCAATTGTATTTTGCCGAACTGTGCGGCGCCGTTGATCGTGCAGACGACACTAGGGTTTTCCAGCGCCATTCTCGATGCGGCAGCACTGGGTTTTCTTGGTCTCGGCGCACAACCTCCGACCCCGGAATGGGGCTCCATGTTATCGAGTGCGCTCGAATTTATCCAGAGCGCCTGGTGGGTGGTGACTTTTCCCGGTTTGGCAATTCTGGTTTCCGTGCTGGCATTTAACCTGATGGGCGATGGATTGCGCGATGCACTCGACCCGAAACTGAAACGATAAATCATGGCACTCTTAGAAATCAGGAGCATGAGCGTAGAGTTTGGCTCGGAAAACGCACCATTCATGGCCGTCGATAGCCTTGATTTGAATATTAACCAAGGTGAAGTGGTTGGCATCGTTGGGGAATCCGGCTCCGGCAAGAGCGTCACTTCGCTTGCCCTGATGGGGTTGATCGATTATCCGGGGCGGGTCCAGGCCGAACGCATGGCTTTCGATGGCCGTGATTTGCTGAAGATGCCGGAAAGCGAGCGGCGCAAGTTGCTGGGCAAGGATATCGCGATGATATTTCAGGACCCGATGACCAGCCTGAACCCGTCTTTTACTGTCGCTTACCAGTTGATCGAGACCTTGCGCGTCCACGAAGGCGGCTCGAACAAGGAGTTGCGGGCCAAGGCATTGGCACTGTTGAAGCAGGTGGATATCCCGGATGCAGAACGCCGCCTGAATGCCTACCCGCATCAATTGTCCGGCGGTATGAGCCAGCGTGTCATGGTCGCTATTGCCATCGCTTGCAATCCGCGCCTGCTGATCGCCGATGAGCCGACCACTGCGCTGGACGTCACGGTGCAAGCCCAAATGCTGGAATTATTGCTGCAATTGCAACGGGATCGAGGCATGGCATTGATGCTCATCACGCACGATTTGAGCGTGATCGCGCAAACGGTCAAGCAGGTGGTGGTGATGTATGCGGGGCAGGTTGTCGAAACCGGCAGCGTGCCGGATATTTTTGCCGCTCCACGGCATCCCTACACGCAAGCCCTGCTAGCTGCGCTGCCGGAACACAATATTGGACGCAATCGCCTGCAAGCGCTGGCTGGCGTCGTGCCCGGCCAGTACGACCGACCCGAAGGTTGCCTGCTTAGCCCGCGTTGTTCTTACGTTACCGACAAATGTCGCCAGCTGCGTCCAGAATTGAGCGGAGCATCCGGCTCACAGGCGCGTTGTCATTTCCCGCTTGATCGCCGGGGCGTTCCGACCAACGGCTGGCAAAAGGACTGAAGATGACAAATCCCCACGTTTTACTCGAAGCAAAAAATCTCAGCAAGCACTATGCGGTATCCCAAGGCTGGCTCAAGCCAAAGGCGATGGCGCGTGCACTCGATGGCGTATCGTTCATTCTTACCCCTGGCAAAACTTTGGCTGTTGTGGGTGAATCAGGTTGTGGCAAATCGACGCTGGCACGCCAGGTTGTGATGATCGAAGCCCTAACCGGTGGCGAGTTATGGATGGACGGCATTAATATTGCAAACGCAGACAAGGCAGCCCGCAAGCATGTCCGTCCTATGGTGCAAATGGTGTTTCAGAATCCTTATGCCAGTTTGAATCCGCGCAAAAAAGTGGGTGCCATCCTGGAAGAACCGTTGGCGATCAATACCGGCTACGCCAAATCGGAGCGTGCTGAGCGAGCGCAGGCGATGATGGCCAAGGTCGGTTTGCGACCTGAACACTATAGCCGTTATCCCCACATGTTTTCCGGCGGCCAGCGTCAGCGTATCGCGATCGCCCGAGCGCTGATGCTCAATCCTAAAGTCATTGTGGCCGATGAGCCAGTATCGGCGCTGGACGTATCGATTCAGGCTCAGGTATTAAATCTGCTAATGGATTTGCAGGAGGCCAGCGATGTCGCCTATCTGTTCATATCGCACAATTTAACCGTAGTCGAGATGATCGCCGATGAAGTTCTGGTGATGTATTTGGGTAAAACGGTGGAGCATGGCAGCAAGCACCAAATATTTAGCAGGCCGCTGCATCCATATACGCGTGCCTTGCTCGCCAGCACGCCACGCATCGATCCCGCCCAGCGCCAGAAAAAAATCATTCTGAATGGCGAATTGCCGTCGCCGCTCGAGCCCCCACCTGGTTGTGCCTTCAATAATCGTTGTCCGCACGCTACAGAACGTTGCCGGGTCGAAATTCCTCAGTTGCAGTCATTTGAAGGCAGGATGGTCGCTTGCCATCATGTCGGGGAAATTGCCTGATCCAATGAACTTAAGATTACCCGTCTAGCAAGTGGAAATTCCGAATGGCGCGAAATAGAATTTTGTAATTGAAATCGTTTTTTAATTGGATTTCTGTATAATTCTGTTTTGCGCCAATAGGAATTAAGATGCGTTTACTTCAAAAAGCACTCACATTCGATGACGTGCTGCTCGTCCCGGCTTATTCAAATATCCTTCCCAAAGACACCTCCTTAAAAACGCGCCTGACGCGCAATATCACATTGAACATGCCATTGGTCTCGGCTGCAATGGATACCGTGACCGAAGCACGGCTGGCAATTGCGATGGCGCAAGAGGGCGGGATCGGCATTATTCACAAAAACATGACCGCTGCCGAACAGGCAAGAGAAGTTGCCAAGGTCAAGCGTTTCGAGTCGGGCGTGCTGCGTGACCCGATCACCATTCCGCCGACCATGCGCATCCGCGACGTGATCGCGCTGTCACTGCAGCATGGCATCAGCGGTTTTCCTGTTGTCGAAGGTAAAACAGTAGTTGGCATTATTACCAATCGTGACTTGCGCTTTGAAGGTGAGCTGGATGCGGAAGCCCGCGCCAAAATGACGCCACGCGACAAGCTAGTCTACGTCAAGGAAGGGGAAGACCCGGCCGAAGCCAAGCGCCTGATGAACAAGCATCGGCTGGAACGCGTGCTAGTGGTGAATGATGCATTCGAATTGCGCGGGCTGATTACCGTCAAGGATATCCAGAAGGCAACCGAGCATCCGTTTGCATCCAAGGACGAACACGGCAAATTGCGGGTCGGCGCTGCGGTCGGAGTCGGTCCTGAAAACGAGCTGCGCATCGATCTGCTGGCCAAGGCCGGCGTGGATGTCATCGTGGTCGATACTGCGCATGGACACTCGCAGGGCGTGCTTGACCGTGTCAAATGGGTCAAGACTCATTATCCGATGATTGATGTCATTGGCGGCAATATTGCCACTGCAGCCGCCGCCAAGGCACTGGTCGAATACGGTGCCGATGGCGTCAAGGTTGGTATCGGTCCCGGCTCCATCTGCACCACCCGTATCGTGGCCGGTGTCGGGGTGCCGCAAATGACTGCGATTGCCAATGTAACCAAGGCGTTGCAGGGTACCGGTGTACCGTGCATTGCCGATGGCGGGATTCGATATTCTGGCGATATTTCCAAGGCGCTGGCGGCTGGCGCTTCCTGCGTCATGATGGGCAGCATGTTTGCCGGCACCGAAGAAGCACCAGGTGAAGTGATTTTATTCCAGGGCCGCAGCTACAAATCCTATCGCGGCATGGGCAGCTTGGGCGCGATGGCCGATGGCTCTGCCGACCGCTATTTCCAGGACCCCGCCAACAACGTCGACAAACTGGTACCGGAAGGCATCGAAGGCCGCGTCGCCTACAAGGGCAGCGTACTTGCCATCATGTATCAACTGGTCGGCGGCATCCGGTCATCGATGGGCTATTGCGGCTGCGCTACCATCGATGAATTGCGCGAAAGAGCGGAGTTTGTCGAAATCACCTCGGCCGGCATGCGCGAGTCGCATGTGCACGATGTCCAGATTACCAAGGAAGCGCCAAACTACCGCGCGGACTGAATCTTTGACCGGTAGTGGTTACGGTTTCGCCCTCTGCTTGAACAGGAAGCTCCATGGCAATGACGCAGCAAGAGAATATGGATGATTTGATCGGAGCCAATACAGTGCCGCTGGACGCCTCTGGGTTCAGCATTCATCAGCAAATTTTACGAATCCGGCGCATCGGCAAGCGCTTGTTCGGTGTTTCTAACTGTTTTGTCAGCATCTCCGACTGTATGGCGGGTGGCCTCGAGTCCGAGCGCTCGATGGAATCGATTGAAGCTGCTTTTGTGGATGGGCTGCCGGTTCCGCAAGCTTTGTATGTGGCGAACGATACCCGCCTCGATCCATCGCTGCTCCAGCATCGATTGGTTGTAGGGGCGCCGTACATTCGTTTTTATGCTGCGCAGCCAATTACCGATGCGCAGAACCAGGTTATCGGCAGCGTCTGCCTGGTCGATTATGCACCGCGCATCTTTAGTCAAGAGGACGGGCTGCTTTTGGCCGATCTGGCTTCCCTGTTTGAGCGTGAGCTGCGGCTCAATAGTGCTAGTGCAACACAGCTTGATCTGATCAAGAAAAATCGTAATTTGCGCCGTGAGTCCCTCACCGATCCCCTGATCGGCACCTGGAACCGCGCAGCTATCATGCGCGCATTTGCCGCCGAGATGGTTAATTGCCGTCAGGCGCAAAAACCCTTATCAATGGTTTTTGTCAATTTTGATCATTTCAAAAACATTAATG
>JBDSCZ010000122.1:0-4425 GCA_039920865.1 Burkholderiaceae bacterium
AAGATCCCGGCACTTTCCAAAGCCTCTGCAGCATATATATACAGAGTGCTGTATAAAAACCACCCACAATGAATTATTGCGGTCAATGCGGTATTTTTCAGCATACCCAACATAAAGAGGAAAAAAATCATGGATGAAATCGTCAAGCAAGCCATCGCCAAATGGCCCGATGTGCCGCATTGCTACGGCTGGCTGGCACTGGACGCGCGCGGTGCCTGGCGCATGCGCGATGAATCCGCGCAACAGCAGGACTTGCCCGGCGAGCGGATCGTGCATCCGGCCTTGCTTGGCTTCATTCGCCGCAATTACGCAGCCGACGAATGCGGCCGCTGGTTCTTCCAGAACGGGCCGCAGCGCGTATATGTGAATCTGGAACTGACACCGTATATCGCGCGTAGCGATCCGCTGCACGGCTTCATTACCCACACCGACCAGCCGATGGACAGCATCGACGCGGTCTGGCTGACCGAGTGCGCGCGCCTTATTCTGCGCAGCAACAACAAAATCGCCGCGCTGGACGACCGCGATTTGGCACCAGCCATCGAACAATTACGCATCGACAACTTGGTAGTCAGTGACACCGCATTGCTGGCCTGGATCGACCACCAGTCCGGCGCACCATCACAGCAGTTGCACTTGCTGCACAACGGCCGGCAGTTGCCGGTGCAGCGAATTGCGCAGGCGGCGCTGGCACAACACTTCGGCTTCGTCTGCATGCCGCAGCCGGATTAGCTTGCAGTCTTTTTATGCTTTTCGCGCCGGGTGTCAGTTACCGGGTTTCTTGCCTTGCTCCTTCAACACCTCGCGCCAGCGCGCCTGCAGCTCGCGCTCGCGGGCGTCGATGATGGCCTGATCGTAGAAAGACGCATCCGGCGCGCGGCGCGCAATCGTCAATTGCTGCAGCGCATCTGGCAGGCTGCCGTTCAAAGCATACGATTCTGCCAATGCGATATGCTGCAAAGCCTGCTTGCCCTGCGCCGCGTATGCCTCGGCCAGCACTTGCTGCAACTGCGGCTCGGCCCGGTACAGTTGCGCCTGGTCGCGCAGGTAATCCACCGCCGCATCAAAACGCTTCGCCGCGATCAGCGCTTGCGCATACTGACGCGCAATCCCGCGCGACAGCGGGAATTGCGCACGCGCCGCATCAGCCTGCTTGACAACTTGTTGCGCCATCGCCGGCAGCGGCCTGGATGCCAGCGCGATATCGATTGCCAGACTGGCCATGATGGCATCCAGCGGCGCCAGCGTCGCCGCCCTCGCCTCCGTCAGCAAGGCTTGCGCCTTGGCCGGCGCACCCTGCTTCAAGGCGATCATGGCCAGCCCATATTTGGCGGCGGCGGCTTGCACCCGTATTTTTTGCTGCAATTGTTGTTCGAACCAGACATCGGCCTCGCGCAAACCCTGTCCGCTGCCGTCCTGCAGCACCCGCAAGCGCGCCTGGATCAAATGAAAAGCCAGGCTGTCGGGGCGCGTTGTATGGGGTTGGTCGCGGATCCGTGCGTCGATATCGGCGATGCGCTCGGTAGTCAGCGGGTGGCTGCGCAGGTAGGCAGGCGCCGCATCGGTATACCCGCGCGAAGCCTTCTGCATACGGCCAAAAAAAGCCACCATGCCACTGGTGTCGAACTGCGCCTGCTGCAGAATCTGCAAGCCGACCCGATCCGCCTCGCGCTCGGCTTCACGGCTGAAGTTCAGCTGTCGCTGCAACGCCAGTCCCTGGCCGCCCATCACCAGGGCCGCCGGCGCATCGCCGACGTTACCGGCTTTCGCGGCCAGCACCCCCAACAAAATCGCCGCCAGCGGGATCAACGCATCCTGCTTTTGCTGGCCCAGCATGCGGGCAATATGGCGCTGCGCCACATGACCGATCTCGTGCGCCATTACCGATGCCAGTTCCGACTCGCTCTGCGCCGCCAGCACCAGCCCGGAATGCACCGCGATAAAGCCGCCCGGCAAGGCAAATGCATTCAGCGTGGCATCGCGTACCGCGAAAAAAAAGAAGTCATAACCGGCCTCGCCACGTGCATCCGGCCGTGCCGCAACCAGCACAGAACCGAATGCATTCAAGTATTCCAGCACCGTGGCGTCATCCAGATAATCGGGATTGCGCCGGATATCGCGCATGATCTCCTCGCCCAGCTTGCGCTCCATCAGCGGCGACAGCGTATCGCTGGAGGCGTCGCCCAGAGTCGGCAAGCCTTGCGCGGCAACCGGCAGCGGCGCCAGCGGGCCCATGGTCGCGCTCAACGCAAGTGCTAATAAACGTAACGACAGGCGCGGCAACAGCTTCATTTTAGGAGAATGGAATTTGATTTTCACGATGCTATGATACCCGCTCCCTATAATCGTTCGACGCCCATGAACCACACACCAGACACTCCCGCTGGCTCAGACCACCTGACCCACTTCGACAGCACCGGCCAGGCCCACATGGTCGACGTCGGCGCCAAGGATGAAACCCACCGCATCGCCATCGCCGGCGGCACCATCCGCATGCAAGCGGCCACGCTGGCCATCGTCCAGGGCGGCAATGCAAAAAAAGGCGATGTGCTCGGGATCGCCCGCATCGCCGCCATCATGGCCGCCAAACGCACCAGCGACCTGATCCCGCTGTGCCACCCGCTGGCGCTGACCCGCGTCGCCGTCGAGTTCAGCATCGATAGCGCAGCCGCCAGCATCCACTGCCGCGCGCAAGTGGAAACTTTTGGCAAAACCGGAGTGGAAATGGAAGCGCTGACCGCAGTCCAGGTCGGGCTACTGACGATTTACGACATGTGCAAGGCGGTCGATCGCGGCATGGTGATGACGGACGTGCGGGTACTGGAGAAGCACGGCGGCAAGTCGGGAGATTGGGTAGCATCTGAATAGGCGATTGATTTTAACGTATGCACGCCCTGACCTCACCCGCCCTCATTCCGAGGCGAAATATTGCTAGAATATTGCTGAAACCGGATATTGCCCAATTGAGAAGCACGAGGCAACCTTGGGCATCGGTGCCCACAGAATTGCTGCCGCGTTGCGATATAAAACCCCACAGACCACTTAGCGAGTCGATCCATGACGATCAAAGTTATAGACAATAAATTTTGTAGTGAACAGCTAGTCCGCTTTTCTTATTGCGATCCAGCTGGAATAGTCTTTTTTCCTCAGTATTTCATCATGTTCAATGGCTTGGTGGAGGACTGGTTCAATCAAGGACTGGGGCTGGATTATGCCAAGTATATTACCGAACGCCGCCTAGGCTTTCCTGTGGTCAGCCTCAATTGCGATTTCATTGCACCCTCCAGAATCGGCGAGATAATCACATTGATACTCAAACTGGAGCACATGGGCAAAAGCTCACTGACGCTGTCAGTGACTTGCAATTACAAAGGGGAAGAAAGAGTGCGAGCGAACTTGGTTCTGGTCGCCATGGATCTTGACAAGGCGCGAGCAATACCGGTACCGGACGATCTGAGGTTGCTGATGACGGGCTTCCAAAATGGAAAGTTCGACATCAATCAGTTCGATGAATGAGATATTGTTTTATGCCAACCTGCCTATCGGATACCCTTTCGACTGATTAACTTCTTCGAGTTGAATCCAGTTAAGACCTACGCTCTCAGACGCATGCATTCCATTCAGAAATTACGCTCCACCTTGATATTAGAACGATGAAGTAAGCAATCATCAGTTTCGCGGCATGGCGATGACCGGCGTGCGGGTACTGGAGAAGCACGGCGGCAAGTCGGGGGATTGGACCGCGATGTAAATTGCGAATAGCGCTCCGTTCCCTATGCTGCTGCAATAGAAAATGCCCGGTAAGTCGTTGGACTTACCGGGCATTTTGGCAACGATTAAAATCAATTCGCGAAGCTTAAGTTTGGGTCAGAATTGCCCCAGACTCTTTTCGACGCAAGCACAGCAATGCAATAAAAACAATGCAAGCCGCGCCAGCAGCGCTGAAAAATTAACGCTTGGAGAATTGTTTTGCGCGACGTGCCTTGCGCAGACCAACTTTTTTACGCTCGACTTCACGTGCATCGCGTGTCACAAAACCGGCTTTCTTCAGTTCTGGCTTCAGCGTTTCATCGTAGTCGATCAGGGCGCGGGTAATGCCGTGGCGCACTGCGCCAGCTTGGCCGGACTCGCCGCCACCGTTGACATTAACCATGATGTCGAAACGATCGAGGTTGCTGGTCAATTCCAGCGGTTGACGAATTACCATCAAACCAGTTTCGCGCGAAAAGTATTCGTTGGCAGGTTTGCCGTTCACGATGATCTGACCTGAGCCGACCTTGATGAAGACACGAGCCACTGCACTCTTGCGACGGCCGGTTCCGTAATTGTAGTTACCGATCATGTCTATTCCTTAGAGTTCAAGTGCTTTAGGTTGCTGCGCAGCGTGCGGATGGGAACCTTCCGCGTACACTTTCAGCTTCTTGA
>JBDSCZ010000123.1:0-1944 GCA_039920865.1 Burkholderiaceae bacterium
TTTATTTGTGGACGTTGCCTATGTTCCACTGCAACGGCTGGTGCTTCCCGTGGACCATGGCGGCCAATGCCGGCACCAATGTCTGCCTGCGGCGGGTTGATGCCGGGTTGATCTTCGACGCGATCCGTACCCATCGCGTCACCCACATGTGCGCTGCGCCGATTGTCTACAACATGATGATCAACACGCCGCCAGCTTTGGGCGAGGGCATTACGCACCAGGTTAGCGGCTTCATCGCCGGCTCGGCGCCGCCGGCGTCCACCATCGAAGGCATGGAGCGCCTCGGCTTCGACATTACCCACGTCTACGGATTGACTGAAACCTACGGCCCGGCCTCGGTTTGTGCCAAGCATGAAAGCTGGGCTGAATTGCCGTTGTCCGAGCGCGCCCGACTGAACGCGCGGCAAGGGGTTGCCACCCCGATGCAGGAAACCATGACGGTGCTCGATCCGATCACGATGCAGCCAGTGCCGCAGGATGGTCAGACCATCGGTGAAATCATGTTTCGCGGCAACATCACGATGAAGGGCTACCTGAAGAATCCGGCCGCAACCGAAGAAGCATTTGCCGGCGGCTGGTTCCATACCGGGGACTTGGCGGTGGTCGATCCCGACGGTTATGTCCGCATCAAGGACCGCTCGAAGGACGTGATCATCTCCGGCGGCGAGAACATCTCGTCGATCGAAGTCGAGGACGTGCTGTACCGGCATCCGGCGGTGGAACTGGCAGCGGTAGTGGCCAAATCGGACCCGAAATGGGGCGAAGTAGCCTGCGCTTTTGTTCAGATCAAGCCAGATGCCAGTGCATCGGAAGATGATATCCGCAATTTTTGCCGTGAACACCTGGCGCATTTCAAAGTGCCAAAATCCGTGGTGTTTGGCGTGATCCCGAAGACATCGACCGGGAAGCTGCAGAAATTCCGGCTGCGCGAGCAGCTCAAGGAACAATTGGCATTGGCAGACGCACAGGCATAACCTGAAAGTAGGAAGCAACAAAAAGCTGCGGCTGAATTTCAGTAAGGTATTCGCGGTTTTTTGTAGCGGATGAGACGGCACAAACCAATAATAAAGTTGTTACAGGGGCCGCAGATGAACATCTTGGGTGGTTACGATATCGAGGATTTCTCGATCGGCATGAACGCGACATTTTCCAAAACCATTACCGAGGCGGACATTGTTTTGTTTGCAGGCGTTTCCGGCGACAACAATGCGCTCCATATTAATCAGGAATATGCGGAAACCACGCCATTTGCGGGACGGATTGCGCATGGGATGTTGAGCGCCAGTGTCATTTCGGCGGCGGTCGCCAACAAGCTGCCCGGCCCCGGAGCAATCTACATGAGCCAAAGCTTGCAATTTCGGGCTCCGGTCAGGCCCGGCGACACCGTGCATGCGACGGTGACCGTCAAGGAAGTTATCGCTGAGAAAAAGCGCGTGGTGCTGGAAACCACCTGCACCGTCAAAGGTCACATCGTGATCCACGGCGAGGCACTGGTTAAGGTTGGGTCTAGTGTAGAGGCCGCGTTACGGGAGTCTGCCGCAGCAATTGAAAAAAGCAGGATCGCGGCAGAATGCGCCTAGATTTGCGCTGGCAATTTAATTACTGGTGATTGTATGGGCAAAAACATGCCATTTTCCGCATATATAATAGGTGTGTTAAAAAATACTCTATTAGATGCTCGTAGCACAACCTGACATTGCTTTTCGCACGCTGGTGTTGTGTGCATCATGCCGGTTTGCGCTTGCAGTTAGCCCAGTATGATGCAGTGTGTAGCATCAGCTGCAAATATTCAGACATTCATTTGTATTATTTACCAAAGGAACAATTATGAAAGTCTTGGTCCCGGTCAAACGCGTGGTGGATTACAACGTCAAGGTGCGAGTCAAGTCAGACCACACCGGCGTGGATATCGCCAACGTCAAAATGTCGATGAACCCGTTCGAC
>JBDSCZ010000124.1:0-29201 GCA_039920865.1 Burkholderiaceae bacterium
CATCGCGAATTCGTCGCAATTGAGCTTGCCCAGCGTCACCATGCCGGCTGCATTGAGCTGTTCGACCACCGCCGCATCGAACGGGCTGGTGTAATTTTCCAGCATCTTCGAGCCGGCAGTCGAGCGCCAGGCGCGCGTGACGAAAATATCCTTGTGCGCAATCGGGATTCCGGTCAGCGACGTGGCGTCATTGCGGGCGAGGCGCGCATCGGCGGCGGCCGCCTGCTGCAGGGTCAGCGCCTGATCCACGTGCAGGAACGCATTCAGGTCGCTGCGACCGATGCGCTCCAGATGCAGCGACGCCAGTTCGGTGGCGGAAATCTGTTTGGCCTGGAGCAGGGCGGAAAGTTGCTTGATGGTTTTTGTATGCATGAGGTCGGTATTTTTTTACATGAAAGTCACAGTGCGACTCACTTCGCTCCCTGCTCCCGCAGGCGGGAGAAGGGCTGGGGATGAGGGCGGCCGTAGCGGTGCGTCATGGCAACGACTTATTCGATCACTTTTGGTACCAGATACAGGCCGTCCTGGGTGGCGGGGGCGACTTTTTGATAATCTTCGCGCCGGCACGGTTCGGTCGCGACGTCTTCCCGCAGCCGCAGTGCCAGTTCGGGCATGTGGGCGGCGATCGGATGGCTCAACGGTTCGATACCGCTGGTGTCGACCGCGCGCATCTGCTCGACCAGCGCAAAAATGCCATTGAGCTGTTGCAGGGATTTGGCGGCATGGTCGTCGCTGAGTTCAAGTTGCGCCAGGTGGGCGATGCGTTTGACGTCGGATAAGGCTAATGACATGGTTGGCTGGGCGCTTGAGTGCGCATGAAAATGATGGGAAAAAATATTCCAATGCGGCAAGGCCGTTTTAAGGCGACCCATTGCGCAATATTTTAGGCCTGTGTGCGGCCTTGGTTGCGCTAAATTATAAGGTAGAATACTCGGTTAATGCCTTGCTGGCGCATGTAGTATCGCTGCGGGCACCCACAATCACCCTAAAATGCTTACGCGCACTATTTTTTTGCGCATCAGGACACACATGTTTGGATTTTTACGTAGTTATTTTTCAAATGATCTGGCAATCGATCTGGGAACCGCAAACACACTGATTTTCGTACGTAACCTCGGCATTGTGCTCGATGAGCCATCGGTGGTTGCGATCCGCCAGGAAGGCGGCCCGAACGGCAAAAAAACCATCATGGCGGTCGGCAAGGAAGCCAAGCAGATGCTGGGCAAGGTGCCCGGTAACATCGAGGCAATCCGCCCGATGAAAGACGGCGTAATTGCCGACTTTACCGTCACCGAGCAGATGCTCAAGCAATTCATCCGGATGGTGCACGACACCAAATTCTTCAAGCCTTCGCCACGTATCATCATTTGCGTGCCCTGCGGTTCGACCCAGGTAGAACGGCGCGCGATCCGCGAATCGGCACTGGGCGCCGGGGCCTCGCAGGTATTCCTGATCGAAGAGCCGATGGCGGCGGCGATCGGTGCCGGTTTGCCGGTATCAGAAGCGACCGGTTCGATGGTGGTCGATATCGGAGGCGGCACCACCGAAGTCGGCATCATCTCGCTTGGCGGCATGGTCTACAAGGGCTCGATTCGGGTCGGCGGCGACAAGTTCGACGAAGCGATCGTCAATTACATCCGGCGCAACTACGGCATGCTGATCGGCGAGCAGACCGCCGAAATGATCAAGAAAACTATCGGCTCGGCTTTTCCGGGTTCCGAAGTCAAGGAAATGGAAGTCAAGGGACGCAACTTGTCGGAAGGCATCCCGCGCTCGTTTACGATTTCCAGCAATGAAATCCTGGAAGCGCTGACCGATCCGCTCAACAACATTGTCTCCGCAGTCAAGAATGCGCTGGAGCAAACACCGCCGGAACTGGGCGCGGACATCGCCGAAAAAGGCATGATGCTGACCGGCGGCGGCGCCTTGCTGCGCGATCTCGACCGGCTTCTTATGGAAGAGACCGGATTGCCGGTGTTGGTTGCCGAGGATCCGCTGACTTGCGTGGTGCGCGGTTCCGGCATGGCGCTGGAACGGATGGACAAGCTTGGCTCCATTTTTTCGCACGAATAAACTGTTCGATATTGGCACGCCCGGATCAGATATTCAGGGTTCCATTGGCCGCAGCGCGGTGTGCCTTTGCTGCGCGCCTGTCCGGCTGTCGTCCTTAGATCGCTTAAATTGACTTGAATGCAATACAGTCCACCACCCCTTTTCAAGCAAGGTGCATCGGCACGCGTGAAAATGGTATTTTTCGCTCTGTTCGCCATCGTTTTGCTGTTGGTTGATTCGCACCTGCGCTCGCTCGGCCTGATTCGTCAGGTAGTCGGCACTGCGCTGTATCCGCTGCAAATGGTGGCGCTGATGCCGCGCAATGCCGCCTACCGTGTGGGCGAATATTTCGGTTCGGTTGCGACGCTGCAAGATGAAGTCAAGGCAATGCGACTGCAGCAAATCCAGAATGCCCCGGCCGCGCAGCAGTCACAGCAACTGATGGCGGAGAACGCCCAGTTGCGCAAACTGCTGGCGGCCAGCGAACGCTTGACGGTGCGCTCGGTGCTGGCGGAGATCCTGTACGACGCGCGCGACGCCTACAGCCGCAAGATCGTGATGAACCGCGGTACGCAGCACGGCGTGTCGGCGGGGCAAGCGGTCATCGATGACGCGGGAGTGGTCGGCCAGGTCACGCGGGTGTTTCCATATACTTCGGAAATCACCCTGTTGACCGACCGGGATCAAGTCATTCCGGTGATGAACGTGCGCACTGGATTGCGTAGCGTTGCCTACGGCCGCGGCCAGTCCGGGCTGCTGGATTTGCGTTTCATTGCAAGCGATGCCGACATCCAGAAAGGCGATGTGCTGACGACTTCCGGCATCGACGGCATCTATCCGGCCGGCCTGTCGGTGGCACGCGTGGTGCAGGTCGAGAATAAATCGAACGATGCGTTCGACCGCGTAACCTGCCAGCCGCTGGCCGGAATCGACCGCAACAAGCAGTTTCTGATTTTGCTGGCGCAAGCTAAAGAACCGGTCGCGGTGCCGCCAGCACAAGCCCAAGCCAAGTTAGTCAATCCAGTCAAGCAGGTCAATCCAGTTAAGCCGGTCAATCCAGTTAAGCCGATCAAGCCAGTCCAGCAGCGTGCGGCGGTAAATGCCTCGAAATCCATCAGCGCAACACCAAAAACACCTGAGCGTGCCCGATGAACCGACCCCATTACATCCTGTTGCCGGTCAATTCCGGGTTCATCTTTCTGAGCCTGGCCGGCGCATTTCTGCTGAATTTGCAGCCGCTCGGATGGATTGGGGTGCCCGATTTTGTCGCGCTGGTGCTGGTGTTCTGGAGCATCCACCAACCGCGCAAGGTAGGCATCGGCGTTGCCTTCCTGATGGGTTTGCTGATGGATGTGCACGATGCCGCGCTGCTGGGCGAAAACGCGCTGGCGTATACCTTGCTGTCCTATTTCGCGATCACGATCCACCGCCGCGTGCTGTGGTTTCCGACCATGTCGCAGATCTGGTACATCCTGCCCTTGCTGCTGATGACGCAGCTGGTACAGATGGTGGTGCAACTCATAGTCAGCGGCAGGCTGTCCGGCTGGATGTTCTTCCTGGAGAGCCTGGTTTCGGCCGCCTTGTGGCCGCTGGTGACATGGCTGTTGCTGGCGCCGCAGCGGCGTTCGATCGACCTCGATCACACGCGACCGCTATGAGCCGAAGTGAAGCGGTGGCGGAACGCGCATGACTGAATTCAAGAACACCGAACGTGAATTGCATTTCTTTCGCCTGCGGCTGACGGTGGCGGGTATCTTCGTGTTTGTCTGCTTCGGCTTGCTGTTCGCCCGCTTTCTGTGGCTGCAGGTCTACAAGTACGATCAATATGTCGCACGGGCGGAGAACAACCGGATCTCGATCATTCCGGTGGTGCCCAACCGCGGTTTCATCATGGACCGCAATGGTGTCGTTCTGGCGCGCAATTACTCGGCGTATACGCTGGAAATAACCACTTCCAAGCTGGACCGCAAGCTCGATGATGTGGTCGACGAGTTGGCAACGTTGGTCGAGATTGACGCCAGGGATCGCAGCCGTTTCAAAAAACTGTTGAGTGACTCCAGAAAATTCGAGAGTTTGCCGATCCGCACCCGGCTCACCGATGCGGAAGTGGCGCGCTTCACTGTCCAGCGTTACCGCTTTCCGGGCGTCGATATCCAGGCCCGGCTGTTTCGGCAGTACCCGATGAACGAATCGGCTGCGCACGTGATCGGTTATATCGGCCGCATCAGTCAAAGGGATGCCGACGTCATTGACGATACGGACGATGCCGCCAACTACCGGGGCACCAGCTACATCGGCAAGAATGGACTGGAAAAAAGTTACGAATCAGTGCTGCACGGCAAGACCGGCTATGAAGAGGTCGAAGTTTCAGCTAGCGGCAGGGCGGTGCGTAGTTTGTCCAGAACGGCGGCTGTACCCGGGGACAATCTGATCCTGTCGATCGACTTGGAATTGCAACAAATTGTCGAGAAAGCTTTTGGCGACCGGCTCGGTGCGCTAGTGGCAATCGAGCCGGCAACCGGCGACGTACTGGCTTTCGTGTCGCGGCCATCGTTCGATCCTAACCTGTTCGTGGATGGCATCGACCAGCAAAGCTGGGATGATTTGAATGACTCGGTCGAGCGGCCTCTATTCAATCGCCCGCTGGCCGGTACTTATCCACCGGGTTCGACCTACAAGCCGTTTATGGCACTGGCCGCACTCGAGCTGGGCAAGCGTACGCCGGAGATGGCGATCAACGATGTCGGTTACTTTAATCTGGGCAACCATAGATTCATGGATGACAAGCCCGGCGGCCACGGCACGGTCAATATGTACAAATCGATCGTCGAGTCGTGCAATACCTACTATTACATGCTGGCAAACGACCTCGGCGTCGACACCATGCATGATTTCATGAAGCCTTTCGGTTTCGGCCAGCAGACCGGGATCGATCTGGAGCATGAACGTTCCGGTTTGCTGCCGTCGACTGCATGGAAACGCAATGCCTTCAAAAATCGGGGGCAACAAAAATGGTATGCGGGTGAAACGATTTCGCTCGGCATCGGTCAAGGTTATAACGCATTTACGCCATTGCAATTGGCGCATGCGGTCGCCACCCTGGCCAACAACGGCGTGGTGATGAAACCGCATCTGGTCAAGATCGTGGAAAATGCGCGCACCCGCAAACGTACTCTGACCGTACCGATGGAAAGCTACCGGATCAAGCTGGCGCAGAAGAATATCGATTTCGTCAGAGCCGCGATGGTGGGCGTGACCAAGGAAGGCACGTCCTCGCGGGTGTTTGCCAATGCCGGCTATGAATCGGGCGGCAAGACCGGCACCGCGCAGGTGGCCGGCATGAGAAAAAATGAGAAATACAATGCCAAAACCAGGGCGGCGCGCTTGCTCGATCATTCGCTGTACACCGCCTTTGCGCCGGCCGACAAGCCGCGCATTGCGATTGCCGTGATTGTCGAAAACGGCGGTTTCGGGGCTGCTGCCGCGGCACCCATCGTCAGAACTGCGCTCGATTATTATCTGCTGGGCAAGCGGCCGGGAGATGCGCCGAGTCCGGTTTCTGCCGCCAGCAAGCGTGCCGCCCAAAACCTGCCGGCGGATGATCCCCATCTGCACCAGGATTAATCATGATCGATACCCGAACCCATGTTTGAGAAGCGCCATCCCTGGCAGGTCGTCAAGCCATTCCTGAATGTATTCGACGGGCCGCTGGCGCTGATACTGTTCCTGATTCTGGCGACCGGGATCGTTACCGTGTATTCGGCCGGCATCGATTTCCCGGGCCGGATCGAGGACCACATGCGCAACATCGTGATTGCGTTTTGCGTGTTGTGGATGGCCGCCAACATCCCGCCGCAAACGCTGATGCGCTTTGCGGTGCCGATCTATACGCTGGGTATTGCTTTGCTGTTGGCGGTGGCGATGTTCGGGATGGTGAAGAAGGGTGCGCGGCGCTGGATCGATCTTGGGGTGGTGATCCAGCCGTCCGAAATCATGAAAATTGCGATGCCGCTAATGCTGGCCTGGTTCTTCCAGAAACGCGAAGGCATGATCCGCTGGCAGGAGTTCCTGATTGCCAGTCTGCTGCTGCTGACTCCGGTCGGCCTGATCATGAAGCAGCCGGATCTGGGAACTGCATTGCTGGTGCTGGCGGCCGGATTTTATGTGATTTTCCTGGCCGGTCTGGCCTGGAAAGTGCTGCTGGGAATCCTGCTGGCGGTTGCCGCCAGCCTGCCGGTGGTCTGGACCCTGCTGCACGATTACCAGCGCGAGCGCGTGATGATGCTGATCGATCCGACCCTGGATCCGCTGGGCAGGGGCTTTCACATCATTCAGTCCACCATCGCGGTCGGCTCCGGTGGCATTACCGGCAAGGGCTGGCTGCATGGCACCCAGTCGCATCTCGAATTCATTCCGGAGCGCACCACCGATTTCATCTTTGCGGTCTTTTCCGAAGAATTCGGACTGATCGGCAATTCCATCCTGCTCAGCCTGTACGGTCTGCTGGTGATCCGCGGCCTGATGATCGCGGCCAATGCGCCAACCTTGTTCGCGCGCCTGCTGGCGGGAGCGATTACGCTAATCTTCTTCACCTACGCGTTCGTCAATATCGGCATGGTCAGTGGTATCCTGCCGGTGGTGGGCGTGCCGCTGCCGCTGATGAGCTACGGCGGCACCGCGCTGGTGACGCTGGGTCTGGGCGCCGGCATCCTGATGAGCATCCAGCGTCATCGCAAGCTGATCCAGACTTGAGCCGGCGTGTTGTGGCGGGTTGATGCCTCTGTGCGCATCTGTACAAATCCACGCCGGACACTTCCATTTGTTGAACTAAGTGGGAGTATGATTAAAAAATTATAATTTTCCGCATATTGTTGGCTCGCATCAAAAAATACAGCCTGTGGTATATTTCGGCGGGGGAATTTTTCAAAAGCGGTAGCGAGACCCGCGCAGCGGGTGCAATATCGCCGACCATCCATTCAATCTAGCGGAACACACGATGCAGATCATGTATCCTCAAACCCGGCTGGCAAGCCTCAAGTATGGCGTGACGCTGCTGTCGGTAGCGTTGCTGTGGGGCTGTAGCAGCGTACCGAAGAGTGCTGCACCGGTCGCCGGCAAGCCCATCGCTGCAGCCAAGCCGGCCAAATCGAAACCTGCGACGGTCGCGTTGCCGAGGGCAAGTTCCGGCCGCGGCGGCTATTACAAGGACGACGGCCCGGGCGACAACCCGCCCGACGACCTGGGCGCGATAGCGGACGCGGTGCCGCGCGTCGAGCCGTATTCGACCCGAGGCAACCGGCCGTATGTGGTGTTCGGCGAGACCTACACGCCGATCACCAGGGACGTCCCGCTACGCCAGCGTGGCGTCGGCAGCTGGTACGGCAAGAAATTTCACGGCCAGAAAACATCTTCCGGTGAACTGTACGACATGTATCAGATGACGGCTGCGCATCCGACCCTGCCGATTCCGTCTTATGCGCGCGTCACCAATCTGGACAACGGCAATCAGGTGATCGTGCGCGTCAACGACCGCGGCCCGTTCCATTCCAGCCGCATCATCGACCTGTCGTACACCGCAGCGCTAAAGTTGGGCTATCTGGACAAGGGCAGCGGCAACCTGGAAGTCGAGCGCTTGCTGCCGGATGATATCGTCCGGATCCAGAACGAGAAGCAGATGCTGACAGCAACAGAGCTGCAGACTGCGCCGGCCACAGCGCCAGCCAAACCTGGGCTGCCGCCAATGGCAGCGGCCAGAATGGGAGCGAATGGCCCGGATGGCGGTTTTTATTTGCAGTTAGGCGCTTTCGGCCAGGACTATAACGCGCAATTGATGCGCAATCAGCTAGCCCAGAACTGGCCCGGCACCTTGCCGCCGATCGAGGTGGTGCAGGCAGGTGCGTGGCATCGCCTGTATAGCGGACCATATGCTGATCGCAGCGAGGCGCTGCAGGCTGCACAAAAAGTGCAATTTTCCGGCGCTCCGATGCCGTTCATCGTGCAGCGTTAAGTTCCGGATTTGCTGGCATCGATGTCGGCCAGACACTCCTGCCCTCTGGGCGTGATGTCGTAGCCTCCCGGCGTTGCGGCAGGGCTGATGTAACTTTTTTTGCTCAGAAATGTGACGACATCGGCCGCCAGCTTTGCCAGCGGATCTGCTGCAACCGCGCGCAATCCGTCGATGCAATTCTGCGCAAACAGTGTTTGCTGCCCTTTCTCGGTAAGCCCCAGGCTGCCGTCTTTTCCGAAAGCAATGAATTTCAGGCCGCTAAGGCGCTTGGTGTTTCTTGCCACGCACGCGTTCGCACGGGTGAATTTGGGCAACTTGCTGATTTGCCCCAGTGCGTCAAATTCATCTTTGGTTAAACGATTGCTCATTGCTATTTCCTGTGAAAGAATTTTCTGTCTTTTTTGTCTGGCGAATGCCCGCACATTTCTGTACTGAAATATACTGGATTGATGTATTTTTAATAAATTATACAAACATTGCGGGAGATCAGTATTTTTGCACGATACTCCGTCGAAAACTACTCGTCTGCCGGCGCCTGCGCTGATTTCGTGGCATCTTCCGATGCAGCTTTCAAAAGCAAGGCCCGTTCATACAGCGCATTCTTCTTGTGTCCGGTGATTTGTGCGGCCAGTGCAGCGGCCTGCTTGAGCGGGCATGCGGCTAGCAGGATGCGCAGCACCCGCTCCGCTTCGGCGTCATCTTCGTCGGCGGCTTGCGACGCGCCTTCCAGCAGCAGTACGTACTCGCCTTTCTGGCGATGGGGATCGGCTGCTACCCATGCAGCCGCGTCGGACAACGGGCAGCGGTGGATTTCCTCGAATAATTTGGTCAATTCACGCGCGAACACGATCTGGCGCTGGGGGCCGAACGCCGCCGCCAGCGCATCGACCGCTTCGCTAATGCGGTGCGGTGCTTCGTAAAATATCAGTGTCGCAGCCATGTTGCGCAAGCTTTGCAGCGCATGGTCACGCTGCCCGGCCTTGGCCGGCAGGAAGCCGACGAAGTGGAACTGGTCGCATAGCAAGCCGCTGGCAGACAGCGCGGCGATGGCGGCCGACGGGCCGGGCAAGGGCATCACGCGCAGACCGGCGGCGCGCACCGCATCGACGATGCGCGCGCCCGGATCCGATACGGCCGGGGTGCCGGCGTCAGACACCAGTGCGATGCGCTCGCCGGCCTGCAGCCGCGCAATCAGTTTTTCGGCGACTTCGCGCTCGTTGTGCTGATGGGCCGCAATCAGATTTTTAGACAGGCCGTAGCGCGACAGCAAGTGGCCGGTGTTGCGGGTATCCTCGCACGCCACCGCATCCACCAGCGCCAGCGTGTGCAGGGCGCGCAGCGTGATGTCGGCGAAGTTTCCGATCGGCGTGGCCAGCACATATAATGTGGAGGCGGGATACACTTGGCGCGCCACTTCATCCATCAGGGGCAAAGCGACCGGGGCATTATTGGTAACAGGATTCATGAGGAGTGGTCGATGTCGTACAAATGGATAAAAATGCTGCTGTTGTGCAGTGCTCTGGCGGGCTGCAGCAGCGTCAGTCTGGACCCGATATTCAACGACTGCGGCGCAGCGCATGCATTGTGCGCGCCTGTGGCAGCAAATACAACCGCGCCGGTGGTCTCCGCTGGGACGGCGTCATTGCCTGCCGCTGACGTACCTGAACCTTGGCCCGGCGTGGAAACCAGCAGCGTTGCGGTGCCGGCAGTGGCGATCCTAAGGCCGGAGCAATTGCTGCCGGTGCGCATTGCGCTGCTGTTGCCGCTGCGCTCGGAAACCCTGGGCGCAGCCGCCGAGGCGGTACGCGCCGGCTTCATGGCAGCACATGCGCGCGACCAGCAGGGCGCGACTGTCAGTGTGATCGATACCGGCGATGCCGCGCCGCAAATCCTGTCTGCCTATCTGGAGGCGCAACCCGGCCATGATCTGATCGTCGGTCCGCTGTCACGCAGCGGCGTATCGGCCGTTGCGCAAAGCGGTGCGGTGCGCGTTCCTACCATCGCACTGAACCAGCCGATGCTAGCCACGCAGGATGAGATTGCAGCGCAGCTGCCGCCACGGATGCTGGCGATGGGCTTGGCGGTCGAGGATGAGGCGCGTCAAGTTGCGCGCTGGGCCAGTCAGGAACATCCCGGTGCACGCGCTTTCGTGGTCGGTGCGAATATTGCGTGGCAGCGCCGGGTATCGGCAGCGTTTTCGGCCGAGTGGAAACGGCTGGGCTTGTCGTCGCAGTCTGTCGAGCTGGGAATAACCGAAGGCTATCTGAACGCGAACGACCTGGCGCATTTGCGTACCCGCCTGCAAAATGCGCAGCCGGCGCTGTTGCTGGTTTCGATGGATGCCGGCCTGGGCCGGCAATTGCGGCAGGCCATCGGCACCGGGATTCCGGTCTACGGCACTTCGCAACTCAACCCGTTGGTGCGCGCAGATAACGCCGACAGTCAGGTCGATCCGCTGCTCGAAGATCTGCATCTGGTCGATATGCCATGGCTGTTGCAACCGGACCATCCGGCGGTGATGGCTTATCCGCGCCTGGTCAATGTCGCCGACCAGCAGGACAACCCGGATCTGGAGCGCCTGTATGCGCTGGGGATCGACGCCTACCGTGTCGCGCGTGAAATCGCCGGAGCGCACGAACAATTCAACATCGACGGCGTGACCGGCCGGTTGGCCGTGGCTTTCGGCCAAGGCAGGGCCAGTTTCGAGCGCATCGTGCCGCAAGCGGTGTATCAGGACGGCGCGATGCTGCTGCTGCCGGGCACCCGCTGAGCCTGTTTGATGCGCTGCCGCGCTTGCCAGGCGCCAACAAGCGCATGAGCGAGCGGCAGATCAAGGGTCAGGCCGGCGAGGATGCCGCGCTGGCATATCTGACGGCACAGGGGTTGACGCTGTTGCAGCGCAATTTCCGTTGCAAGGGCGGCGAGATCGATCTCGTCATGCAGGCCGGCCAGGTGCTGGTGTTTGTCGAAGTGCGGCGGCGCGCCGATCGGCTTCACGGCGGTGCGGCCGCCAGCGTCACTCGCAGCAAGCAGGCGCGACTGATCATTGCCGCGCACATTTATTTGCAGCGTTACCGGATGCCGCCGGCCTGCCGTTTCGACGTGATCGCGATCGATGGCGAGCATCTGGAATGGCTGCAAAACGCGATCGACACTTAATCTCGATTCCAATCACTACCTTATAATCCCCGACATGATGACAAACCAACGAATTCTCGGCCACTTCCACGAAAGCGCCGAACTCAAGATGCAGGCAGCCTCCCAGCTGGCCGGGCCGATCGCGCAAGCGGTCGAGCTGATGTTCATGGCGCTGTCCAACGGCAACAAGATCCTGGCCTGCGGCAATGGCGGTTCGGCTGCCGATTGCCAGCATTTCGCGGCCGAACTGGTGGGACGTTTCGAACGCGAACGCCTGCCCTTGCCGGCCTTGGCGCTGACCACCGATAGTTCCATTTTGACTGCAGTCGGGAACGATTATGGCTATCGCGACATCTATTCGAAGCAGATACAGGCTTTTGGACAATCGGGCGACGTCTTGCTGGCGATTTCAACTTCGGGCAATTCAGCCAATGTGATTGCCGCGATCGAGGTCGCGCTGGAGCGCGACATGCGCATTGTGGCGTTGACCGGCAAGGACGGCGGCGCCATCGGCAAGCAGCTTACCGATGCGGACGTACATATTTGCGTGCCGCACGACCGCACCGCACGGATCCAGGAAGTCCATTTGTTGACGATTCATTGTTTGTGCGACGGTATCGATGTCGCACTATTTGGGGGAGATGGGAATGATTGAGCAGCAAAAGTATCTTCAAACGCGCTGGCAGCAACGCTTGCAGCAAGTCCGGCGTCCGCTGGCCGCAGCAGTATTGGGCGTGAGCGTGCTGGCGAGCTTGCAGGGTTGCGTCGGCATGATGGTCGGCGGCGCGGTGATGGGCACGCTGGCGGCAACCGACCGCCGTACGCTGGGTGCGCAGACCGAAGACAAGGCGATCGTCGTCAAGGGCGAAACCCGGATTCCGAGCCTGGTCGGTGATGCCGGCCATGTCAATGTGACCAGTTTCAATCGCCGCGTATTGCTCACCGGTGAAGTGCGCGATGCCGAGATGAAATCCACGGTCGAACGCGAAGTGAAAGATATCCAGGGCGTCAAGGCCGTCATCAACGAACTGGAAATCGCCGGTCCGGCCAGCTACACATCGCGCGCCAACGACACGCTGATTACCGGCAAGGTCAAGGCATCTTTCGTCGACGCCAAGGATATGTACGCCAATTCGGTCAAGGTGGTAACCGAGCGCGCCAACGTCTATCTGATGGGGCGGGTTATCCAGCGCGAGGGCGAGCGTGCCGCCAATATCGCCAGCGGCGTGTCCGGCGTGCAAAAAGTGGTAAAGGTGTTCGAATACATTACCGACGACGAATTGGGTTCGTTGTCGAGTGCGCCGGAAGCTGCGAACTAGAAGCCCCGGCAATTTTCGCGGCGTCAGCATCACCCTGCAAACAACCGATAGCACTGGATAAAACCCGATGGAAACCCCAAATAAAAAACGTCTCTGGCTAGGTGGGTTCGCCATCGTGGCGGTGCTGGCGATTGCGCTTGCCGGCTATTTCTCGCTGGCCACCCGCAGCGCGGCGCCGGAGCTCACCTACACCAGCCTGAGTGGCGAGAAATTCACCTCCCAAAGCTTGCGCGGCAAGGTGGTGATGGTCAATTTCTGGGCCACCTCGTGCGTTACCTGCATCAAGGAAATGCCCGATATGGTCAAGACCTACAACAAGTTCCAGGGCAAGGGACTGGAATTCGTCGCCGTCGCGATGAGCTACGATCCGCCCAACTATGTGCTGAACTACGCGCAGACCCGCAAGCTGCCGTTCAAGGTGATGCTCGATACCGATGGAGCGGCAGCCAAGGCCTTCGGCGACATCAAGCTGACTCCGACCACTTTCGTGATCGACAAACAGGGCAACATCCTCAAGCGTTATGTCGGCGAACCCGATTTTGCCGAGTTGCATACGCTGCTGGAGAAGGCGCTGGCGACCTAGTCGCCTGCTCAGGCTGCCCAAGTAAAAAAGCGCCATCGGCGCTTTTTTATTTCCACTGAAAATATATACAATGTGGTGTATTTTTTATTGCCGCATATTAACTATGCGGCAATCGGTGCTATTTTCACCATACTCCGGATATTTTCAAACTGGTTGTGAATCGGGCTGAAGTCGTCCCAATCCGCTGGCAAAGGTGCGCTTATTTGCGCTTACTTTTTCTGGCCGGGTGTCTCGGGTGTGGAATGATCATTGGCCTGGCCCGGTAGCGGCATCGAAGAGGATTCCTGTTTGTTGGTCAACCCCTGGGGGCTGGCTTGGGTCGGGCTGTTAGCGTTGGCGCCGCTGCTGGCCGCGGCGTCAGGTGGCGCTACCGGCATTTGTGCAGCTGGCGCAGGCATCGAGTTTTCTGGAGTGGCGACCGAGCCTGAGCCGGCTGTTCCGCCGAGCGCCGGGGCCGGCGCCTCGGCTTTTTTGCAAGCGGTCAACATGATCGCGACAACGGCACAGGCAAGAATGGGGCGGATATAAGGGGTAGCAGACATATAAGCTCCAAATCGGTTGGGATGGTTTTGTCATTTTAGTAACTGGAACGCGCATTGGTAAGGCTTATTTTTAGAAATGCAGCAGGCGTTGCGCGGCATATGCAAAAAAACGGTGCGCAGTATTCTGGCGGTGCACTGCATCGTGGATTGTTTTGGAGCGGCCGGAGCGTGCAATAAAAAAGCGCCAGAGGCGCTTCTTTATTGTCTTTGGGAAATATACAGATCTATGTATTTTTATAAATGCTCAGAATATATGCGGAAAGTGGCACTTTTTTCGATATACCCAAGCTATTTTTAAATCAGCTTGGAAAATTTCGAAGTGTTATTCTGGTTCAGATAGGCATCGAACACCATTCCGACCGCGCGCACGAACAGCCGGCCCTTGGCGCTGACCTGAATGCTGTCGGCGTCGACCGTGATCAGGCCAGCCTCTTCATACTGTCCCAACTGCGTCAGTTCAGGCGCGAAGTAGCTGACAAAATCGATCCCGTAGCTGCGATTGATCGCCGCAAAATCGACCGGTCCGCTGCACATCAATTCCATGATCACCTGGCGCCGCAGCACGTCGTCCTTGGTCAGCGCATAGCCGCGATCGATCGGCAGCTGGCCGTTGTCGATGCGCTCATAATACGCATTCACGGTGCGCACCGACTGGCTGTACGAATCACCCACCTTGCTGATGGCCGACACGCCCAGGCCGACCAGGTCGCAGTCGGCGCGGGTGGTGTAACCTTGGAAATTGCGATGCAAACTCTTGTTCAGGCGCGCCTGGTTCAATTCGTCGTCCGGCTTGGAAAAATGATCTAGGCCTATATACACATAACCGGCTTCCAGCAAGCGGCGCATTGACAGCAGGAAAATCTGCAGCCGTTCCTCGGCCGAAGGCAGGTCGCTGTCGGCGATCAGGCGCTGGGCCTTGAAGCGGCTCGGCAGATGCGCGTAGTTGTACAGCGCGATGCGATCCGGCGACAGTTCGATGATGCTGTCTAGCGTATGGTTGAAGCTGTCCAGCGATTGCTTGGGCAAGCCGTAGATCAGATCGGCGTTGACCGACACGAAGCCGGCCTTGCGGCTGGCAGTAACGGCTTTTTCGACCATCTCCAGCGGCTGAATCCGGTTCACCGCCTGCTGCACCGCCGGATCGAAATCCTGCACCCCGAAACTGGTGCGGTTGAAGCCCAGCTCGCCCAGCAGCGCCATGGTGTCGTCGTTGACGGTGCGCGGGTCGATCTCGATGCCGAGTTCGGCGTCCGGCAAGAAGTTGAAATGGCTGCGCAGCATCTGCATCAGCTGGCGCAATTCGTCCGGGCTCAGAAAAGTCGGCGTGCCGCCGCCGAAATGCAGCTGTGCGGTCTGGCGGTCGCTGCCGATGCGGGCCGCCACCAGTGCCATTTCCTTATCCAGATAGCGCAGGTATTCGGCCGCCCGTCCGTGTTCCTTGGTGATGATCTTGTTGCAGGCGCAGAAATAGCAGAGCGACTCGCAGAACGGTATGTGCACGTAAATCGACAGCGGCGGATTGTTGCCGGTGTTGGCGGCGCGCTGTTCCAGCTGCGCATCGTAGGACTGGGCATTGAATTCGGCGTGAAAGCGATCTGCGGTCGGATATGAGGTATAGCGCGGACCGAGGGTGTCGAAGCGGCGAATCAGCTGTTCTGAAATTTCAATATCGGGCAATGCGAGATTCATTGGGTTACCTATCGGGTACGGAATATGGCCGGCGGTTCGTTACGGATGCCACCGATGATAGCGCGAAAAGCGCTATTTTACGCCACCGGCGACCCGATCCGTCACTCTGCGCAACGCTGGCCTGCGGCACGTTACCGGCACTAGCTTTGCATGCTGTGGCCTGCCTCGCTTCAGGTCGGCCTGGATATTCGTTGGCGGGCATCAATCAAACATTGCCTAAGTCGGGTAGCGCACATACGGGAGTTTGGGTTTTGCTATAAATTAATGTTTTACATCGGAGGTCATTATGCCAATTGATATCAACCGCAAGGCAGCAAGACTGTCGACCCTGGCACTGCTTGTCTTGAGTGCCACGTTTGCCGCAACAGCGGCCATGGCTGCAGGTGCGGCGTCAGACGCGAATGCACGCTACCGGGCAGAACGCGCGGCGTGCACCAGCGGCCAGTCACACCAGGATCGCGCGACCTGCCTGCGAGAAGCTGGTGCCGCTTTGCAGGAGGCAAGAAAAGGTCACCTCAACGACGATCCGGCGGCGTTTCAGCAAAATGCGCTGGTACGTTGCCATGCGCTGCCAGCGAACGACCGCGAGGCATGCCAGCGCCGCATAGAAGGTGATGGCACCACCAGCGGCAGCGTTGGTGAAGGCGGGGTGTTGCGGGAACTTGTGGTGCCGGTAGCGCCGGACAACAAATAGGTTTGCCAGGGGTACCCATCAATCCGGACCAGTGCGCCTGCTTGCCGTGTAGTGTTCGTGCTAGCCGGCTAGCCGGCGCGGGATGGTATTTCCGCTTCTGCTAGTCGGCAATCATGCGCGCGAACTCACCGCTATCGATTAGGCGCTGCAGTTCGGACGCGCCGCCCACCAGCACACCCTTGACAAACACCATCGGGAAAGTGGTCCAGCCGGTCCACATCTTGAGGCTGTTGCGACGCCGCCACTGGCTCAGATAGCTGCCATATTCCAGGTAGGCGTACCGGCTGCCGATCGCATCGAGTGCCTTGCGCGCCTTGCGCGGGAACGGATTTTGCGCCATGCCGACCACCACCACCGCGTTGTTTGCGATGGCGGCCTGCACTTCCTTGAGGAAGTCGGAATGTTGGTCGGAGATGACCCGGCGAATGGCGGGATGCATGTGGGCTTCATCGAGAATGCTGCGCGTCATGAGGGCTTCCTGTGCTGTTGTGGGCTTTTGCAGTGATAGCCCGCCGATCGGTGTCTGATTTATACACAATCGTGTATATTTTTTTCGGCAATAAAAATATGCGGGAAATGCCATAAAAATGGCAATACCCCTTATTTTTTGAATATTGTCGGTAACTATTCAGCCGCTATGCCGATCAGTAGCTATTGATGCGGGTGCGCTCCTACAAAAACTGCTTGCCCGATTGATTATTGATCGTTCACATCACGCCAGCGCCATGCGCCTGCTGGTCGGCGTGGTAGCTTGAGCGCACCATCGCGCCGACGGCGGCGTGGTCGAAACCCATCTTGTAGGCTTCCTGCTCGAACATCTTGAAGATGTCCGGATGCACGTAGCGGCGCACCGGCAGGTGGTCGCCGGACGGCATCAGGTACTGGCCGATGGTCAGCATGTTGATGTCGTGGGCGCGCATGTCTTGCATCACCTGCAGGATTTCCTCGTCGGTCTCGCCCAGGCCGACCATGATGCCGGATTTGGTCGGGATGTCCGGGTGCTGCTGCTTGAATTGCTTGAGCAGGTCCAGCGAATGCTGGTAGTCGGAGCCGGGGCGGGCTTCCTTGTACAGGCGCGGCGCGGTTTCCAGGTTGTGGTTCATCACGTCCGGTGGCGCTTGCTTGAAGATTTCCAGTGCGCGCTCCAGGCGGCCGCGGAAGTCGGGCACCAGCACCTCGATGCGGGTGTTGGGCGACAGCGCGCGGATCTGGCGGATGCATTCGACGAAGTGGCCGGCACCGCCATCGCGCAGATCATCGCGATCAACCGAGGTGATAACCACGTAGTTCAGTTTCAGGGCGGCGATGGTCTTGGCCAGCTGTTCCGGCTCATTCACGTCCAGCGGATCGGGGCGGCCGTGACCGACGTCGCAGAACGGGCAGCGGCGGGTGCACTTGTCGCCCATGATCATGAAAGTCGCGGTGCCTTTGCCGAAGCATTCGCCGATGTTCGGGCAGGACGCTTCTTCGCATACGGTCACCAGCTTGCTTTCGCGCAGGATGTCCTTGATTTCGTAGAAACGGGTCGAAGGCGAACCGGCCTTGACGCGGATCCAGTCCGGCTTCTTCAGCCGTTCGGCCGGGATGATCTTGATCGGGATGCGCGCGGTTTTATCGGCACCTTTTTGCTTGTCGCTGGGGTTGTAGGTCGATGATGCGAGCGGTTGCTTGGTTTCGGAAGTCATTGCAGGTCCTGGTGGCAAGTGGTGCCGCAAAGGTGCGCAGTATGCAGCGGAAATATCCGCTGTGCTTGGCTGCCTATGCTTGGCTAATAAGATTTTTTATCAGTTCGTGAGCGAGTGCGGATTGCACCTCCGGCAACGGTATATGCGCGCCTTGCGACTGCATGTCGACCGTTTGCAGGCCGGCATAACCGCAGGGATTGATCCAGGAAAACGGCGTCAGATCCATCGCCACATTCAACGCTACACCGTGATAGGTGCAACCATTGCCGCGGATCTTGAGGCCTAAGGCGGCGATTTTTGCACCGGCCGCTGCACCGTTTGCGATGTAAATTCCGGGCGCGCCTGCCTTGCGTTCACCGCTCAGATTATACGCGGCGAGTACCTCGATCACCGACTGCTCGATTTTCTGCACGAATTCGCGCGCGAACATGCGCGCACCCGAGCGGCGGCGCAAATCCATCAGCAGGTAAATCACCACCTGGCCGGGGCCATGGTAGGTGACTTCGCCGCCGCGATCGGTTTGCACGATTTGTATGCCATGCGCATCGAGTACGTGAGAGCGGTCGGCGGCCAGCCCTAGCGTGAATACCGGCGGGTGTTCGACGATCCACAATTGATCCGGAGTGGCCGCATTGCGGTTGTCGGTAAAGGCGCGCATGGCGTCGAAGCTGACGTCGTAAGGTTCAACGCCGCGCGAAATGATGAGTGGAGCTTGCATGGCCGACAGTGTACCGAAAATCGCGTGCCAAGCGCGTCACAAGCCTGTTTTCAATGTGGGTATTGCGAGCTCGGCCGGCCACTGCAAACAAGCGCCGATCGCGAACATGATTGCCTCAATGGCATTGGAATCTGTGCGGATATCCAGCCTCGGATTACCCGCAAAGTGCGGATATCCAGAAATAATCTCTTTTTCCCATCGTGGGTAATTTAAAAAAACACTTTATATTCAGGTGCTTAGGTGCATCTCCTGAATTTTATTGGAATTGGCACGGAAGATGCTCTTGCTACTGGACAGTGCCTTGCGTTGATGCAGTGCACCAAAAATACAGCGCATGCGACGCATGCGATAAATCCAAAACAGGAGACGACAATGCATTCCAAATACCGTATCAAGACCTTCTTCGCCACAGCTACCATGGCCGCTCTGATCGCTGCCAGCGGGTTGCCGCTGGCAGCGCATGCCGCCGACCTGGTGCGTCTGGGCAATCTGAAGTTCGCCCACTACGGCGCGGTGGCTTACATGAAGGAAATTGCGCCCAAGTACAACCTGAAGATCGAAGAGCGGGTCTTTGCCAAGGGGCTCGATATCGTGCCTGCGATCATCGCCGGTGAAATCGATGTCTCGGCCAGTGCGCTGGAAGCGGCGATATCGGGTCGGGCCAGCGGGGTGCGCGTGTACGTGGTGGGCGGGTTCGCCAAAGGCGGCGTGCGCATAGTCGGGCGTCCCGACCTGAATATTCGCAGCATCGCCGAGCTGAAAGGCAAAAAAGTCGGCGTCACCCGCGGCGGCCCGCAGGAAATCCTGCTATTCACCGAGCTGGCGAAAAATCATCTGACATGGTCGGACAAGCCGGGCAAGGATGTGCAGATCCTGTACATGGGTTATCCCGATCTGAACCAGGCCTTGCTGACGAAAGAGATCGATGCTATGAGCCAGTCGGAACCGTATTCGACCCAGGCGCTGAACAAGAAATACGGCGTGGAAATCATGAAGCCGTACGACACGCCGCTGGGTCAGCCGGTGCGGGCGCTGGTGATGACGGAAAAAATGTACAACGAACGGCGCGACGTGGCCGAGCGCTTCATGCAATGTTTTGTGGCGGCCACGCAAGCATTCATCAAGGATCCGAAAGTGGCGGAGAAGTATGTGCGCGAAACGATGTTCCGCAATCAGGTCAGCAGCGACGATTATCGCGACGCGATGGAAAATGCTGCATTTACCGAAAATATTTCTGTCGATCACGTGCAAATGACCACCGATTACATGATGAAGTACGGCATCGGCAGGATGTCATCACCGCCGCTGGCGCAGAATTGGGTCAAACTCGATTTGCTGACCGCCGCCCAGAAATCCGGCAAGAACTGAAAAGGGAACCGTCATGAATCTCTCTTTTCTCAAAAAGTTGCTGCACGGGCTCATCGTGCCGCTGGTGGTACTGGCGCTGTGGCAAATGCTTTCTATGCTGGGATGGCTCAATCCCCAGATCATGCCGTCGCCGCTGGCGGTGATGCGCAAGTGGGGCGAATATCTGGCGCCGACCGAGGCCTACACGCCGCAGATGGGTAGCTATGCGCTGTGGCTGATTTCGGGCGAGTTGCTGCACGATGCATATGCCAGCATGTCGCGCGTGATTGGCGGATTCCTGATTGGCGGGGTGCTGGCGCTGCCGCTCGGCTTGTTGATGGGAACCAATAAAACCATCTACAAGCTGTTCGATCCGCTGATTCAGGTGCTGCGCCCGATACCGCCGATTGCCTATATTCCGCTATCGATCTTATGGTTTGGCCTGGGCAATCCTCCGGCGTTCTTCCTGATCAGCATTGGCACATTTTTTCCGATCCTGATGAATACGATTGCCGGCGTGCGCCATGTCGATGGCATTTATATCCGGGCCGCGCGCAATCTCGGCGCCAGCCAGATGACGATGTTCCGGCGCGTGATCCTGCCGGCGGCAACGCCGTATATTCTGACCGGCGCCCGGATCGGCATGGGAACCGCCTTCATCGTCGTGATCGTGGCGGAAATGATCGCGGTCAACAACGGCCTTGGATTCCGGATTCTGGAAGCGCGTGAATATTTCTGGTCGGACAAAATCATCGCCGGCATGTTTACGATCGGCTTGTTCGGGCTGGCAATCGATATCGCAATGACCGCACTGAATAACCACTTGCTGCAATGGCATCGCGGCCTCGAACATAACTAATCAGGAGACAGCATGACAACGATCAGAATAGAAGCGGTCAACAAGGTATTCTCCAGCGACGGCGGCAATGTGGTGGCGCTCAAGGATATCGACCTGACGATTGCCAGCGGCGAATTCATTTGCCTGCTGGGCCCGTCGGGTTGCGGGAAATCGACCCTGCTCAATGCGATTGCCGGGTTTTCGCCGCCGACTTCAGGCAGCATCTGGGCCGGCGACAAGCGCGTTAGTGCGCCTGGTCCGGATCGCGGCATGGTATTTCAGGAATACGCATTGTTTCCGTGGATGTCGATTCAGCAAAACATTGCGTTCGGCCTTGAAATCGCCGGGAGTTCGGCAGCGGCGACCCGGGAACGGGTCGAACTGCTGCTCAACATGCTGGGCCTGCATGAATTCCGCAATCGTTTTCCGAAGGACTTGTCCGGCGGCATGCGGCAGCGGGTTGCGATTGCACGGGTGCTGGCACTGGATTCGCCGATCATGTTGATGGATGAGCCGTTCGGTGCGCTCGATGCATTGACCCGCCGCAATTTGCAGGACGAGTTGCTGAAGATATGGAAGGAATTCGGCACCACCATCGTCTTCGTCACCCATAGCATCGAAGAGTCGATCTATCTGGCCGACCGCACCATCGTCATGACGTATCGCCCCGGCACCATCAAGCGCGATGTGCACATCACGCTGCCGCGCCCGCGCGATCCGAGCGACCCCGAGTTCAACCGCCTGAAGCGGGAACTCGGCGCACTGGTGATGGAAGAGCAGCAACGCCATCATCAGGATGAAATGCTGGCGACGACAGCGGATTGAGGCATTCCAATTGACGGCAGCGTGCCGGGTAAGGTTATCCGGTACGATGCAGGATATTCCGACGGCGCACAGCAATGTTGCGCCGGCAGCGTCTTTCGATCCCTGCATTATTGCAATAATACAGGGGTATAATCAAAAACATATCAGTTTCCGCATGATTTCATTGTTGGTTTAAAAATACAATAGCTAGTATGTTAACCATGGCAAAACAGCTGAAAGCCCTGATTTCCTCGCTGCGGATTCATCTTTTGTGGTCGCAAGGTTTCGCTTAACGGAGTTCCGCCAGTGTTCGGTCATCGCAATTTCAAAAACACGGCAATGGTAGTGCTGGCATTGTGCTTGCTGGTCGCGCTGACGGTGTTTGCCTACTGGTTTGCAAAGCGCCGCAGCCTGGACGAACTGCATCGGGTGCTGGCGCCGCGCGCCGGGTCTTACGCGGCGACCATCGGCGGCATCCTCAGCAAATACGAGTTCCTGCCGCTGGCGCTGGCGCAAAGCGCTGAAGTCGCCGATCTGCTGCAACACGCGAACAACGCGGCGCAGGTCAACCACTATCTGGAAGACATCAATGCCCGGGTCGGCGCTTTCGCCGTCTACGTGCTGGACCCGCAGGGCGTCGTGCTGGCATCGAGCAACTGGCGCGAGCCGACGTCGTATGTCGGGCAGAACTATGCTTTCAGGCCGTATTTTGAACAGGCGATTCGCGGCGGCATCGGCCGTTTCTACGGTATCGGCGTATCCACCGGCGAAGCCGGCTTGTTCATTTCGCAGCCGATACGGCGTGGCGGACGCATCATCGGCATCGCGGCGGCAAAAGTAAGCCTGGACTGGATCGAGCGCTCATGGCGCGAGCCGGGCGCCACCGAGCAGATATGGGTCACCGATGCGAATGGCGTGGTCATCCTGTCCTCGATCCCCGCACTGAAATTCACCACGCTGGCGCCGTTGTCGGATGCGCAAAAAACAGCGATGCACCAGCAGCGCCAGTTCCTGCGTGAAACGCTGCCGCTGGTTGCGCATCCGGTGCTGGAGCAATTTGCCGATGGCGCAAGGGTACTGTCCTTGTTCGATCCGGCAAAAGGCCGTGCTGTGCCCGACGGCAAGCGCGAGTTCCTTGCCGTTGATCGCGCTCTGGCACCGCTGGAATGGCAGATTACCGTACTGTCCGATCTGGCCCCGGTGCGCGCGGTAGCCAGAAATGCGGCATTCGCTGCGATGCTGATCTGGGCGCTGGTATTGCTCAGTGTGCTGTATGCAAGGCAACGCCGTCGTCGCATCGATGAGCGTCTGGCCGCACAGGAGGCGCTCAAGCGTGCCAACGATGAGCTGGAAATCAAGGTCGAACAACGGACTGCGGATTTACGCGACAGCAATGATCGGCTGCAGGCCGAAGTGGCGGAGCGCGAGCGCGCCGAACACACGCTGCGCTGCGCGCAAGCCGAGCTGGTGCAAAGCGGAAAGCTGGCCGCGATCGGCCAGATGGCGGCCGGCGTCACCCACGAACTGAACCAGCCGTTGGCTGCGCTGCAAACTTTTTCCGACAATGCCCGGGTTTTTATTACGCGCGGGCGCACCGAAGAGGCGCTGGAAAACCTGTCGATTATTTCAGACCTGGTAAAACGGCTTGGCTACATTACTTCGCAGCTGAAGGCCTTTGCGCGGCGCAGCGACGATGCCCAAAAACCTGCCCAGGTCCAGAAAGCCTTCGCACGGACCATGTTGCTGTTGCATGCAAGAATTGCCGCAGAACGGATACAGTTGGACGCCGCATGGCCGCAGCAAGCGCTGGCGGTATTCTGCAGCGAAATCGGACTGGAGCAGGTATTTACCAACCTGCTGTCGAACGCGATCGATGCGATGGCGGAGTCCGGTACAAAACATATTGCGCTGACGACCGTGCAACATGCGGATCAGTTGGAAATCCGCATTGCCGACACCGGAACCGGCATCCCCGCGCACCTGATCGAGAAGATATTCGACCCGTTCTATACCACCCGCGAGCAAGGCCTGGGACTGGGGCTTTCAATCAGCGCCGGCATCATCCGCAGCGCTGGCGGACAGCTATCGGTACGCAACCGTCCGGCAGCAGAAGGCAGCGGCGCGGAATTCATCATCCGGCTGACCTGCGTATCCGACAGTAATGCAGAGAAAAGGGAAGCATGATGCAGCAGCGAAATTTTGACGGGATGCAGGTCCTGCTGGTGGAAGACGATGCGATTGTCAGGAAGGGCGCACAGCAGGCGCTGGAGCTGGCCGGCCTGAGCGTGATCCCGTGCGCCACTGCGGAAGCAGCGCTCGGCTATCTGTCGCCGGAGTTTGCTGGCATCGTGATCAGCGACGTCAAGTTGCCGGGCATCGACGGCCTGGAATTGCTGCGTATTGCGGTCGCACAAGATGCGTCATTGCCGGTAATTCTGGTGACCGGCCATGGCGACGTCTCGATGGCGGTGGGCGCAATGCGGCAGGGCGCTTACGATTTCATCGAAAAACCATTTTCGGCCGATCTGCTGGTCGAAGTCAGTTATCGCGCGCTGGATAAGCGCCGGCTGGTGCTGGAAAACATCGACCTGCGCCGCCAACTGGAAAACCGCGAGGGCATCGAGTCGCGCATTATCGGGCGCAGCAATGCGATTGCAAAGGTCAGGCAGATTGTCCAGAATCTGGCGACCAAGTCGGCAGACATCATGATTCTGGGCGAAACCGGCACCGGCAAGGAGTTGATTGCGCGCTGCCTGCACGACTTCAGCGAGCGCCGAAACCATCACTTTGTCGCGATTAATTGCGGCGCCTTGCCGGAATCCATTTTTGAATCCGAACTGTTCGGCCACGAAGAGGGCGCATTCACCGGCGCCAGCCGGCAGCGCATCGGCAAGATCGAATACGCCAGCGGCGGCACGCTGTTTCTGGATGAAATAGAAAGCATGCCGCTGTCGCTGCAAGTCAAGCTGTTGCGCGTGTTGCAGGAGCGGCAAGTCGAGCGTCTCGGGTCGAATCAGGTGATCCCGATCGATTTAACGGTGATTGCCGCCACCAAGGACGACCTGCGGATTCTGTCGGATCAAAAAAAATTCAGGGCTGACCTGTACTACCGCTTGAATGTGGCCAGCCTGACCCTGCCCGCGCTGCGGGATCGGCGCGAAGATATCCCGCTGTTATTTGAATTCTTCGTGCTGCAGGGCGCGCTGCGCTACGGCCAGACCGCACCGCTGATCGGGATCGAATTATTGCGGGCCTTGATGGCGCAGAGATGGCCGGGCAACGTGCGCGAACTGCGCAATATCGCCGACCGCTTTGTGCTGGGGCTGCTCGACGATACGTTGATGCCATCCGGCATCCGGCGCGAGGGTTCGCTTGCGGAACAGGTCGATGCGTTTGAAAAATCGATTATCGAAGACGGGTTGCGGCGTCTGGAGGGCAATGTGGTGGCAGCGGCAGAGAGCCTGAATATCCCGCGCAAGACGCTGTACGACAAGCTCAAGCGATTTGAGATATCGGCAGAAAAATTCCGCTCGTCGTCACAGGAAGCGCCCGACAAATCCGGCTAGACGAACCTGCGGGACCTGCCGTTTTTCTTGCACTGCGGGAGGACGTCCTGATTGCGCTGCCTTCAGGGAATGCTACTGCTTGGTAGCGTCCTGAATTTTCTCACCGGCTTTTTCGACTTCCTGGCCCGCTTTCTGGGTTGCGTTGTCGATGTCCTTGCCGAGGCGTTCGGCCGGGCCTTCCGGTTTCTTGCAGGCCGACAAGCCGGCCAGCAGAATGATGGTGGCACATGCGGTAACGATGGATTTGCTTGTTTGATTCATTTTTTTTCCTTGACGATGGGCGGAAACCCAGAGTGCCTGAAGCTGCATTGCAGCCAGCGTGGCAGGGTTAATTGAAGCATTAAAACAGTCTGATGATACTGGAAAAGCGGCATGAAGATGCCGGTCGGGAGCCGATTGGAGCCGATGGGAGCAGATTCAGGGTTGCAGACAGGCGAATACCTCGACATCAGGCGCTGCCGCTGGCGGCCCGACCAATTCCCCCATCAGACGGCAACTGCCATCCCAGCAGATGCTGTAATCGGCCACATAATCCGAGCGTGCCAGTCGCAAGCGGTCGAGTGGCGCCAGTGGCGGCCGGTAATGCCAGACGCCATCGGCCAGCACCGCATCCGGCGGCGGTTCCATGCCGGCGCCGGAGCCGCGGATGCGCGCCTCTACCAGTTGCAGGCGGGCGCCGTCGGCCGTTGACAGCACCCGGTAATCCTCTTCCCAGCGGATTTTTTCGATCGAATGGGTCCAGGCCAGCGTGAATGTCTGTATCGGCAGGCTGAGCGCCAACCCCGCCGCCGCCAGACAGACGCCGATCATATGACGACCAGCCGGCGTTTTTGCCAGACATGCCAGAGCATGAATGCCAGCGCCATCGCGAATCCGAGTTGGTCGGTGAGTGGCAGGGCTGTCACCAGCATCAGCGCGGCCACACCGGTAAACACGCGTTCGGGTGCTTTCAGCGGCAGCAGCAGATAGCCGACTGCGGTGGCACCCCACAAGCCGATTGCCAGCAAAGCCTTGCCGACGATATACAGCACCGCCAGCACGGTCCATTCACCCTGCAGCATCAGCGCCGGTGTGTAGACCGCCATGTACGGAATCACAAAACCGGCGATCGCGATCTGGGTCGCCTTGATGCCGATTTTCATCGGCGATGCCTTGGCGATCGACGCCGCGGCGAACGCCGCCAGTGCTACCGGCGGCGTCAGGTCGGCCATGATGCCGAAATAGAATACGAAAAAGTGCGAGACGATCAGGGGCACGCCCAGACTGAGCAGCGCCGGCGCCGCGATCGAGCTGGTGATGATGTAGTTGGGAATGGTCGGAATCCCCATACCCAGGATCAGGCACACGATCATGGTCAGGAACAGCGACAGGAACAGGCTTTTTTCGCCGACCGTCAGGATGAAGCCGGCAAAACTGGAGGCGGCGCCGGTCAGCGTCAGTACGCCGATGATGATGCCGACGATGGCACAGGCCACGCCCACCGGCAGTGCCTGCTTGGCGCCATCGATCAGGCTCATGCGGATCGCGTGCAAGGTCTTGCGGCCGCCCTCGACCCATAGGCACAGTAGCACCAGCAGCGCAATCACGGCCAGAATCGCCAGAATGCCGAACTCGAAGAAGGACGCTGCCGCCAGGCCCAGCCCGACCCAGAACACGTAGCGAAATGCGATGCTGGAAACGCGTGCCGCCACTGCCGCGCCGAGAATCAGGATTGCGGTCAGCGCCAGTCCGGTCAGGCCGGCGAACATCGGCGTGAAGCCGTGAAACAGCATGCCGACCAGCGCCGCCAGCGGCAGCACCAGATACCAGCTGTCTTTGAGCGCCTTGAGAGGGCTCGGGCACTGCTCTTTCGGCAAGCCGACCAATCCCTTGCGGCCCGCTTCCAGATGCACCATCCAGAATGCTGTCACGTAATACAGAACCGCCGGAATCACCGCCGCCTTGACGATCTCCACGTACGGTACGTTCAGCGTTTCGGCCATGATGAAAGCCACCGCGCCCATCACCGGCGGCATGATCTGGCCACCCATCGAGGCCGTCGCTTCGACCGCGCCGGCAAACACCGAGCTGTAGCCGAAGCGTTTCATCAGCGGGATCGTGAACTGGCCGACGGTCAGAACATTGGCCACGCCGGAACCGGAAATGGTGCCCATGAAGCCGGACGAGATGATCGCCACCTTGGCCGGCCCGCCCTTGGCCTGGCCGACCAGGCCGAGCGCGACCGCGTTGAACAGCTTGATCATGCCGGCGTGCTCCAGGAACGCGCCGAACAGGATGAACAGGAAAATATACGTGGCCGATACCATGATGGGGATGCCGAGAATACCCTCGGTGCCGAGATATAACTGGCTGACGATCTGATCGAAGCCGTAACCGCGATGCCCGAGCGGCGCCGGCAGATACTGGCCGAACAAGCCATATAGCAAGAACGTGCCGCATACGATCGGCAGCGCCCAGCCCAGCATGCGGCGGGTAGCTTCAAATACCAGCACGATCATGATTGCACCCACAGCCAGGTCGGTCATTGTCGGATCGCCCGAGCGCAGGATCAGGTCGGCCTCGAAAATCCAGTGGTAGAACGACAGGCCGAAACCGGTCGCAGCCAGCAGCCAGTCATACCAGGCCACCGAAGTCAGCTTGCCGCTCTTGCAGGCGGGGAAAATCAGGAAGGTGAGCAGCAGCAGGAAGCCGACATGCAGCGAACGGATCGTGAGCGACGACAGCGGGTGAAATGCAGCGACGATCAATTGATATATCGAGAACGCCAGTGCGGCTGCGATCAGCAGCTTCAGCGCAAGGCCGCTGAGGTTGCGTTGCACGCCATGTTCCTGGAATTCTGCGTCGGGTATTGGAAGGGAAGACATTTTTCGAGATGCTCCTGAGCGCGTGATCGGGGAGGGCATCAGAGCCTGCCCTCTTGCGAACAAATACCGGGGTGGATTTTGTAGGTTGGGCTGATGCTTTATCAGCCCAACATTTTGCGCACAATGTTGGGCTTCATGGCATTTGGCACCAACCTGCCATGTTCCGGCTAGCCCGGATTAGCATGGATTTTTGATCCCTGACTACTTGATCAGGCCGATTTCACGATAATACTTTTCGGCGCCCGGATGCAGCGGCAACGGCATGCCGGTGAGAGCAGTTTCCTTGCGGATCGATTTGGCAGCCGCATGCGCAGCCGCCAGGTGATCCAGATTTTCAAACATGCTCTTGGTCATCTTGTAGACGGTGTCGGCCGGTACGCCTTCATGCGTCACCAGGAAGTTCTGCACGAACGCGGTCGGCACGTTGCCGCTCTGGCCTTCATAGGTATTGGCGGGCACCATGCCCGACTGGTATGCCGGGTCGCCGACCTTGGCCACCACGTCGGCCGGGATCGGGACGATGACGATCTTGACCGAACTGGCGAGGTCGCGCAGCGACGATACGCCCAGGCCGGCCGACTGCAGCGTGGCATCGAGCTGGCGGTTCTTCATCAGTTCCACCGATTCGCCGAACGGCAGGTACTCGACCCTGGCGAAATCCTTGTAAGACAGGCCGGCGGCCTTGAAAATCGCGCGCGCGTTGAGTTCAGTGCCGGATTTTGGTGCGCCGACAGCAATGCGCTTGCCTTTCAGGTCGGCCAGCGTCTTGATGCCGGAATCGGCCGAGGCCACGATCTGGATGTAGTTCGGGTAAATCCCGGCAATCCCGCGCAGTTTTTTAAGCGGGGTCTTGAAGCCGGCTTCGGCGTCACCTTTCCAGGCGTCGGACAGCGCATCGCCCAGCGTGAAGCCGACTTCGCCGCGGCCGGCTTGCAACAGGTTCAGGTTTTCGGCGGAAGCCTTGGTCGCCTGTACCGAGGTTTTCGCGTCCGGCAGCACCTTCGCGTAAATTTGCGATAGCGCCACACCCATCGGGTAATACACGCCGCTGGTGCCGCCGGTCAGCACATTGATGAATTGTTGCTGCGCCTGGGCCGGCCCAGCGGCCAATAGCGCAACGCTTGCCGAGAGTAATAATCCGCGTATAAATTTGAATTTCATTTTTGTCTCCTGGGGTTGATGAACGAGGCGGAAAGCCTTCTCAATTTTTTGGTATGGGATCCAGTCGCCGAAGCTGAATAAATTGTGCGACTGAAACATATTATGCCGTTTTCGGCACAGTCGCTGTTTTTGTCCTATTGATACGGCAAGAAAAAGTATGGAGCCGCATCCCCTCACCACCGGCCCACGGGGCC
>JBDSCZ010000125.1:0-6136 GCA_039920865.1 Burkholderiaceae bacterium
ACCTGCTCCATGTGCATGTCGCGCACCACGCGTTTCATTACCTCGATCGGGCACGGCGAGCCGGCCATGATGCCGGTGCGCAGCGTTGACAGGTCGAATTCGGCAAAGCGCGGATGATCGAGCAGCGCGATGAACATGGTCGGCACCCCATGCAGGCCGGTGCAGCGTTCATCCTGTACCGCTTGCAGCACCGATAGCGGTTCGAAACCGTCATTCGGATAGACGATGGTGGCGCCGTGCGTCAGGCAGGCCAGGTTGCCCAGCACCATGCCGAAGCAGTGGTACAGCGGGACCGGGATGCACAGCCGGTCGTCGCCAGTCAGGCGCATCGCCTCGCCGACGAAAAAGCCGTTGTTCAGGATATTGCGGTGTGTCAGCGTCGCGCCTTTGGGAAAACCGGTGGTGCCGCTGGTGAACTGGATGTTGATCGGGTCGCGCGCGTCCAGCGTGGCGGCGACTTGCGCCAGCCGCGCATCCTGTGCATCGCCGCCTTTGACGAAGTCGGCGAAGCGCAGCATGCCGGGGACGTTCTGTGAACCGAGGTGGATCACGGTTTTCAGGTCCGGCAGGCGCGCCGAATTGAGCGCGCCGGGAGCGCAATTGGCCAGTTCCGGCGCCAGCGCCTGGACCATCTCGATGTAGTTGCTGTGCTTGAATTCCGGCATCGCGATCAGCGCCTTGCAGCCGACCTTGTTGACCGCGTATTCCAGCTCTGCCAGCCGGTAGGCGGGATTGATGTTGACCAGCACCACGCCGATATTGGCGGTGGCGATCTGGGTCAGCAGCCACTGCGCATTGTTGTGCGACCAGATGCCGACGCGGTCGCCGCGCTGCAGGCCCAGATTCAGCAGCGCACTGGACAGGCGCCGGGCCTCGGTCTGCAATTGACGGTAGGTATAGCGGATGTTCTGGTGGCAGGAAACCAGCGCTTCGCGGTCCGGCACGCGGTCTGTCATCGCGTCGAAAAAACTGCCTATGGTCTGCTCTATCAGCGCGCTGTCGCGTGGACCGCGGTCATGGCTGATTGTCAGGTTAGTTCGGTTGGCTAAGTTGCTTAAGTTCGTCATTGCTATTTAATCACTCCGGAAAACTGCCATCAACATAAAACCAGCGCCCTTGTTCCCGCACGAATCGGCTTACTTCGTGCAGACGATGGGCGCGGCCGCTTATCTTGTAGCGGGCAACGAATTCGACCGTGTCACTGTCCGCATCGGATTCACATTCTGCAGCATCTTTACGTTTACGTAAACGTAAAGAGGATTTTACTTCAAGTCCGAGCCAGATCAAGCCCTGATCGTCATCAAACAGGCCTTGGTCCGGCCGCGTGCTGTGGTGCCAGGTCGCGCGCAAATAGGCTTCGTCGCGCAAGGTGTAGGCGGTATACCGCGAACGCATCAGCGCTTCGGCATCTGGCGCCACCTGCGCGCCGGTCAGGAAAGGTTCGCAGCAAGCGGCAAACACGCGGCCACCATCACCGCCGCCGCAAGGGCAGGCGCCGGCTTGGGTGAGCCTGAGCCGCGGCTTCACTTGGGCTGCTTGCTTTCCTTGATGCCGGTCGGTGCGCCGGCAGCTTTCCACGCGGAAAAACCGCCCTCGATGTGCGCCACCGACTCCAGGCCCATGTCTTGCACGGTCTTGGTGGTCAGTGCGCTGCGCAGGCCGCCGGCGCAAAAGAAGATGAATTCTTTCGGCGTGCCAAAAATCGGTTTGTAGTAGGGCGAAGCCGGATCGATCCAGAATTCGATCATCCCGCGCGGCGCATGGAGGGCACCCGGAATGATCCCTTCGCGCTCCAGTTCGCGCACATCGCGGATGTCGACCAGTTGCACATCCGGATCGGCCAGCTTGGCTTGCGCCTGCTGCACCGAGTACGTCTTGATTTCCGACATGGCCTCATCGACCAGATCCCTGTAACCTTTTTTCATCGTGCCTATCTCCGGAATATATTATTTCATTAGGGGTATTGGATAAAACAGGTGGCTACCCGCACGTTATTAATAACGTTTCAAATATACACTTGCTAGTATTTTTTCAAAGCAGAACCCGGGCCGCGCCTCATATCTTGCCGTTGGTCAGCAAGGCTTCGATCTGATCGACCCGGTCGAAACCCCAGAACGCTTCGCCGTCGATGATCACGAACGGCGAGCCGAACACACCGCGTGCCAGCGCCAGCTTGATTTCCGCCTTCAGCTGGTCACGGACCGGCGCGCTGTCCATGCCGGTGGCGAGTGCTTGCGGATCGAGCCCCATGTCAGTGCCGATCTGCACCACATTCATCGGTTCGCCGATATTCACGCCTGCGGCAAAGTAGGCGGTATAGACCGCCTTGGCAAACGCGACTGCACGCTCGATGCCGTAATGGTTATTCACCCACAGCATCGCGCGCGCGGCGCCCTGGGTTGGCAGCGGAAATGCGGCCGGCAACTTGAACGGGATGCCATGAAAGCGCGCGGTACGCTCGAAATCGTGCAGCGCGTAAGGGCCTTTCAACGGCATCATCGGCAATGGCGCGCCGCCGGTGGTCTGGAACACCACCCCCAGCAGGATCGGATGCCATTCGACCTGGCGCCCGTACTTGGCCGCCAGCGCGTCAATCCGCATCGCGGCGAAATAGCCGTATGGAGAGGAGAAATCAAAATAAAAATCAATTGCTGACACCATGTGGCTCTCCTGATTTTGCCGCGCTATGCTCACAAAAACCTTACGCCAGCGCGCGCCCGATCAATATTTTCTGAATGTCGCTGGTGCCTTCGTAGATCTGGCACACGCGCACGTCGCGATAAATCCGCTCCACCGGAAAATCGGTCACGTAGCCGTAACCGCCGTGAATCTGGATTGCGTCGGAGCAGACTTTTTCCGCCATTTCGGACGCAAACAGCTTGGCCATCGCCGCTTCCTTCAGGCAGGGCAGGCCGGCATCCTTCATGCTGGCCGCGTGCTGGATCAGCTGGCGCGCGGCTTCGATCTGCGTCGCCATATCGGCCAGCCTGAACTGCACTGCCTGATGATTGAAGATCGGCTGGCCGAAGCTCTCGCGTTCTTTTGCGTACAGCAGCGCGGCCTCGAATGCAGCGCGCGCCATGCCGACCGATTGCGAGGCGATGCCGATGCGCCCGCCTTCCAGTCCGGACAACGCGATCTTGTAGCCCTGACCTTCGGCGCCGATCAGGTTCGCAGCCGGAATGCGGCAGTTCTCGAACAGGATCTGCGCGGTGTCTGATGAGTGCTGGCCGAGTTTTTCTTCCAGCCGGGCCACGATGTAACCAGGGGTGTCGGTCGGGACCCAGAATGCGCTGATACCTTTTTTGCCGGCAGCCTTGTCGGTGACTGCCATCACAATCGCGACGTCCGCATATTTGCCGCTGGTGATGAACTGCTTGACGCCGTTGAGCACGTAATATTCTTCGTCCGCCGTGACGACTTTTTCCGCGGTGGTGCGCAGGGCTGCCGCATCGCTGCCGGTATGCGGCTCGGTCAGGCAGAATGCGCCCAGCATTTTTCCTTGCGCCAAAGGCCTGAGGAATTGTTCCTTTTGCGCGTCGTTGGCGTACATCATCGCGATGCTGCAGACCGGGCAGTTATTGACCGAAATCACGGTTGAGGTGCCGCCGTCGCCGGCTGCGATCTCTTCCAGCACCAGCGCCAGCGACAGGTAATCGAGTCCGGCGCCACCCAGCTCTTCCGGCACCGCGACGCCGAACGCGCCCAGCGCGGCCAGCTCTTTCAGTTCTTCCTGCGGAAAATGATGCTCCTTGTCCCAGCGCGCCGCGTTCGGCAGCAGGCGTTCTTGTGAAAATGCGCGCAATGCGTCGCGGATCATTTGATGCTGTTCGGATAAGACCATGTCGGGAGCTGCCTCGTTAAATTCTTAAAAACTGTGCCATCCCCTAGAGCGGGGATGGCGTTTTTCGTGCTGTTCTAGCTTACGCCAGTTCGATCGCAACCGCGGTGGCTTCGCCGCCGCCGATGCACAGGCTGGCGACGCCGCGCTTGCCGCCGGTTTTTTTCAAAGCGCCGATCAGCGTGACGATGATGCGGGCGCCGGAGGCACCGATCGGATGGCCCAGCGCGCAGGCGCCGCCGTGGACGTTGACCTTGTCGCGCGCAATGCCGTGTTCCTGCATCGCGGCCATCGGCACCACAGCGAACGCTTCGTTGATCTCGAACAGATCGACGTCCGCCGTGCTCCAGCCGACCTTCTTGTACAGTTTTTCGATTGCGCCCACCGGTGCGGTGGCGAAGGCGTTCGGTGCCTGCGCGTGGGTCGCATGTGCCAGCACGCGGGCAATCACGGTGCAGCCGAGCCGTTTGGCGGTCGATTCGCGCATCATCACCAGTGCTGCCGCGCCATCGTTGATCGAGGACGACGAGGCGGCGGTGATGGTGCCGTCCTTCTTGAACGCGGGTTTCAGCGACGGGATTTTTTCCGGCTTGGCTTTCAAAGGGCCTTCATCCTTTTCGACGATTACATCGCCGCCGCGACCGGACACGGTGACCGGCGCGATTTCCCACTGGAACGAGCCGTCGGCGCTGGCTGCCTGCGCGCGGCGCACCGATTCCATCGCAAACGCATCCTGCTGCGCACGGGTAAAGTGGTATTGCTCTGCGCACTCCTCGCCGAAGGTGCCCATCGAGCGGCCTTTCTCGTACGCGTCTTCCAGTCCGTCCAGCATCATGTGGTCATAGATCATGCCGTGGCCGATGCGGTAACCGCCGCGTGCCTTCGGAATCAGATACGGCGCGTTGGTCATCGACTCCATGCCGCCGGCGACGATCACTTCATTACTGCCGGCCTTGATCGCATCGAACGCGAAGATCGCGGCCTGCATTGCCGAGCCGCACATCTTGGACAGCGTGACCGCACCAGCCGACAGTGGCAAGCCAGCCTTGATCGCAGCCTGACGCGCCGGCGCCTGGCCTTGTCCTGCCATCAGGCAGTTGCCGAAAAATACGTTTTCGACCAGTTCCGGGTTGATGCCGGAACGCTCGACTGCCGCCTTGATCGCGACTGCGCCGAGTTCATTGGCGGAAAGCGCGGAAAAATCGCCCTGGAATGCGCCCAACGGAGTACGTGCTGCGCCGACGATTACGATAGCATCATTCATTTCAGACCTCTTTCAAAAGTAAATTGTGACTTATTTATACTGGATTGTGTATATTTCATTGCCGTAATAAAATTATGCGTGAACTAGCATGTTTTTAAGCATACTCCAGATATATCCTCGATATCATGATAGCGGTTGAGGAAGCGTGCGTGCTGCGGATACGGAAAGATGTCGCTGTACTGGCCGGCCAGCAACTGGTCCTTGTAGCGCTGCCACATGGCCGGTTCGAAAAAGTCCGGATGGTGTTGCAGGAAATACTTGCGCACCCGCGCGTCGCCGAGCAGGAAGGTGCGGTAGGTTTCCGGAAAAATATCGTGCGGGCCGACGTTGTACCAGACTTCGCCGCTCATTTCCTCCTCCTCGTTGCGCGGTTCGGGCACGTGGCGGATCACGCAATCGGTCAGATATTCGATCTCGTCGTAATCGTAAAACACCACGCGGCCGTGGCGCGTCACGCCAAAGTTCTTGTACAGCATGTCGCCGGGGAAGATGTTGGCCGAAATCAGTTCCTTGACCGCACGGCCGTACTCGATGATGCCGTGTTCGACCTGCGCATCGCTGCCTTGCTGCAGCCAGATATTCAGCGGCGTCATGCGGCGCTCGATGTAGCAGTGCTTGATGAAGACTTCCTGGTCGATGATTTCTATCTGCGACGGCGCGTGCGTTTGCAGTTCGCGGATCAGCGCCGGATCGATGCGTTCGAGCGGGAACGCGACATTCGAAAACTCCAGCGTATCGGCCATGCGGCCGCCGCGGTCATGCTCCTTGACCAGCTTGTACTTGGATTCGATGATGGCGCGGGTGGTGTCTTTCGGCGCCGGGAAATAATCCTTGATTACCTTGAACACGTACGGGAACGACGGCTGGGTAAACACCAGCATGACCAGCCCCTTGATGCCGGGCGCAATGATGAAATCGTCGCTGGAATGCTTCAGGTGATGCAGATAATCGCGATAAAACAAATTCTTGCCATGCTTTTGCAAGCCCAGCGACGTATAGATTTCAGCCTTGGGCTTGCGCGGCATCAGCGT
>JBDSCZ010000126.1:0-4190 GCA_039920865.1 Burkholderiaceae bacterium
GCTGAAACAGCATGTTGCCGTCGTTTTACTCTTCGATTGACTGGTCGCGGGTCTGGTATGCGTCGATTCACGCTGCGGCCCAAAATATCATTCATGCACCGGATTGGCGCGCGGCCTTGAATGCGCATGTGGTGGCGCAGGCGCTGCGCAACCAGCGCGGCTTGCCGTTGGCGTTCGTGCCGCAGGAAAGTCTGCCCGCTGGCATGGCCTATGAAGCCTTCATCGACGCCGCCGGTTGTGTGCCGACGCGCGAGAATTTGCATGATTTCTTCAATGCACTGGTCTGGCTCAGTTTTCCGCGCATCAAGCGCCAGCTCAATGCATTGCAGGCAGCGCAGATTGCGCTCGACGGCATCGGCAAGTCGCGCGGACCGGCGCGCGATGCCGCCACTATTTTCGACGAGAATGCGGCGCTGCTAGTGGTGCGCGATACTGCGGCCGGCAAGGCGCTGGTGGAGGCGTTGCGCAGCCATCAATGGGCCGGCGCCTTCGTCGGGCAACGCGCCGATTTCGGCAGCAACGCCGAAGCCGAGGTGTGGCTGTTCGGCCATGCATTGATGGAAAAGCTGGTGCATCCCTACAAGGCGATTACTGCCCACACCCGCGTGGTGCTGGTGCATGGCGCGTATTTTGCGCTGGATCATGCTGCGCGCCGCGCCTGGATCGACCACCAGGTCGCGCAGGAGTTGGTCGACCAAGGTCTGGGCCCCGCCGATTTCACGCCGCTGCCGGTATTGGGCGTGCCGGGCTGGTGGCCAGAGCAGGATGCCGCCTTCTATGCCGATGCCAGCGTGTTCCGGCCGAAAAGGCAGCGCTGATCAATTCTCGCCACGTACGTTTTTGCCTTCCGAACAGGCGCACAATGGCGCCAAACCAACTCGGCGCTACCTGCGTCAATAAACATCATGTCACCTGCGCGCCTGATATCTTTGACCCTGATTGCAATGATCGCTTTTGCGGCCAATTCACTGTTGTGCCGCTTTGCCTTGCGCACCACCCCAATTGATGCCGCCAGCTTTGCCACGATCCGGCTGCTGTCGGGCGCGCTGATGCTATGGCTGATAGTTGTGCTGCGCAGCGGTGCCGGCAAGCAAAGCAAGACGGGGGGCAACTGGCGCTCCGCGCTGGCCCTGTTTATCTATGCGGCTGCTTTTTCCTTTGCATACGCAGGCCTTTCCACCGGCACCGGCGCGCTGCTGTTGTTCGGCGCGGTGCAAGCCACCATGCTGGCCGCCGGCTGGCTGGACGGCGAGCGCTTGTCGCTGCGTCAGGGTGGCGGCTTTGTGTTGGCATTGGGCGGGCTGGTGGCAATCATGCTGCCGGGGTTGTCGGCGCCGCCGCTGGGCGCTGCCTTGCTGATGCTGCTGGCCGGCTTCTCGTGGGGCGTATATTCATTGTGCGGTCGCGGCGTACCGGATGCAGTGGCGGCCACTGCCGGAAATTTCATGCGCGCGGCATGGCTGGCGCTGGCTTTAAGCCTGAGCGTGGCGCTGCTGTCGGAGTTGCGGCTGGACGGCGCCGGCGTACTGTATGCGGTGCTATCGGGCGCCATCGCATCCGGCCTCGGCTATGTGGTCTGGTTCGCCGCGATACGCGGCCTCAGCACGACTACTGCAGCGACCGTGCAACTGAGCGTGCCGGTCATCGCAGCGGCAGGCGGCATTGTTTTCCTGCAGGAACCGGTCACGTTGCGCCTGTTGCTGTCATCGCTGGCTATCCTGGGCGGCATTGCGCTGGTGGTTTTGAATAAGCGCCAGGTTATCTGACCTGACGCATTGACCGATCGCCGGTGCGGTTGCGTACCGCCATAAAAAATTTCAAACACAAATGAGAATGATTCTTATTGATGTGCTATAATTTTTGCATTCGACAATTGCAATGAAAGCACGCACTTCATGAAAAAATCACTCAGCACACTGTTGTTCTCCAGTCTGGCATTGATATTTGGCACCGCTCACGCGGCTGAAACGCCGATCGGCAAGCACCAGATTGTGCATGGCATGGAAATCGGCGCCGTGTATTTGCAGCCGATCAAGATGGACCCTGAAGGCATGATGGGCAAGGTGGAAACTTCCGACATCCACCTCGAAGCCGATATTCATGCAGTCAAAGACAATCCGAACGCGTTTGCCGAAGGCGACTGGGTGCCGTATCTGGTTGTGAAGTATGAGCTGAGCAAGGTCGGTGGCAATTTCAAGGCAGCCGGCGAGATGATGCCGATGCAGGCTAGCGATGGCCCGCACTATGGCGATAACGTGAAGTTGTCCGGCCCCGGCAAGTACAAACTGAAGCTGACCGTGTTGCCGCCATCGGCCAATACGCAGGCCCATTTCGGCCGTCATGTCGACAAGGAAACCGGCGTTGCACCGTGGTTCAAGACGTTTGACCTGAATTACGATTTCACCTTTGCCGGCACCGGCAAAAGAGGTGGTTATTAATTGATTCATGGTTACCGGGTTAATAACCCGGTAATGGTTCTGGAGCCGAAATGTTAAAAAAATTAAGTGTATTTTGCGCCGCCCTGCTACTCGCAGGCGCGGCTTTTGCCAGCGAGGATTTGCTGACTTTCAGATTGGATTGCGACAACGGCGTGTTCGCGCCTAAAGTGTTGCAGGTACCTGCCGGAAAAAAATTCAAGCTGGAAATTTTTAACGTTGGTTCTCAGGCGATCGAGTTCGAGAGCAAGCAATTGCGCAAGGAAAAGGCGTTGAGTCCGGGCGGAAAATCGTTTGTCGTGATTTACCCGCTGGAGCCCGGCGAGTATAAATTCTTCGATGATTTTCATGTCGGTGTAGGGCAGGGCAGCATCGTCGCACAATAAATTTTTCCGAAACAATCAATTATGCAAAATTTTACGCAAATCCTGTTTGTGATGTGGCGCGAAACCGTCGAGGCGATGCTGGTAGTCGGCATCCTGTACGCGTGGCTGTCGCACAATCCTGCAGGCGCGCGCGGCCTGAAATATCTGTGGGGTGGCGTGCTGGCAGGTTTGGCAGGTGCATTGCTGCTCGGACTGGGAATTGGTGCAATGGACAGTGTGCTCTCGGATGAAGGGCATGCGTATTTGATGGCCGGCATGCTGCTGCTGGCAGCGGTCTTGATTGTCCAGATGGTGTTCTGGATGCGTCGCCATGGGCGGCGTTTGAAGCAGGATATGGAACAGTCGTTGCGTGCCAGCACCCAAACTGAAAACTGGTGGGGCGTGTTTTCGCTGGCAGCAATTGCAGTGGCGCGCGAAGGCAGCGAAGCGGTGGTGTTTGTATCGAGTCTGGCAATGGGCGGCAATGGCTTCGCTTCAAGCGCATTCTGGATGGCGCTGGGTTTGGGCGCGGTACTGGCGGGTGCCACTTTTGGGCTGCTGCAACTGGGCGGCAAGCTGATTTCATGGCGCGCATTTTTCCGCGTCACCGAAATCCTGTTGCTGCTGCTGGCGTGCTCGCTGCTGTTGGGCGGGGTGGAAAAATTAATCGACGTGCAACTGCTGCCGGTGATCGTGGCGCAGGTCTGGGATAGCAGCCGCTTGCTCGATGACGGCTCCGTCCTGGGCAGCCTGGTGTCGTCCTTTACCGGCTACCGGGCGCGTCCGGATTTGCTGAGTCTGATCGTCTTCGCAGCTTACTGGCTGGCAATCCGCTGGATGCTGCGCGCAAGCCGCCCAGCGCTGGCGGCATGAATGCGCTACCGCTGAAGCTGGCCCCGCTGGGCGACTGGCTGCAAAGCAATGGCAAACTGATCCGGCGTGTGCAATGGTTTGTGGTGCTGTTTTATGTCGCGCTGCTGGTGCTGCCGACGCTTTTGCCGCTGCCCGACGAGAGTGCGCACATCGTCAATAACCTGACCATTTTTGCCCAGTTCGTATTCTGGGGCATCTGGTGGCCATTCGTGCTGTTGAGCATGGTGCTGGTGGGGCGGATGTGGTGCGGCGTATTGTGCCCGGAGGGCTCGTTGTCGGAATGGGCCAGCAGCAAGGGGCGCAACCGCGCTATTCCACGCTGGATGCGCTGGGGCGGCTGGCCGTTTGTGGCGTTCAGCATGACTACGCTGTACGGTCAGCTGGTCAGCGTCTATCAATATCCGAAGGCGGTTTTGCTGGTGCTGGGCGGCTCCACCGCGGCGGCCATCATCGTTGGCTATTTTTATGGCCGGGAAAAACGGGTCTGGTGCAAATACCTGTGCCCGGTAAATGGCGT
>JBDSCZ010000127.1:0-5793 GCA_039920865.1 Burkholderiaceae bacterium
GTGCGTGAAACACCGCGTGTCGAATGCGCCCGCTCGCGGTCCATGCGGCGAACGACACTTCAGCCAGCAATTTCGGCTTGACCCAATGCGCTTCCCCGATCCCGCCGTCCGCGGTAAAGGGAGCGAACGGAGTGCGGTCGCTACCGATCGCGCTTAGCTGCTGCTTTAAGCGAAGCAAGGTCTTGTCGTCAAAACCGCTACCGACCTTGCCTGCGTAGCGCAATTTGCCGTCGGCGTCGTGGATACCCAGCAGCAAGGCTCCAATGCCGGCGCGGCCTCCCTTGGGATCGGTGTAGCCGCCGATCACGAACTCCTGTCGATTGCTGCATTTCAACTTGACCCAGTCCGGCGAACGGCGCCCGCCATAGCGCCCATCCTTCTTCTTGCCGATCACGCCTTCAAGGCCGAGGCGACAGGCGGACTCCACGATATCGCGCCCGCCCGCCTCGAAAGCCTCGCTGAACCGGATTGCAGGGGATAAAACCTTGTCCGGCTTATCCAGCAAGGACTGCAACAGAGCCCGGCGCTCGATCAACGGAACCGTCCTCAAGTCGTATCCTGCGCAAAACGGTAAGTCGAACAGGAAGTAGACGATTTGCTGCGTTTTCTTGTTATCGAACGCACCTTGCAGCGCCTGAAAGTCGGGGATGCCGTTGTCGCCCTGCATCACGATTTCGCCGTCGTACCAGCCATCCGGCAGCCCGGCGTCGCGCAGCGCCTCCGCCAGGGCGGGCAGTTTGTGGGTCCAGTCGTTGCCGTTGCGCGTATGCAGCGCGATCTTTCGGCCCTGCAGCCGGGCCAGCATGCGGTAGCCGTCGTACTTGATCTCGTACAGCCATTCTGCGGAGTCGGACGGCGGCCGATCGACCAATGTCGCAAGCTGCGGCGCAAGGCTGGCCGGCAGATCGGCCTTGACGGCGCCGACGGGCATAGCCATCGCGCCGGGCTTCGCAACGGCTGCTTTGGGCCGTGCCTGCTGCCCATCCTTGGCGGCGCCGGATTCCATTCGGGCAGCGGCTGGCGGCGGCAAGTGCGCCACGCTGTCGGGCATTTCGTCCACCACGCTGTACTCGACTGCCGGCCGCGCGTAGCCGTCCTTCTCCTTGATCAGCAGCCAGGGCGGCTGCTTTTCGCTTTGCTTTCCGCTCCTGTCCTTGATGCGGATCAGGGCCCAGTTGCCGCGCAGTTTGGTGCCATGCAGCGCGAATTTGAGATTGCCGTCCAGATAGCCCTGCTGCGGGTCAAGCGCATCGAGCGGCTGCCAGGTGCCCCGGTCCCAGATGATGACCTTGCCGGCGCCATACTGCTTGGCCGGAATTTCGCCTTCGAAGTCGTTGTAGGCGATCGGATGGTCCTCGACCTGGACCGCCATGCGCTTGTCTTTGGGGTCATAACTCGGACCTTTCGGCACCGCCCAACTCCACATCGCGCCATCGAACTCGAGCCGGAAGTCGTAATGCAAGTGCGACGCCCAATGCTTCTGGACCACGAAGGCGCGCGCGGATTGATTCGCGGAGCCGCCGTCTTCGGGTTCGGAGGTCTTGCTGAAGTCGCGTTTGGCCTTGTAGGCAGTAAGCGGATCGGGGCGCGCCATGACGGCTATCCTCTAGCCGGACTTGCGTTTGGTCGCTGTTTTCCTTGCAGCCGGCGCGGCCGGTTTGGACGGTTTTGTTTCTGTCGCGGCGGCCTTCGGCGCGGCGGCCGGTTTGGCTGCCTTGCCGAGATTGTTCAGGCTGCGCTGCAGCATCTCGGTCAGATCGTAAATCCGCGCACCCGAATCGGCCGCATCCGCTGCTTCGATCGGCGTCACCGATGCGGTCTGGCCGGCCTTGATTTTTTCTTCCACCAGCTTCAGGATTTGCTCCTTGAAGGAGTCGGTAAAGTCGCCCGGATTCCACTTGCTGCTCATGTCCTGCACCAGCTGCTCGCCCATCTTCATTTCCTTGTCGGTCAGCCCGGCCGCCTTGGCGCCTTCCGCCGGCAGATCGAGCTCGTCCCAGTCGCGCACCTCGTCGCCCCAGCGCAGCAGATCCAGCACCAGCGCCGGGCCGCAGGGCATCAGCACGGCCAGGTGCTGCTTGGTCTGGATCACGACCTTGGCGATGCCGACCTTGCCGGTCTTCAGCAATACCTCGCGCAATAACGCGTAGACCTTCGCGCCCTGGTTGATCGGCGAAATGTAGTAGGGGCGTTCCAGAAACAGGAACGGAATCTCGGCGGCGTCGACGAAGCTCTCGATCTCGATGGTCTGGGTGGTCTTCGGATAGGCGGCTGCGATTTCTTCCGAAGACACGATCACGTACTGCCCGTCTTCGTATTCGATACCCTTGACGACGTTGTCCTTGTCGATTTCCTCGCCGGTTTTCTTGTTGATGCGCTTGTAGCCGACCGGGTCCATGCTGCGTTTGTCCAGCAAGTCGAAACTGAGCCCCTGTTCGGTCGTGGCCGAATGCAGCGCTATCGGGATGTGCACCAGCCCGAACGATATCGCCCCTTTCCACAGCACGCGCTTGCTCGCAGTAGCCATAGCCGGCTCGCTTTCAAAACGAAAATGCACCGAGCGGCGACTTGACGCCGCCGCTCGGACCGCTTACCGCAGATGCACACTACTCAGTGGCGGTCCTTGCTTGCATCCTTGACGGTTTCCTTCGCATCGCCATAAGCTTTTTGCGTCTTGCCGGCCGCCTGCTTCGCAATTCCTTTGGCCTGCTGTTCTTTGCTGTCGATTACCTTGCCGGCTGTTTGCTGGACTTTACCGGCGGCATCCTTGGCAGCGCCTTTTACCTGATCCTTGTTCATCGCAAAGCTCCTATATCAGATTATAAAAAAAGCAACTACATGTATAAGAACCCAGGCAAGCGCGATAAGTTCCTATGACATTCCGATACCGCCGCATATCTACGCCGACGCCGAAAAAATCGCCAAATCGAACACGCGTTCCACCAGCCATACCGTGACGACCAGCACGCTCACGGCGGAGCCGGCGGTAAAAATGGCGCTGCGATAGAAAGATGTCCTGCGCATCGCATAGGCGAGCGGCAAAAATACCGCAACGATCGCAATCTGTCCGGTCTTCACGCCAAGATTAAAGCCCGGCAAGGCCAGCAACAGCGCGTGAAAACTATTACGAAACTACTACCAGATAACACCAAACCATAAGGGCAGGATGTCAGATAGGTCGCCGACGCTAAACCCTGAACTGACTCCGGATAGGCGGCCCAAAAGGCACTACCTTGATCGAGACGACTATCGATGTTGCTGACAGTCCAGTGTGCGCCGCTGCCAATCTTGTTGATTTCGTCCATGCCGATCGCTACCGACACGCCAACCCCGGCCGCGCTCGCGCAGACCAGGTGCAGTGGCGGTCTTATCGTGCGTCTGACGTATATCCGGCAGAATTAGTGTTGCGACGGGATGATTGTCAAAACGGCAGAGCGAAAGGTAATCCTTACAATTTCTGTGTAATTCTTACTGGTCCGGCAGGCTGAGGGCTTCGGATAGGATGGATTTGCCCGGCCGATGCAGGCGATGTTCGATCAGGACTTGACGCTGAAGGTAGTACTGGCTGGAGATTTAATGTACAGCGGGTATGGAGTTTGCATGGAATTGAGAGAACGAAATCCACCTGAGGAGAATGTGATGGCACGACAAGCGCAATCCGATGATACGAGTTCCAACCGAAATGCAATCGCGTTGCTGACTGCCGACCATGAAAAGGTCAGCAAGCTTTTTGACCAGTTTAAGAAAATGCAAGACAACGGGAGCGATGCGGAAAAGCGTTCGCTAGTCAAGCAGGTTTGTAATGAATTGACAGTGCATGCACAAATCGAAGAAGAGATTTTTTATCCGGCGCTGCGTGGGGCGGCGGACGCCGAAGATCTGCTCGATGAAGCGGAGGTGGAACACGCATCAATCAAAAAACTTGTGTCCGACCTTGAGTTCATGAATCCGGGCGCTGCATTTTACGACGCCAAATTCACGGTACTGAGTGAATATGTGCGGCATCATGTCGAGGAAGAACAGAACCAGATATTCCCAAAGGCCAAGAAAAGCGGCATGGATCTGGATCAGATCGGGGAAGAACTCGCCGACCGCAAACAGGAGTTGGCGGCACTTTATGGTATCGAAACAGAAGAACAGCAAACTCCAGTTGCCGCTCGTCCGAAGCGCTCCCACAGCGAGTCTTCCCACAAAAAGGCCCCATAAATCGGTGCGAAAGAACGCCTAAAATCCGGCCGGCATTACGCTTGAGGGAAGGCGCGAGGTCAACATGAGAGATGAAAAAAAGGAAGCCATCTTTTTTCGCATATGCGTTGCAGCCGCCGGATGGACGGTGAGCGAGTCCTATTGCAGGGAGTCTATTGCTGATTTCGAGGCACGCGACGATGCGTTCGAATATGCGATCTCGCTGGCCCAAAGCCATTTCCGCGGTTGACACTCTTGCCGCGGGCGACCATCAGGGGGCTTGATAAGGCCGCCGGTGCCGCCAGTCAGGCCGCCGAAACGCTCGATGCGAAGCGGGAGGAATTGAAAATAACGCAGGCGAAGCTGATGGAAAGTTGCCGCAGTTACGTCCAGGAAAATCCGGTAACATCAATTGGAATAGCTGCCACGATCGGTTATGTCGTAAGCTTTTTGCTAAGGTTCACTAAGTAGTAGGCGTGTTGTCGCACCCCTTACATAACGAGCTAACGAGCTGGAAACTTCAGAAAAAAACGGGTCGTACTTCGTAGCAGATTTGTTGTTCAATCGTGATGGAGGCTGCAATGCAAAAAAGAAAGTTTTTTTAGTTAAATCGGCAGTGTTGTTATGCGCCACCGCGCTGGTGCTTTCTGACTGCACCGCCACTTTCATGACGGGTGCGGATATGACCATCAAAAGAAAAGAAATCGATGCCAACGCTAAATCCGCGCTGAATGGGCTGTCCAGCACGGTGCCCGGTTCGCATGAACTGGTTGTAGTATTCCGGAAGAATGCGTCAAACATTATGAAGCCGGCATCAAGGGCGGCGGCATGATGATGGGCGTAAAAACCGGTTCCGATGACGATAAAAAGATGCTCGGCGAAGAATGGAAGCAACATAAGGGCGAAAATGTGTATTGGTAAGCAGCGCAAGCCAACGACCAACCAGCGGCCGGTTAAGGTTAAGTACCGGCCGTTGGTTGTGATGAAAAGGTGACAGATCATGACTAACGAAGCCAAAGACCGTCAAATCAACACCGCTGAACCGGTCAAGAACAACGGGGTGAAGCGCCTGCCACATGAACGCGACGAAGCACCGGATGCGCAACACATCAAACCGCGCGAAGATATGAAGCAAGCCGCCAAAGATTTGGCGCGCGGATTAGTCGATACCGACATGCATGGCATTCGCGGCGTTGAAAAAGTCGTGCAAGCGGACGACAAGACCGCGACAAAATCTGGCCGCAAACCTGCTAAGTAAAATTCAACCGTCAAGACAGAAACGCGTAAGCGTCCGTCGCTACCACTGACCGCGAAAGAACACGACTATTTGGCGCGTCGGAATGGGAGAAGTTCGTCGATGTCGCTGTTGCGGCAGGTCGGCAGCCGTTCGAGAGTATTAGGACTTACGCAAAAAACATATAAATGTAACAAGATGTAATGACGTAAATCTAAAATTGAGAGCGGTTGCGTAAAGTTATGGTCATGCCAAAACGCCCAACCCGACTCGATTACTGCCAGTATTTATTGGTGAGTCCGACTAACCACACGCTAACGAATTTTGCAGACCACGTAGACGATATGAGCCACGATGCGATCAATCGATTTTTG
>JBDSCZ010000128.1:0-3727 GCA_039920865.1 Burkholderiaceae bacterium
AGCCATCCCAGGATGCATATACCCGGGCAATCGTGACCGGGCGGCCGACCACCTGACTGGTCAGGCGTTCGATATCACCCTTGTAATGGTCGATGTTCGGCAATATCGCATAACGCAGCGTTAAAAACAGGCCGCAAAAAATGAAATATGCCAGCACCAGCAACCTTGCCAGCCAGCGCAACGCATGGTGCGACAGCGCATTGAACTTGGCATAGGCCAGACGGGCGGCCCACCAGTGCCGGGACAATCGCGTCCGCAGGCCGGGAGGGGATGATTGATCTATGCTCATTGAACTGTTCTGCAGAAGGCTCGGCGTAAAATGCTCAGTGTTGCATAATAGCCAAAATAGCCAAAAATGGCCGTTTGCCACCTCTCGCAAGGGATTATCAGGCAACGGATGATGACCGCGAACAACTTATTGATGCGGCACGAATAAGTATGAAGCAGCATCCCCTCACTTGCAGTGCGCGTATCCGCTTGCAAGCGAATACCGTTTCGCAGGCAAATGGCATACCATTTGAAACCCCTGCTTCACCCCCAACCCTCCCATGGGGAGAGGCTGAGAATGGGGCACGATGAAGTCGAGACTTCATCGTGCCGAATCAATAAATACCTTTAATTTATTATGACCACATCATTGTTAAGTAGTGCCGCAGCGTCCCGCTTCTATGCCCGCTGGCAGAGCGCCGAGCCGCAACGCGCGGCCTTGGTCGCCAGTGTTGCTCAATTATCCATGAGCCGAAGCAGCTTTGGGCGCCTGTTACAAAATGAAACAGCGGCCGGCCTGCCGCTGCCGCGCGCGATGCGCCGCCTGCGCAACCTGGTCATCGCCACCCTGATCGAGCGCGACCTGAACGGTGCTGCAGACATGAACGAAGTGGTCGGCACCATCAGCGAATTTGCCGATTTCGCGGTGCAAACCCATCTGGCGGCACTGATGGCCGAGATGGTGGCGCTGCACGGCAGCCCGATCGGCGAGGATTCCGGTGCCGAGCAAGAGCTGATCGTGCTCGGCATGGGCAAACTGGGCGGAGGCGAACTCAATGTCTCGTCCGACATCGACCTCATCTTCGTGTATACGGAAGATGGCGAAACCCGCACCACCACGCTGGAGCAGCGGCAGCTCTCGAACCACGAGTTTTTTATCCGGCTGGGTAAAAAACTGGTGCATGCGATAGGCGAAATCGAAGAGGACGGCTTCACCTTCCGGGTCGACATGGCGCTGCGCCCGAACGGCAAATCCGGCCCGCTGGCAGCCAGCCTCAATATGGTGGAAGAATATTTCATCGTCCAGGGCCGCGAGTGGGAACGCTATGCGTGGGTAAAGGCGCGTGCGATCACCGGACGCCCGGCCGATATTGCCCTACTGGAAAGCATCATCCGGCCCTTCGTGTATCGCCGCTACCTGGATTTCGGGGCGATCGATGCGATGCGAAACATGCACAGCCAGATCCGCGCCGAAGTCATGCGTCAGGAAACCCGCCACCCGGAGCGCAGCAACAACGTAAAACTGGGGCGCGGCGGCATCCGCGAAATCGAATTCATCGCGCAGGTGTTCCAGCTGATCCGCGGCGGCCGCGACCCTGCGCTGCGCGAGCGCTCCACCCGCAACGTGCTGACGACACTGGCCGAAAAAGGCATCCTGAGTACTGACTGCGTCGCGCAATTGCTGGCAGCGAATATTTTCCTGCGCAACCTCGAACACCGGCTCCAATACATCGAGGACGCCCAGACCCACACCCTGCCGTCCAATCCGGACGACCAGCTCATTGTTGCCAACATGATGGGCATGGCCGATGTGCCAACGTTATTGCAGGCGCTGGACGCGCAGCGTCAATTGGTCGCGACCCAGTTCGATGCGATTTTCAGCGAAAAGGACGAGACTCAAGATGCAGCGGGCGCACCGGCCGGCCTGGCGCCGATCGACCTGCAGATGTTCGCCAACCTGCCGGATGGCGAAAAGGCCGAAGCGATCGAAAGCCAGCTGACCGCAATCGGCTTCGACCAAGCGCGGGCAGCGACCCAGCGCCTGCTCGAAACCGGCAAGTCTTCGCGCCTGCAATCGTTGCCGATGGAAAGCCGCAAGCGTTTCCTGGCGCTGATCAACGCCGCGCTACCGTGTATTGCGCAAGCAAAAAAAGCCCAGCTGGCAACCCTGGGCCGACTGCTCGACCTGCTCGAAGCGATCGCCCGCCGTTCCGCCTACCTGTCGCTATTGACCGAATTCCCGCCGGCAATGCAGCGCGTGATCCGCATGATGCAGGCCAGCGACTGGGCGGCAAAATATCTGACCCGACACCCGATTTTGCTGGATGAACTGCTCGATGAAAACATGGTGCGCATGGCACCGGTGTGGGCCGATTTCAGCAGCGAACTACAGCAGCAACTCGACGCCGCCACTATCAACAGCGAACCCGACACCGAACTGCAAATGAACATCCTGCGCGACATGCACCATGCGCAATTGTTCCGGCTGCTGGTGCTGGACCTGGAAGGCAGCCTCAGCATGGAACATCTGGCCGATCACTTGTCGCAACTGGCAGACATCTTCGTTACCGCCACCATCCGCGCGGTCTGGAAAACCATCCCGAAACGCCACCTCGAGACCCCGAAATTTGCCGTCATCGCCTACGGCAAGCTGGGCGGCAAGGAACTCGGCTACGCCTCCGACCTCGACGTGATCTTCCTGTACGAGGACGACGACGATCAGGATGCGCCTGGCCTGTACGCCAAGCTGGCGCAGCGCTTCATCACCTGGATGACGTCCCACACCTCGTCGGGCATCCTGTTCGACATCGACATCGCGCTGCGCCCCGATGGCGGCAGCGGCTTGCTGGTATCGTCGGTCGCCTCGTTCGGGCGCTACCAGAGCGAATCGGCCTGGGCCTGGGAACACCAGGCGCTAACCCGCGCCCGCTTTTGTGCCGGAGACGCCGGTATCGGCGCCCGCTTCGAGGCGATCCGTGACCAGGTACTGCGCCAGCCCAAGGACGAAATCCAGCTCAAGAGCGACATCCTGCAGATGCGCAACAAGCTGCGCAGCGCCCACCCCAACCGCTCCGGACAATTCGACCTCAAGCATGACGCCGGCGGCATGATCGACATCGAATTCATCGTCCAGTACCTGGTGCTGCGCCACGCCGGCGAATACCCGCAACTGACCGCCAACATCGGCAACATCGCGCTGCTCAACACCTGCGGCGCACTCGGCCTGCTCGAGCAGTCGCTGGCCGAAGCCGTCGCCAGCCACTACCGCGATTTCCGCAAGATGCAACACAACATCCGCCTGCAAGGCAGCGACCGGGCACGGGTAGAGCTGGAGGAAGTCGCCGCCAGAGTCGATGACGTGAAACGGCTATGGGAAGCGGTGTTCGGAGCTGCCGGCTGAGGCATTGCGCCCGTTTTAGACGAAAAATATACTGTTTTATGTATTTTCAACAGCCAAGTGAAAACGTGCGGTAATTTGCTTATTTACGGCATACCCCATGTATTTCATTTAATTCAGCGCCGCTCAACCCGCCATGAAAGCTCCCTCTCCCGCTGGCAGGAGAGGGATGGGGAGAGGGCGGCTGCAAAGTCTATGCCTTAATTAATCGTTTTACCCTTCGTGGATGCTTTGTCGGGGTAGCCCGACAGCTACTCCCTTTTCTTTGCTTCGCCAAAGAAAAGAAAGCAAAAGAAAGGCGACCGCAGACTTGCCCCTTCGGGGTCCCCGTTTATGTGCTGC
>JBDSCZ010000129.1:0-23722 GCA_039920865.1 Burkholderiaceae bacterium
CATCCATAAGCGAAAACGACGCTGAAAAAAAATGCGGCAGCGAATTGTTACAGCGTACGTGCAATTTCTTGAACTTCAAACACTTCCAGGTGATCACCTTCTTTGATGTCGTTAAAGTTCTTCAACGTCAAACCGCACTCAAACCCGGCCCTCACTTCTTTGGCATCATCCTTAAAGCGCTTCAGGGAGTCGAGTTCACCGGACCATACAACGACATTATCCCGCAACAGCCGCACCGAAGCACCCCGCTTGACAACGCCATCAAGCACATAACAACCGGCAATCGCACCAACTTTGCTCACCAGAATAACTTGACGAATCTCTACCTGACCCAAGACCTGTTCACGTCTCTCAGGAGCAAGCATGCCGGACAACGCCGCTTTGACCTCATCAATAGCATCGTAAATAATGCTGTAATAGCGTATATCAACCCCATTCGCTTCTGCCATCTTGCGCGCAGAAGCGTCGGCACGGACATTGAATCCGATGATAACTGCCTTGGATGCTACAGCAAGATTGACATCAGATTCACTGACACCACCGACGCCGGCATGTACGACCTGAACCCGCACTTCGCTGGTCGATAGTTTTTGCAGGGATTGAACCAGGGCCTCTTGTGAACCCTGAACGTCCGTTTTAATAATCAATGGCAAGTTCTGCACCTCGCCCTCGCCCATCTGTTCAAACATATTCTCGAGTTTGGCTGCCTGCTGCCTTGCAAGTTTCACGTCACGGAATTTCCCTTGACGGAACAAGCCGATTTCACGCGCCTTGCGTTCATCAGCCATGACCATTACATCCTCACCAGCCACTGGAACTTCTGTCAAACCTTGAATTTCAACTGGTATCGATGGACCTGCTTCCGTAATGCTCTTGCCGTTTTCATCCAGCATTGCACGAACGCGACCATAGGAAGATCCAGCCAGAACCACATCACCGCGTCTCAAGGTTCCTGCTTGCACAAGTATGGTCGCAACCGGACCGCGTCCCTTGTCAAGTCGAGCCTCAACAACCAAACCGCGAGCAGGTGCATCCCTCTGCGCCTTAAGCTCCATTACTTCGGCTTGCAAAAGCACGCTCTCCAGCAGATCATCAATACCTTGACCGGTCTTTGCAGAAACCGATATGAATGGAGCATCGCCACCATACTCTTCCGGCACGACTTGTTCAGCAATCAATTCCTGTTTGACGCGGTCAAGATTTGCACCCTGCTTATCAATTTTGTTGATTGCAACAACTAACGGCACGCCTGCGGCCTTCGCATGAGCGATAGCTTCTTTAGTTTGCGGCATGACGCCGTCATCCGCTGCCACAACCAGAATAACGATGTCCGTTGCCTTGGCACCACGTGCGCGCATTGCAGTAAATGCTTCGTGGCCTGGGGTATCAAGAAAAGTGATCATGCCACGTGGCGTTTCCACATGATATGCACCAATATGCTGAGTGATTCCGCCAGCCTCACTGGATACCACCTTGGCGCGACGAATATAATCGAGCAGCGATGTTTTGCCGTGATCGACGTGTCCCATTACAGTCACAACAGGAGCACGCGGCAGCATTTCTACATCTTCATGCGAAGTGCTGGACTCCAGTAGTGCCTCAGGATCGTCTAGCTTCGCTGCAAACGCCTTATGCCCCATTTCCTCGACCAGAATCATTGCTGTTTCCTGGTCCAGAACCTGATTAATCGTCACCATTTGACCCAGTGTCATCAAATGCTTAATGACTTCCGACGCCTTCACAGACATTTTATGCGCCAATTCTGCAACCGTAATCGTTTCTGCTACATAGACATCTTTAACAACTGCCTCTGTAGGAGCCTGAAAATTAGTGTTTCGGTCATCAGCATGGGAATTTCTGCGCCCACCACGCGATCCACTGCGCCAGGCATCTCGTCCGGAACCAGTGTTACCACGCGGCTTGATTGTGCTAGCTCCACGTTTTTTAGCGGCGTCATCCTGCCAAGTCGATGAGACATTGGCTGACTTAATAGATTTTTTATCAACAACTACCGGCTTTTTCTCGCCTGGCTTCTTGTCCGCAGGTTTATGCAGCGTACCCTCTGGTGCCTTTACTACCACTGGCGCTGGTACTGGCTCAGGTGCCTTGATTACCCTGCGTGGCGCACTCAACATGGCCTTGATCTGTGCTACTTCGTCCGCCACGGCCTTACGTGCCTGCTCAGTAGCCGCATTTTTTTCGGCTGATTCTTTAGCGAGAAGATCGGACTTTTTCTTGGCATCTTCAGTAGCAATTTGCTTTTTTTCTTCTGCAGCAATGCCACCTGTTGTGGCAGCGGCAACCATAGCCTGAGCGGCGACTTTTTCTGCCTCCATCTTAGCTTTTTGCAGCACTTTCTCTTGCGCTTCTGCCTGCGCCGCTTTTTCCGCCTCCAGCTTCGTCAAACGCTCTTGCTTTTCGCGCAACTCCGCCTCCTGACGAGAAATCAACTCAGCTTGACGTCGCACTTCCTCTTCGCGTCGAGCAATCTCATCTGCATCAATCACAGGCAAAGTCGCCACAACATCCACACTTTCTACTGACGATTCTTCTCGCTTTACAAAAATACGCTTTTTGCGTACTTCCACTTGAATTGTGCGTGACTTGCCGGTAGCGTCAGCCTGCTTAATCTCTGTGGTTTCTTTGCGTGTTAATGTGATTTTTTTCTTATCACCATCTTGCGCGGCACCATGCGCTCGACGCAAATGTTCCAGAAGTTTATCTTTGTCTTCTTTCGACAGCGGATCGGACGCCGAGATTTTCTGAACGCCAGAAGCGTGCAACTGCGTAAGCAGTAAATCTGCTGACATATTCAACTCGGTGGCAAATTGGGCTACGTTGTTACTCGCCATTCAGTCCTCTTTTCTATGTTGCTTGACAGATAATAATGAAACGCACAAATCACTTAACCTCAACCAGGCTCCAAGCCTTGGCTTGCAGTGTCTTGGCACGCTCATCGTACTTGGCATCAATAAGCTTCATTTCATCATCCGTCACATCTACAAATTCATTTTCAATCAATTTTCGCGCACGTTCTGCCGACAATGCCAGAATTGCTCCGAATTCATCGTATGCCAAATCGGCAAATTCCTTGATCGCCTTGATACCAACCAGACCCAACTTGCCAGCAGTGACGCGATCCATTCCCTCAAGATTTACGAGCCCTTCCTCCATGCCCTCAAGGCCCTCCTCTGAAGCGATCGCCTCCGACACGAGAACGTCTCGGGCCCGGTTACGCAATTCATTCACCGTTTCCTGATCGAAAGATTCAATTTCAAGCATTTCACTAATCGGTACATAAGCGACTTCTTCAAGACTGGTGAAACCCTCATCCACCAGAATGTCGGCAACCTCTTGGTCAACATCCAGCTTTTTCATAAAGAGCAAGCGTATTGCAGCGGTTTCCAATGCCGATTTATCAGCTGACTCCTCTGCCGTCATGATGTTGATTTTCCACCCCGTCAACTCCGAGGCCAGCCGCACATTTTGCCCACTACGGCCAATTGCAATAGCCAGATTTTCTTCGTCAACGACGACGTCCATTCCATGCTTATCTTCATCAACCACAATCGACAACACATTAGCTGGAGCCAAGGCGCCAATCACAAATTGTGCGGGATCCTCCGACCAAAGTACGATATCCACACGCTCGCCTCCCAACTCGCCAGTCACCGCCTGCACTCGTGAACCGCGCATACCCACACAGGTACCGATAGGGTCGATACGCTTATCACTGGTAAACACGGCAATTTTTGCTCGTACGCCAGCATCGCGAGCGGCAGACTTCACTTCCAGACTACCTTGCTCGATCTCAGGCACCTCAAGTTCGAACAATTTCATAATGAATTCTGGAGCTGTGCGCGAAAGGATTACCTGAGGACCGCGAACGTTGCGATCCACTCGCAAAATATAAGCACGGACTCGATCGCCAATGCGTAAATTTTCCTTAGGAATCATTTGATCCCTAGGCAAGCGAGCCTCAATTTTACCAGACTCGACTATCGCATCACCACGCTCCATACGCTTGATGGTTCCAGTCACAAGCGAATCACCACGCTCCAGAAAATCCATCAGAATCTGCTCACGCTCCGCATCGCGGATTCGCTGCAATACGACTTGCTTTGTATCTTGCGCAAAACGGCGACCAAAATCTACCGATTCGATTGGCTCTTCAATGTAATCATCAACTTCTATGTCAGCGATCTGATCCATTGCCTCGAAATGCAGAACTTCCTGATCCGGCAATTGCAAACCAGCCTCATCCGGCACAACATGCCAGCGGCGGAAAGACTCGAATTGACCTGTTTCACGATCAATGGAGACACGAATATCGACATCTCCCTCGTATCGCTTCTTTGTCGCCTGCCCCAGCGCATGCTCAAGTGCGCCAAAGACCACATCTTTATCGACATTTTTTTCACGCGCTAACGCATCAACCAATAATAAAACTTCTCGACTCATGCTTTGCGGCTCCTAAAATCCACTTTCGGCACCAATCGTGCCTTGTCTACGTCAGCGAGCGTGAAATCCAACGTCGCCATCCCATCATTTACCTCAAACTCCAGCCTCAACGCTTCGCCTAGCGGCTCATGCAGAATACCCTGGAACGTTTTGCGATTCGAGGCTCCAGGCATTGGCAATATCAACTTAACTATCACTTCTTGCCCTGCGAATCGCACATAATCCGAAAGCCTTCTCAGCGGACGATCCAGTCCCGGCGATGAAATTTCAAGCCGAGAATAATTGACATCTTCGACCGTCAAAACGTGCGTCAATTGGTGACTCACTTTGCCGCAGTCCTCAACAGTAATGAGGCCTTTTTCAACATCGTCAGACATGAAGTCAATATAGACTCGCAACAGGCCACGCTCCGCCTGTTCAAAATCAACAAGCTCGTAACCCATACCAACAACAGTTTTTTCAATTAAATCCAGCAAACGCAAAGCATTCTCCGCACATAAGACAATCCTGCCACACCACAACAGCGGCCATTGAACTCGAAAACCGTTCAGCAAAAAAAAATGGGCCTCTGCCCATCTTATGTTCACACGTCAAACCACGCTGTTCGCCCACAACGGATTCTGAGTGACTTTTTAAGTCTGCGGATTATATACGATTTGACTATATGCCGCAATGTAAAAAATCCTCAGCACTGTTGCGAACAACGTACTTGACTTGATAAAAATGCAGAGGATTCTCAAAAAAACCACATCACTTCGATCCAGTTCAATTTGGAAAATTAAACCTTATTGCGTCGGCGTGGTGCAACTTGCGGGCTATTCGCACCGTAGGATTGTCGGCCGGAATTACGTTTCGGCTGCCCCATGCCAGCATAACCAAACGTGGTCTGCATTGGGTCGGGCTGACGACTCCGTGGCGACTGCGCCTTGCCTAATTCGGAGCCTTGACCCTGTTTTTTGTAATTCATATTTTTATTGCGATCACCGGCATCTTTGCGCACCCGATGCTCACCGTTGCCTGAGGAATCATTTCCACGACTTTTGGCAGCAATTTTATCCAGTCCAGACAAACTTAATAGATCCCGGACCGCATTTTCTTCCATCTCTTCCCATCTGCCACGCTTCAAACCACGCGGGAGAACCATGGAGCCATATCGGGTACGAATCAGGCGTGATACTGTTAATCCGATCGCTTCAAACATGCGACGCACTTCACGATTCCTACCCTCACCAATGATGACGCGGTACCACTTATTAATACCCTCGCCGCCGCCATCCGCAATTTTTGAAAATTGTGCCAATCCATCGCCCAACTCAACACCGCTCAAAAGTTTCTGGCGCATGCCCTCTTCCAACTCCCCCAAAGTACGAACCGCATACTCGCGATCAATACCATAGCGTGGATGCATTAGGCGATTGGCGAGGTCCCCAGACGTCGTAAACAACAGCAATCCTTCCGTATTGAAATCCAGGCGACCGACCGCCAGCCATTTTCCTGCCTTCATAGTAGGCAAATGGTCAAACACAGACGGCCTTCCGTCTGGATCGTTATTACTGACAATTTCGCCGGCTGGCTTGTGATAAATCAGCACCCTGGGAGGACGACTACTGACTTTCCTCTGAATCTGCTTGCCGTTGATGCGGACAATATCCGTGGCTAAAATTCGCTGCCCAATATGTGCAGGCTCGCCATTCACCGAGACACGCCCGGATATGATCAGATCCTCCATATCGCGACGTGAGCCAAGGCCAGCCTCAGCCAATATTTTATGTAACTTTGGTGCGTCATCGTCCGCAGTAAGATCCCGTCTTACGTTTTTTTGCGGTGATGTGCGACTGACATTTCGCGCGTTGTTATCGGGGCCATCAATCTGGCCATGGTCGAATTCTTCGGAGGTAACAAATGAAAAAAGTGCTTCAGCATCAGCTGGTTTTGCACGCGTTGGAAATGCTTTTCCATTTTCTTTATTACTAACTGGCTTGGGTGCAACAGATCTGGACTGGTTCTGTTTCTTTTGTCGAAGACCATCCCCTCGACCGCGTCGTGGATGCCCCGAGTCCTGTGTCGCAGCACTTGCCGTAGATGCATTTTCTTTAGTCTCTAGCGACTCGGCAGCTGGAGTGCCCTGCACGGAATTTGATGCAGCTACAGGCGGACTGGTCGGCTGCGATGGCAGCGAAGTCGCCTCTGTTTTTCGCGGTGCGCGCGGGGTGCCCGCCGCACGTTTGACTGGTGGCACTTCGACTGTTGCGTCAATTATTTTTATATCAGCAGTTTTTTTCCGAGTACGTACGCGCGTGTTTTTTTCAGTTACCACTTTATCACCTTGGGCAAGTCTATCGAGGCTGTCTGGCGGGATGTTATTTGGATTGGACGGGTTCATTTATAATTTCGTAATATTATTGTTCGCATTCGCATCAATCATTAATTCAGTCGTATGCGCTGAAAAAACGGCTTCGATTCGTGAAGCGGGAATGTGCACATCGGACTCCTGACCTTGTGCAGAATATGGAACGACATCACCGATGCTGCTGACCAACTCACTACGGACAGCGCTATCGCTGGCTTCTGCCGGGCTAACGGCAGGTTGAATATCGGCCGCCATCATTTGCAATTGCAACAAAGCTTCGCCTTGCATTTCGATCTTCGATACCTGCTCCAATTGCGGCAATTTATCCAAGGAAACCAAACTGAGGTCGCCTAGAAATTGCTTGGTGGTGGCAAGTAAGGCAGGACGTCCTGGCACATCACGATGCCCGACAACATCAATCCACCCTCGTTCTTCAAGCAACTTTATCGTTTGCGAGTTGACAGCGACACCACGTATTTCCTCTATGTCGCCTCGTGTCACCGGTTGCCTATAAGCAATGATAGCCAAGGTTTCCATGGTCGCCCTAGAATAACGTTGCGGCTTCTCGGGATTCAACCGATCCAGGTATGCTTTCATTTCCGGCTTGCTTTGAACGCGCCAACCAGAAGACAGCAAAACCATTTCTATTCCTTTGCACAGCCAGTCGGCACGTAACTCATCAAGAGTCGCATGAATATCATCGACACCCAATTCATCCTTAGTCCCGCTGAATAATTTCCTCAGATCATGGACTGATAGAGGTTCATGAGCACACAACAAGGCGGTTTCGAGGATTTTTTTGACCTCAGAATTATCCATGCACAGAATTTAAGTGACTATTGCGAATTAATATTCGTTGACAATTTTCTAAAATATCGACCAACCCGTTATTTCGTTGGCACTTATTTTTAGCTCTCACATTGCAGAATATGAAATGAGCGGCATTTTGAAAGAGTCGTAAGGCTAAGCTTCATGGCATTGCTGAAACTGCCATCGAATTTAACTTGCCTCTGACTATGGGCTACGATTCGTCTGTCAACTAAAGACGATTAACTCGCGCTTGCTTAGATTTTTGGATTATAACCGCATTCAAAAATTTAATCAAAAAACTTCCAGACCAAATTACCTGAATTGACTACTGCACGAAGAATTATGAAGTCGAATTACCTCCGAGAGTGCCAAAGGTGCATTGCTGGCGAAAGCCAAAGGCGCTGGAGAACAGTAATCTGTATAAAAGTGCTTTCAACACGCTATTTGCCCGTAATACTCATCTTCCGACATCTGGATTTAGCGATAGTGTTACTCAAGCGACTCAGGTTGCGAGAGTTTGACGCGTAAAGTACTATTCGTAACCGACATCTTAATACTTGTTCGACGCTTTCAACTTGCCAATTTCTGGCATCTGCATCCGTTACGACTTCCCCTCTCCAGCTGAATAATCCCATCACATCTCCCCGCCTGCGTCGTTTTACAAGAGGCAAGCCAGTGCGACGGAATATGCGACAAAACGGATGCTCTTGTAACTGAAAACGTGAATCAAAATGAATCTTGACGTGACTGAAAAATTGATCCCCGATAGGGTAAATTCCGTAAAAAAGCCTACTTACAAAGGCCGCAGAATATCCGTCGCCCCGATGATGGATTGGACAGATAGGCACTGCCGTTCATTTCATAGAAAAATTACACGCCATACCTGGCTATATACAGAGATGGTGACTACCGGCGCGCTATTGCACGGGGATGTTGCACGGCATTTGGATTTTAACCACGAAGAACATCCGATCGCATTACAACTGGGCGGAAGCGATCCTGTTGATCTGGCTAAAAGTGCGAAATTGGGCGCGTCATGGGGCTACGATGAAATCAATCTGAATTGTGGCTGCCCGTCCGAACGCGTCCAAAAAGGTGCTTTCGGCGCCTGCTTGATGGCAGAGTCGGATTTAGTAGCTGATTGCGTAAAGGCGATGCGCGACGCTGCACCAATTGACATTACCGTAAAGCATCGCATCGGCGTCGACCAAATTCAGTCATACGATTTCGTACGAGATTTTGTCGGGACTATCGCGCAGGCGGGTTGCGTCACATTCGTCGTCCATGCGCGCAATGCGATTCTGAAAGGCTTGAGTCCAAAACAGAATCGTGAAATTCCGCCATTGAAGTACGATTTTGTCTATCAATTGAAGCGTGATTTTCCACAACTGGAGATTATCCTCAATGGTGGCGTCAAAACATCTGAGGAAATCGATTGTCACCTCCAGCATCTCGATGGCGTAATGCTGGGGCGTGAGGCCTATCACAATCCTTACTTAATGGCTGATTTTGATGCACGCTACTATGATGACGATGCTCCGATCAAATCCCGATCCGAGGTGTTGGCGGCAATGGTTTTGTATATTCAGGATCAGCTTGAGCGCCATGGTCAGAACACCGGAGGCGGGATGCGGCTCAACAGTATTACGCGTCATATGCTGGGCTTGATGGCGGGAATGCCCGGTGCACGCGGATTTAGGCAATTGCTTTCAGACTCGAAAAAGCTGGCAACCAACGATCCTGCCTTGCTATTGAGGGCGCTGGAGAAAGTGCAAGCATCGTGAAATTTGCTGCTCGATCCTCTCTACAACTATGCCGGGGAAGCGCTGTTCGGCGCGGAAACAGCTGATGAGCAGATCTAGCGACATCCCGCACGCCTCCTGATTGCGACCCGGATGATTCCCTGCACCTACAATATACCCATCACTGTATTTTTACAGGCGCAGTTGAATTATGCGGAAAATCAATACTTTTTATGCATACCCGACCATATCTATGCGTTAAGCGGTTCGTAAAAGCCGATGTTGCGTGATTCAGGTCCGTGCAGCAAGCGTGAATCAACCTGACAGGAAACCGAATATGAGCATCACCATCAATGAAAAACTGCGCGCTACCATTGACCCGCTGACCGCGAACGAGTATGCGGCACTGGAACGCAGCTTGCTGGCCGAGGGTTGCCGCGATGCGTTGGTGCTGTGGGATGAAGTGCTGATCGATGGCCATAACCGGTATGCAATTTGTCGGCAGCACGATCTCGGGTTCAGAACGGTGCAAAATGACAGCTTCACCAGCGTCGAAGATATACAGCTGTGGATGATCGATAACCATCTGGCGCGACGCAGCGTATCCGACTTTCAGCGGGGAATGCTGGCCTTGCGCAAGAAAGAGATCGTAGCGGCACGTGCCAGAGTTCCGGACAGCGACCAGTCGGACAGTTCCGGGTCAGCCAATAACGCCACGCCGGCAGTCAAGCTGATCCAGTCTCGCCAGGACGTTGCCAGGGTCGCCGGCATCAGCAGCAATGCCATCAACCAGATCGAGAAAATCCAGAAAACCGCCGTGCCGGAATTGGTCCAGGCTGTACGTTCCGGCACCATTTCGATCAATGCCGGTGCCGCTATTGCGTCGCTACCAAGTACGCAGCAAGTCGCGGCAGTCGCTGGCGGTCGCAAGGAATTACAGCGGGCCGCACGACAGGTGCGGGAACAAGTACGCTCTGCAAAACCAATAACGGCGCCGGACGCAACCAGCCAGGTGGACAACGAGGTGGAAGTCTTGCACCGGAAAATTGCAGCCTTAAGCGCAGAGAACGTGGCACTACGCCAGCAAATTGCCGCGTTGAGCGCCGCTCTGGAGGTGGCCAAGATGGCTGCTTGATTACCGCCTGATGCTATTTTATTAACGCGGCAGTACGCGCTACCGGCGACTGCCAACATCAAGCCGACGTCTAGTCGCTTACAATGCCTGCCTGCCTTGCTTGCCTGAAACTGACCACATTCCACCGAGAGACCCGATGAAAACTTTTTTTAGACTGCTACGCCTGATTCTTGGCCCTGTCCTGCTGTTCAAGGAACGACTGACCCGACCACAAGGCGTGGTGCGCTCTGCGAGCGACCAGGCTCGCGTCGATGCCGCCTGCCAAAAGCTGGTCTTATATCAATTCAACACTTGCCCGTTTTGCATAAAAGTACGCCAGGAAATGCACCGTCTGTCTTTGAATGTGGCCCTGCGCGATGCGCAACACTCAGAACAAAACCGTCAGGTCTTGTTGGCGCAAGGCGGTAGCAGAAAAGTGCCCTGCCTGAAGATCAGCAATGAACACGGCAATGCAAAATGGTTGTATGACTCGAATGAGATCATCCGTTTTTTACAGCAGCAGTTTACGGTTCCAAGGTAAAAGACCATTTTCAGCATGAATGAACGAACGAACCAGGCCTGCGTCGATCACGGCGGCGAGATGATGCTCAGCACGACCATTGGCGCTCTCTCTGATACTGCGCTGGCTATGGCGCAACAGCATCTGGGCGACATTCTGTCGATTGCATTCGATCATGCGCACCCGCGTTCGGCGGTGGTGGTTTTCGATGCGCGCTGCGATCTGGCGCTGACATTAACTACCGCTTACCGTTGCTGCCTGCCGGACGCGACCTTCATCGACTTCGATGCCGCTTCGCCGCAGGCGGTACTGACGGCGCTGGCACTGCTGGTGCCGTCCGATCTTGTGGTGCTGATTCAGTCGACCAACTTCCGACTAGAGGCATTCAGGATTCGGGTCGAACTGTTCAAGCGCGGCTTGAAGGTAATCGAACATCCGCATCTGGCCCGCATGCCGGGACAGCAAGCGCTGTATTACATCGAATCGCTGGCCTATGACCCGGCATATTTCCGCGGCGTCGGCAACGCACTGAAAATGCGCATCGATCGCGCCCAAGGCGGCGTGATCGACAGCGGCGGCGCGCGCCTGGTGTATGCGTCGCCATTTGAACCGGCTAAGCTGAATGTGGGTGATTACAGCGCAATGAAGAACGTCGGCGGCCAGTTTCCGATAGGCGAAGTGTTCACCGAAGCGCGTGATCTGGAGGCGCTCAACGGTCAGTTGCGCATTTTTGTATTCGGCGACACTTTATTTAGGGTGAATCAACCGGCAGCGCCGATAACGCTGATTATCACCAAAGGACAGGTGACGGAAGTGATTGACTCCACCCCGGAATTTGATACGGTTCTGGCCAATATCCGCGCCGATGAAGGCGTGGTGTGGGTGCGCGAACTGGGTTTCGGCATGAATCGCGCGTTTTCAAAAGATCGCACAGTGAGCGATATCGGCACCTTCGAGCGCATGTGCGGTATCCACCTGTCGCTCGGCGCCAAGCACGGCAGTTACGGCAAACCCGGCTTTAAGCGCGGCGATGGCAAACATCATGTTGACGTCTTTGCCGTGACGGAATCGGTGACGCTGGACGATGAGGTGGTGTACCGCGACGGCGCATGGCAGGTTTGAAATACGCGTTGATCTGTGAAACCCTATAATCACGCCACACTCATCACACGATATTTTTCTAAGGTAATGCCATGACCATTTCCATGTACTCTGCATCAATCCCCATTTTCAAACAAATGCTCAACAGCTTGCGTAACGTGCTGGCCAAGGCGGATGCACACGCGACTGCCAAGAACATTGCACCGGATGCTTTGCTACAGGCGCGCCTGTTTCCCGACATGTTCCCGCTGCTGCGTCAGGTACAGATCGCGGCCGATTTCGCACGCGGCATATCGGCCCGCCTGACTGGTAACGCGGTGCCCGCTTATCAAGAGACTGAAAAATCTTTTGCCGATCTGGATGCCTTGATAGTGAAAACTCTGGCTTTTATCGACCACCTGGACGCAACCCAATTCGATGGCAGCCAAGAGCGTGACATCGTGCTGCGCCCGGGAACGCCGAAGGAGAAAAAATTGTCCGGCCAATCCTACCTGTTGCATTACGGACTGCCACAATTTTTCTTCCACGTCACCACTGCCTATGCGATCTTGCGTCACAACGGCGTCGATATAGGCAAAAAAGACTATATGGGCACCTATTAAGCGGCAAACCAACTGCAATCACTATCACGACGTTGCTACAGTAATGGACCGATCTGGCTTGAAATAGCCGGATCGTTCCATTACCGGAATCATTTCAGGGAGAACTAACCATGCGCCCGTTGCATCACTGCTTGCCAACTCTGCTTGCGATATTGCTCGCCGGGACCATGTCAGCTTGCTCGACCTCATCCAATTCGGTGGTGTACCAACATGAGGGTTTCGACTCGGCCTCAACCTATTCGCGCAGCTTTGCGATGGCAGCCGACGCGACCTGCGAAGCAGCGCGCCGTGCGCTACTCAGCCAGGGTTATCTGATCAATCAGGCCAATGCTGAACTCGTGGATGGTCGCAAGAACTTCCAACCAGACAGCGACAATCACGTTCAGATCGCATTTCGCATTGTCTGCGTGGCCGACGTTAGCGGCAAAGGCTCGACCGCCTTTGTCAGCGCGCTGGAAGACCGCTATGCACTTAAAAAGAGCAATAATTCGGCCAGCCTGGGCGTGGGTGCGCTCGGCTCAATTTCGCTGCCGTTTTCTTCCAGCAACGACGCGCTGGTCAAAGTCTCCAGCATGACAATTCCCGCCGGCGAGTTCTATCGGCGCTTTTTCGTGCTGGTCGAACGCTATCTTGACGCTGACTCCGGCAGTGCCACAGATGCTGGCGATGACAAGAGCACCATCTCCCATCCGGCATCGCAATAGAACTATCAGCGTCATCGCCACAATCCCCACACCCACTACGCAAAATAAACTCAACCGGACTGGTACCGCCAGTTTCGATGCAAGCTGCTGTCCGGTTACTCTGGTTACTACAGCGAGTTAAAATAGGAAAAATATTACCTAAAAGAAAGAGACAAACGATGAGCGAGGTATTTTCCAAGACCGGCAAGGGCCAGGAAGAGATCAAGACGCGTGCCGGCGGTTTGAGCCAGCGCGTGCGGCAAGTGCTGATTTTTATCGATGGTAAGCGCGACATCGAAGCCTTGCGCGAAATGTCGCCTGCAGACGATCTGACGGACATGTTATGGGTGTTGCGGGAACAGGGCTATATCGAGGCCACAGAATTGATTGTGGAAAGCGCCAGCGAGCCTGTGGCAATCGTGTCAACTGCGCCAGCCGAAGAACCTGCGCTGACGACCAGCGCTGACTTTCGCGAATTGCCATCAACGCCAGCGACAAAAGAACTGGAAATGGCCCGCAATTACATGATGAACACGCTTAGGAATTTTACTGGCCCGTATGCGGCGCTCGGCTTGCTCGAAAAGATACATGCAGCGCAGTCTCACGTAGAAATGCGTGCACAATTCGAGCACTGGATCGATGCGATCGCCAAAGCACACGCTGGCAAACGCCGCGCTGACGAGTTGCGCCGTGCGCTGTTGGAAGTCATTTGAGTTTGGGCCAGGAATCCGGCGTAGACGCGCCGGAATTTCTACGGCCGGCGAGAGCCGGCCGCAAAACTTACATGCGATTTGGCAACCGCATTAGAAACGGTAGCCGACGCCAACACCGACCAGCCAAGGATCGATTTTCACGGTACCAAGCTTGGCGCCATTGAGTTCCAGGTCGCTACGGATTTGTACTTTTTTGACGTCCAGATTGAGCGACCAGTTTTTATCCAGTTTGTAGTCAACACCCGCTTGCAATGCGAAACCAACACTGTTTTTTTCCAGTGTTGCACCTGGAACATCCAGGTTAACCTGAGAAACGCGGGTGTAATTTACGCCTGCACCGACGTACGGGCTGAACTGCGCTTCTGGCATGAAGTGATATTGCAACGACAGTGTCGGCGGCAGGTGCTTGAAAGTACCGATTTTGCCGGAACCGACCAAAGACACATCATGTTTTTGCGGGTAAGTCAGGACCAGTTCGGCAGCCAGATTCGGCGTGAAGAAGTAGGAAATGTCCACTTCCGGAATAGTCTTGTTGCTGACATGAACACTGTCGGCAGGAAGTGCACCGGTTGTATCAAATTTATTTGCGGTGTCGATATTTACCACGCGCGCACGCACCATCCATGGGCTTTGTTGTGCCATTACTGGAGCAGCCACAGTGCCGAGTGCAATCAATGCCAGGATGAGAGATGATTTTTTCACTTTAATACCCTTAAGATTTGTAGGTGTATCAATATAAACATGTTCCAATACAGCATCTAATTGACCTATATCAAATCCAGGAAAATAAAAACCTGTCACAACGCTGCTGCGCATTTTTCAAAAAATATATACCCCAATATGTATTTTTAAATACATATCATTTAATTGCGGAAAATGGCATTTTTATGCGCATACCCTGCATAAAATTATAAATCGTAAATTGGATTAAGTGATTCTGGATCAAAGTTGATCTGAAACCGCTACTGTGGTTGCGCTGCAACATAAAATGCAATCTCATCTCAACTTCCCGTCATCAAGGCCACATGGAAGAACAACACGCTTTACCTTTTCTGCGCGAAACCCTGCTGTTCCTGGCGCTGGCCGGGATTCTGATCCCGCTGCTGCAACGCTGGCGCGTCAATCAGATTCTGGGGTTCCTGGCAGTCGGTGTGCTGGTCGGCCCGTTCGGGCTTGGGCTCTGGGCTGCTGCTGTACCCTGGCTGGCATATTTCACTTTTCCGCGCCTGGAAGGAGTGGCGGCACTGGCCGAACTGGGGGTGCTGTTCCTGATGTTCATGATCGGGCTGGAACTGTCAGCGGCGCGCCTGTGGGCGCTGCGGCGCTGGGTCTTTGGCGCCGGCACCGCGCAAGTCTGCATCAGCGCGCTGGTGCTCGGTGGCATTGCCTATCTGTTCGGCAACCGGCTTGAGACTGCGGTAGTGCTGGGGCTGGTGCTGGCGCTGTCGTCTACCGCGGTGGCGATGCAGTTGATGACCGAGCAGCGCACGCTGGGCACGCCGCTCGGGCAATCAGTATTTTCCATCCTGATGATGCAGGATCTGTTCGTAGTTCCGCTGCTGATCCTGGTCGGCATTTTGGCCAAAGGCCAGACCGATGGTCTGTTTGCCTTGGCAGGTCTGACGCTGCTGAAATCGGTCGGCGTGATTGTGCTGATTTACCTACTGGGCCGGCGCGTCATCCGGCCTTTATTCAGCGCTTTCGCAAGGCAAGGGCGGCCCGACGTGTTCATGGCGCTGACCCTGTTGAGTACGCTTGGCATCGCCGGGCTGACTGCGATGGCTGGATTGTCGATGGCACTCGGGGCGTTCCTGGCCGGTTTGCTGCTGGCTGAGACCGAGTTCAAGCATGAGGTAGAGGTAACGATTGAGCCTTTCAAGGGCTTGCTGATGGGGCTGTTTTTCATATCGGTCGGACTCGGCATTGATCTGCGCGAAATCGCCCAGGCGCCGCTCTGGCTGCCACTGTCGCTGCTGGGTCTGTTTGCCGTCAAGTCACTAGTGCTAGCCGGGTTATTGAAGGTAGGCGGCTTCAATTGGGGCCGCGCGCTGGAGGGTGGCCTGCTGCTCGGGCAAGGCGGCGAATTCGCCTTTATCGTAGTCGGCTATGCAATGACGGCCAAGCTGATCGCGCCGGCACTGGGCCAGTTCGTCATGCTGGTGGTCGGCCTGAGTCTGTTTGCCACGCCGCTGGCGGCCAAGGCCGGGCGAATGTTCGCAGATTGGTGGGAAGCGCATCACTGGCAGCCGGTTGGCGAACTGAATGCCGACTTGCCGGAGCCAAGCGCCGGGCTGGTGATCATTGCCGGCTTTGGCCGCGTTGGCCAGTTACTCGGACAAATCCTGGACTCACAGGGGATTCGATTCATCGCACTGGAAAACAATGCGCGGCTAGTGGCCGAACTGCACCCGCAGGGCGTGCCTGTGTATTTCGGCGACGCCGCCCGCGCCGAACTGCTGCGCAAGGTGCATGCCGATCGGGCCGCCGCGGTTGTGCTGACGATGGATCATCCGGCCTCGGCGCTGCATGCGGTCCGGGCCATCCGGCGTGAATATCCGCAGCTCCCGGTTTTTGCCCGCTCGCGCGACGAAAGCCATGCGCGCATGCTCAAGAAAGCCGGCGCCACCATCGTCATCCCGGAAACACTGGAATCCGGATTGCAACTTTCCGCCTTTGTGCTGCAAACGCTGGGAATTGCAGAGGGTACTGCAGCGCAAGTAATCCAGAACGAACGCGAGCGGCGCATTGCTGCCCTACAAGAAAGCAGCTCAGAAAAACCGTGAGCGATGCCGACGTTTGGTGTATTTTCCTACTGGTTGATCCAGGCTAGTACCTCGCGCCACTGCGCCAGATCTTTGGCAACCCGCGCCGGCGCCAGATCCCAAAGAGTAGCGCCGTGCGCTGCCATTTGCACATAATTCTGTGTATCGCGCAGCATCCCGATCACCGGCAAACCGAGTTGACCGACATACGCGGCGAGCTGATCGGCAGAGTGGCTACGGGCATTGACGCGCATGCCGAGTACGCCGATGTTGAACTTGCCCTTGCGCTTGGCCAGTAGTTGCAAAAAATGCTGGGTCGCCAGGATATCGAACATCGAAGGCTGCAGTGGCACAATCACTTTGTCAGCAATTTTCAGCACGGCAGTGAGTCGCTTGCCATCTAGTCCAGCCGGCGTGTCGAGCACGATGTGGGTGATTCCCTTGGGTGGCTTGACTATATGGCCATCTTTCAATTCCCAGGCACTGATCGATGCCAGATTATCCGGGCGCAATCCGAGCCAAGCGCGCGAAGATTGCTGCACGTCGATATCGCCCAACATGACATTTTTACCCTGAGCGGCGTAATATCCTGCCAAATTGGTGGCAAAAGTGCTTTTTCCAACCCCGCCTTTGGGGTTGGCAATGACGATAACTGGCATATTTTTCCTCTGTGAATTTTGGAACTGAGTAATTACCGGACCGCAGACTCCCTTGAATATGGGCATTTTTCAATCAATTGAATTTCAAGAAAATATACACCGAGTCGATAATATGAAAAAATTGTAATTATCGCCCCCTATGCACAGATAACGCTCATGAAGAAATCGTATTATTCCCACCTCTTGCTTGACGATACGGTCAAGGAAAAAATCTTGTCCATCATGATGTTCGGCAATAACCGGGCGCAATCGATAGCCTATTTTCGCGTCACGCTGGGCTTGCATTATTTATCGAAGATCATGGTTGAGGAAGAGCTTGATTTCAAAATCATTGACCGCGAGTTCAACCGTTTCATTTACCGCACGCTGGGCGGTGGACACAGCATCACCAGCATCCTGCAATACATGAGCAGCAAACAAGTACTGCTCGTGCTGGACTCAGCACCATTCATTGCCACTTTCCTGAATTACTTCTCCGAAGTACCGTTCCGCAATATTCCGATTCTATTGTCAATCAACTTATCCGTATCGAAAAAAATCTCCGGCTTGGCTACCGCCGGCCCGGTACAGGACTGGATTTTGCGCCAGGAATGCCTCGCACAACAAGCTGTTGAGGAGCAACATCCGCCGATCACAAACTGATGCGCAGTGCCGCCACATGCTTTTGCAGGTTCCGCAAAAACTGTTCCAGAAACTTGAGATAGAACAAGTACAAAATCCCGGTTTCCATACAAACTCCCACCCTCATTAGCGTTGGCTGGCGACTATCGGTCGCCATAGCCATGCAAGGAGAAACAGGAGAAATCATGAAAGAGTTGCTCAGCTCACCCCGAGTTGTTGCCTTTACCCCCGCCGGCATCGCCCCCGAAGAAGCGGCCGTGCTGGATATGCGCGCCGACCTGATGGCGAAACTGCGCTGTGTCATTACCGAACACGGCTGGACCCAGCAGCAAGCATCTGCCCGTCTGGGTATCAGCCAGTCGCGCGTGTCGGATCTGGTGCGCGGAAAATGCGACAAATTCAGGCTCGATATGCTCATCAAACTAGCCGCACGCATCGGCCATAAAATGTATCTGGTGCTGGAGGCCGCCTGATAGCCGCCGAATAATGCCCGGTAGGTTACAACAGCCTGCCAGCTCCCAAAGTTATTCCGGAACCAATCGCGTCAAACCACCCATGTACGGATGCAATACCGCCGGAATTTCGACGCTGCCGTCGGCTTGCTGGTAGTTTTCCAGCAGCGCGACCAGCGTGCGACCGACTGCCAGGCCGGAACCGTTGAGGGTATGCACCAGTTCCGGCTTGCCTTGCGCATTGCGGAAACGGGCCTGCATGCGACGGGCCTGGAACGCCTCGCAATTCGAGACCGACGAAATTTCGCGGTAGGTGTTCTGCGCCGGCAGCCAGACTTCCAGATCGTAGGTCTTGGTGGCGCCGAAACCCATGTCGCCGGTGCACAGGATAACGACACGATACGGCAGGCCGAGCTTTTGCAGGATCGCCTCGGCGTGGCCTACCATCTGTTCCAGCGCTGCGTAGGATTGTTCCGGATGGACGATCTGCACCATTTCGACCTTATCGAACTGATGCTGGCGGATCATGCCGCGGGTGTCGCGGCCATAGCTGCCGGCTTCCGAACGGAAGCACGGCGAATGCGCAGTCATCCTAATCGGCAGCGCGTCAAGCGCCACGATTTCATCGCGCACGATGTTAGTCAGCGGCACTTCAGCGGTCGGGATCAGGTAGAACGTCTCGCCCTCGCCTTCCACGCCGCCTTTTTTGACCGAAAACAGATCCGCTTCAAATTTCGGCAACTGGCCGGTGCCGCGTAAGCTGTCGGCATTGACCATGTAAGGCGTATAGCATTCGGTGTAGCCGTGTTCTTCGGTGTGGGTATTCAACATGAACTGCGCCAGCGCGCGGTGCAGACGGGCGATGCCGCCCTTCATCACCGAAAAGCGCGAACCGGTAATCTTGGTCGCGACCTCAAAATCCAGACCCAACGCGGCGCCGACATCGACGTGATCCCTGACCTCGAAATCGAAGCTGCGCGGCGTGCCGACCTTGCGCATTTCGACGTTTCCGCTCTCATCGGTGCCTTCCGGCACCGACTCGTGCGGCAGGTTCGGGATGGAGAGCATGAATTCGCCGATGCGGGCCTGCACGGTGGCCAGCGCGCCTTCGTCATTTTTCAGTTCATCGCCCAGACCGGCCACTTCCGCCATCACGTCCGAGCAGTCCTGGCCCTTGCCTTTGAGCATGCCGATCTGCTTGGACAGCGCATTGCGCTTGGCTTGCAGGTCTTCGGTACGGGTCTGGATCACTTTGCGCTCGGCTTCGAGCGCATTGAAGGTGCTGACATCGAGCTGGAATTTGCGCGCGGCCAGGCGGGTGGCGGCGCTGTCGATGTCTTTGCGAAGCAGTTGGATGTCGATCATGTGTATTGCGGAGTTGTTTTAGCGAAGCTGCCATTGTAGCTGTAAGGATGGGTGCAACCCATCACGTAGTTAGCTTTTCGCTTTTTTATCCAGTTCGCCCAGATGCGCCATTTTTTCGCCTATCTTGCCTTCCAGGCCGCGCGGGGTCGGGGTGTACCAGTGCTGGTTGGCGATTTCTTCAGGCAGATAGGTTTCTCCGGCCGCGTAGGCTTCCGGCTCGTCGTGCGCGTAGCGGTACAACTTGCCGTAACCGAGCTCCTTCATCAGCCGGGTCGGCGCATTGCGCAGATGCTCCGGCACAGGACGCGACTTGTCCTGCTTGATGAAGGCACTGGCCTGCTTGTAAGCCATGTAACCGGCATTGCTCTTGGCGGCGACGGACAGGTAGATCACCGCCTGCGCCAATGCCAGATCACCTTCCGGCGAGCCCAGCCGTTCATAGGTGGCGGCGGCATCGTTTGCAATCTGCATTGCGCGCGGGTCGGCCAGCCCGATGTCTTCCCAGGCCATGCGCACGATACGGCGCGACAGATAGCGCGCATCGACGCCGCCGTCGAGCATCCGGCACAGCCAGTACAGCGCCGCATCCGGATTCGATCCGCGCACCGACTTGTGCAATGCAGAAATCTGGTCGTAGAAAGCATCGCCGCCCTTGTCGAAACGGCGCAGCGTGTCGCCCAGACATTCGGCCAGCAGCACCGCATCGACTTCGGCAGCGCCCTTGGCGTGCGCCGCACGGGACACGATTTCCAGATTATTCAACAGCTTGCGGCCGTCGCCATCGGCACTGGCGATCAGCGTCAGTTTGGCGTCCGCGCTAAATTGCAGGCCGTCCAACTCGACCGCGCAGGCCCGATCGAGCAAGGCGTTCAGGTCGTCGTCGCTCAAGGACTTCAATACATAGGTCGCCGCGCGCGACAGCAGCGCGCCGTTGACCTCGAACGACGGGTTCTCGGTGGTGGCGCCGATGAAGGTGAACAGCCCGCTCTCGACGTGCGGCAGGAATGCGTCCTGCTGGCTCTTGTTGAAGCGATGCACCTCATCGACGAACAGGATGGTGCGGCGACCGGAATTGGCGCGGATCACCAGCGCCCGCTCGACCGCTTCGCGGATGTCCTTGACTCCCGACAGCACCGCCGACAGCGCGATGAATTCGGCATTGAAACTGTCGGCCATCAGGCGCGCCAGCGTGGTTTTGCCGACGCCCGGCGGCCCCCACAGGATCATCGAATGCGGCTCGCCCGATTCGAACGCGACGCGCAAGGGCTTGCCGGGGCCTAACAAGTGCTGCTGGCCGATCATGTCAGCGATCGTTTTCGGGCGGAGCCGTTCGGCCAAAGGAATCAAGGTCATTGGTGCGCAGGCATGAGGATGGGAAAAAGGATTGTAGTCTAGTCGCTGCGACGCATCCTGCCTGGAAAAGCCGGGGCCATCCGTTTCAACAGTGATGGCACATAACCAGCAATGAGATCTACTGGTTGAGCGATGGCCAGGTTTAATTGCATATGCCTACGCTGCCAGGAGCACACCTTTCGCCATCACTCCATATTGCCCCCTCCAAAATAGCTTGTCCAAGATTGGCTCCCGCCAAATTGGCGTGGTATAAATTTGCTCCTACCAGATAAGCACCGCCCAAATTCGCCCCTGACAAGTTAGCCCGTTCCAGATCGGCGCCGGCCAGCATTGCCTGCCCCATATTCGCTCCCGATAAATTTGCCTTATACAGATTCGCCGCCCTTAAATCCACTCCAGCCAGATTTGCGCCAGAAAGATTGGCCCTTACCAGATGCACGCCCATCAGATGCGCGCCCTGCTTGTTGCATCCGCTCCACTCAACACGCGGTTTCGCATGATCGGTGCATGCTGCCTGAACGGAAAAAGGTAAAAACACGCCACATACCGCAAGGACAACTCTATTGAGGTTCAGGTTAATTTGCATGATGTCTTTCATTTGCATGGTTTCCGAGTGCCACACTCATCTTATTCAAGTGGAACCAACGATTTCATGACAATTATTAAACTCAGTGCTTATTCGACCTCAAACCATGGGAGATGGCTAGAGCACATTCGTAACGTTAGAAACAATGTGTAATGTGTCCCGGCACCAAGCTCACGCGGTGGATGCACTGGCTTCCCCCGTTCTCAGTTATCGCTCTAAATAGAGCAAACCCTTTATACTGCCACGCCATCCGTCAACACTTCATCGATCATCATGGAAACACAAGACAACACCGCCCTGCACGACAAACTGGTACGGGAAACCGGCCGCATCGCCTGGTCCGAACTACAGACCTACTTCGCCACCGGCGCAGTGATCTATGTCAGCGACGCGCTCGACCTGATCGAAGTCGCGATGTCCATCAGCCAGGACGACAAGGCGGCAGTCGAACAATGGATGCAAACGCACCAGCTCGGCAAGATGTCGGACGACCTGGCGGCCGAATGGCTGGAAACCGACGAAACAGTATGGTCGGTGGTGGTCAGTCCGTGGATTCTGGTGCAGCAGCAAGCAGTGGCCTGAGACGCGCGTGCAACGCATTTTTCCAATCGAAACACACACTGGCATATAAAATATACTGCATTATGTATTTTTAATACGTGCAATTAAATCATGCGCAAAATACTATGTTTAATTACATACTCCGTTATTTATAACAAATAGAACCGAATATCAATCAAACTTCGTGTCTGGCACGCCAGTCAATCAAGCTGTCCTGTATCTCCGAAAGTTTGCTCAATACCTTTACCGCTGCAGGTGGACGGCGTTCCAGCACCGGGCAATGACCACCGGCCCATAACTCCGTACCTGGCGGCAACTTGCTGCCCAGATCGACCAATCCCTCGAGCACATGCCGGGGATTCATCGCACCTGAAAATGACAGCGCGACAATATCGGCGCCTTGCGACCGTGCTGCGTTGACGATGTCCATGATCGGGGTTTGCACGCCGAGCGAAATACAGCTCGCGCCTTCCAGCGCAAAAATCGCTTCCGCCATCAACAAACCCAAGCCGTGCTGTTCCTGGTGCAAGGTCGTCAACAGGATGCGTGGCCGGAGCAGCACGTTTCCCTGCGGATGCTGCACGGACGAGATTGCTGCTCGCATCACAATTTGCACCGACTCCGTGTACAAGTGCTCTTCAAAAACCTGCAACGCGCAGTTGGACCACGCATCGCCCACCAGGCGATTGAGTGGCGCCAATAATTCCACGATAAAACGTTCCAGACCCATGCGCGACAACGCCTGCGACAAGCCATGGCGCAATGCTTCGGCTTGATGCGCCTTACACAAATCCAAATAGACCTGTAGATCGTTTTTGTCAGCCCCGCTGACGACATCGGCCGACTGCGCTGGCGGCTGCACCAGTTGCTGCAGTTCCGGAACGCTGAAATGGATAATTTTTCCGGGACGATGGCCCTGATCCAGCAAACGCTTCAACAACCGCAGCTTGTCAACTTGATCAATGGGATAAGCGCGCTCGCCCAGATCATCCCGGACCGGCATGGGAAAACCGTAGCGGCGTTCCCATACGCGCAATGCATCCTTGGACAAACCGGTATCCCGTTCGACGGCTCCGATACCCATCATTATTTGCATAAAATTGCCATATTCGTTGATAAATTACTATATAGGTACAAAAAATTGACAGAAATCCACTTCGACAGTGCGCCAATTGATAATACGGCATTTACATTAAATACATTTTTTTCATATTTGTCCATGACAAAACATTGACATTAAAAGATGTTTGGTACAACATAAAGCATC
>JBDSCZ010000130.1:0-1901 GCA_039920865.1 Burkholderiaceae bacterium
GTCGTGGTGCTTGTCGAGCACGAAGCGGTCAGCGCAATCGGGAATGCTGCCGCGATAGATCACCGCCTGGCCATAATCCTCGCACGCGGTTTCCAGAGCTTCGAGCTTGAACAGCCGGTAGGTGGCCGAGAAAAATTGCAGGTTACCGATCCGCGGCGCCAGTTCCGGATCGGTGATCGCCAGCGGCCGGTCGGTGACCAGGCGCGCGTCGGCGAAACCCTGGCGCTGCGCCAGTCGCAGGAAATCGTTCCAATACAGCGCGCCGCCCAGGCATTCGCCGTACAGCACCGGGTCGTTACGCACCGCATCCGGCACGCGCCGGTCGGCGTAGACGTCCGAGAAATAGAATTCGCCGCCAGCCTTGAGCAGGCGCTGCACGCCGCGCAATACAGCATCCTTGTCGGGCGACAGGTTGACCACGCAGTTGGAGACGATCACGTCGAAACTGCCCGGTTCCAGGTCGAGTTCATCCAGCCGTTCGATATAGCCGTGCAGGAAGCGCACATTGGCGTAACCGAAGGCATCCGCATGGAAATCCCGGTGTTTCCCGGCGACCGCGAGTTGCTCGTCGGTCATGTCGACGCCGACCACCTCGCCGGTCGGGCCGACCAGTTGCGCCAGCGCGTAAACGTCGCGCCCCGAGCCGCAGCCGAGGTCGAGCACCCGGCAGCCTTCCAGCAGCGGCGGGCAAACCAGGCCGCAGCCGTAATAGCGCGCCAGCACTTCCGGGTGTATGCGCGCCAGCAAGGGCTTGAGCCAGGCCGGCATCTGGCTGATATCGCAGCAGGCGCTGGTTTTGAGGTCGTCGGAATGCTGCAACTGGCGGCCGTAATAGTCTTGAACGATGTCATGCATGGTGGGGATCCTGATATGGGAAATTGGCGTTATCCATCAGTCGTTGTGACGGCTGCAGTTCTTACACCTCTTACACCGCGCCTGAAAGCAAACGCCTCCGTTGGCAATGGCCGCGGATCCTAAACCGGCGTTCGCATGCTGACAAACTCTTCCGCCAGGGTCGGATGGATGCCGATGGTGGCGTCGAATTGCGCCTTGGTAGCCTGGCACTGCAGCGCCACAGCAAACCCCTGCACCAGCTCCCCCGCATCCGGGCCCACCATGTGCAAGCCCAGTACCCGGTCGCTGTCGGCCTCCACCACCAGCTTCATGAAGGTGCGCTCGTTCGATCCTGACAAGGTGTGCTTGAGCGCCTTGAATTCGCTCTTGAAGATTTTCACTGTCGCGTATTTCTTGCGCGCATCCTGTTCGCTCAATCCCACGGTGGCCACATTCGGATGGCTGAACACAGCGGTCGGGATGTTTTCATACGACAGACGACGTTCACCTCGGCCAACTTTCTGGAACAGATTTGCCGCCACCAGCATTCCCTCGGCCAGCGCCACAGGCGTCAGGGCCACACGGTCGATCACGTCGCCAATCGCATAGATCGAATCGACGCTGGTCCTGAAGTCCTCGTCGACAATGATTGAACCGTTTTCGCGCACGGCAATCCCGGCTTTTTCAATGCCAAGATTGGCGGTGTTGGCATCGCGCCCGGTGGCAAACAGCACGCACTCCGCATCGATTTTCCGTCCGCTGCGCAATTGCAGGTGCTTGACGGCACCATCGCTATCGGAGTGCAGTGACTCGATGGCCGTGTCGAACCTGACGTCGATGCCCTTCTTGACCATTTCGGCAGCCAGGAATGGACCCAGGTCGTGATCCATCGTGCGCAGTATCCGGCTGCCGCGATAAATCAGCGTGACCTTGCTGCCCAGACCGTTGAGGATGGATGCCAGTTCAACCGCAATGTAACCGCCGCCGATGACTACTGCGCGCGCCGGCAATGCCTCCAGGTGGAAGAATTCGTCGGAAGTGATGCCGTGCTCGCTGCCCGGAAAGAC
>JBDSCZ010000131.1:0-8438 GCA_039920865.1 Burkholderiaceae bacterium
GGTCGTGGTCGGTGTCACAGGCAAAAGCGATGTCGAAACGATCCCTCAGGTCGATCAAGCGCTGCATGGCGTAGGGCGAGGATGGGTCCATGCGTATCTGACCATCCCAATCCAGCGACATGAAGCGGAAGGTCGGATCGACCGCCTCACTGACGACCGTGAGATCCAAACGGTAGCGCTCGGCAATCCGCGCCCAATAGTGAACCCCGGCGCCGCCGAGCGGATCCACCCCGATACGGATGTTGGCGCCGCGAATCGCATCCATGTCGAGCACGCTGCCGAGATCGCTTACATAGGCATTCAGAAAGTCATGCCGGTGCGTGGTTGCCGCACGCAGTGCCTTCTCGAACTGCATTCTTTTCACGCCCTGCAGGCTGTTTTCCAGAAATGCATTGGCGCGGGCTTCGATCCATGCCGTGACGTTCTTGTCCGCCGGCCCGCCGTTGGGCGGGTTGTACTTGAAGCCGCCGCTGTCGGGAGGATTGTGCGAAGGCGTGATGACAATGCCGTCCGCCAGCCGGCCATTGCGACCGCGGTTACAGGCGAGTATCGCGTGAGAAATTACCGGCGTCGGCGTGTACTCGTCCTGGTTCGCGCACATGACTTCGACCCCGTTGGCCGCCAGTACTTCGAGCGCACTGGCATATGCCGGCTCCGAAAGCGCGTGCGTGTCGAGGCCCAGAAACAGCGGCCCATCGATACCCTGCTGCTTGCGGTACTCGCAGATGGCCTGGCTGATGGCAAGCACATGCCATTCGTTGAAACTGTTTTCAAACGCGCAGCCGCGATGGCCCGAGGTCCCGAACGCCACTCTCTGGGCGGGCACCGAGGCGTCGGGCCGGTTGCTGTAATAGGCGGTGATGAGCCTGGGCAGGTTGACCAGCAGCGCCGGCTGGGCAGGCTTGCCCGCCAGGGGACTGATTTTCATTGCCGCGTCGGCTGCACTGCGCATCGGGTAGCCTCCAAAGGTCTTATAGATCCGGAACGAATAATATTGGAACCGGATCCCCTCACTTGCAGTGCGCGTATCCGCTTGCAAGCGAATACCGTTATGCAGGCGGATGGCATGCCATCCGAAACCCCTGCTTCACCCCCGCCCATCTCCCAGAGGGAGAGGGTGAGAACGGGGCACGATGAAATCAAGACTTCATCGTGCCGGATCAATAATTCGCCCAGGCCTGACTCATTGCTTCGCCGCGTGGCGCATCACTTGCTCCTTGGCTGCGGCGACAACGTGGGCGGGCTCGAACCCGAAGTGCCGCGCCACGACCTGCATCGGCGCGGACAATCCGAAACTGTCCAGGCCGAGAATGGTTCCGGCGGAACCGGCATAGCGTTCCCAGCCGAAGCTGGACGCTGCTTCGACGGCGACGCGCGCGCTTATCTCCGGCGGTAGCACGCTGTCGCGGTATTCCTGGGTCTGGCTCTCGAACAGCTCCCACGAAGGCATGCTGATTACGCGCGCCGCGATTCCCTCTGCCTTTAGCTGTTCATACGCTGCAATGCACAGTGCGACTTCGCTGCCGGTCGCCAGCAGCAGCACATCGGGGCTACGCTGCATAGCGTCGGCCAGCACGTAGGCGCCGCATGCCACGCCACGCGCCGGCGCATAGCGGGTGCGGTCCAGCGTCGCCAGCGGCTGCCGCGTCAACACCAGGCAAACCGGGCGATCCTTGAGCTGCATGATCACCCGCCACGCCTCGACCACTTCGTTCGCGTCCGCCGGGCGCAATACCATCATGCCGGGCATCGCGCGCAAGGATGCGAGGTGCTCGACTGGCTGATGGGTGGGTCCGTCCTCGCCCATGCCGATAGAGTCGTGGCTCCAAATGGTGATGACCGGAATCTCCATCATCGCGCCAAGTCGCAGCGCGCCGCGGCAATAGTCGGTGAAAACCAGGAAACTCGCGGCATACGGCCGCAGATTCGACAGGCAAAGCCCGTTGCTGATCGCGCACATCGCATGCTCGCGCACACCGTAGTGGAGATTGCGTCCACCGTAGTTACCCACCTCACCCACCTCACCCACTTCACTCACCGCACCGGGCGCCTGAAAATCGCCGGCAGACGCAAAGTTCAGGCGGGTTCTGGTTGACGGCGCCAGATCTGCCGCACCGCCCAGCAGCCACGGCATTTTTTCGGCGATGGCGTTCAGTACTTCGCCCGACGCCTTGCGCGTCGCCAAACCCTTCGGCTCGGCGGCAAAGACGGGCAGCGCGCTGTCCCAGCCTTCCGGCAGGTCACGGCGCTGCATGCGCTCTATCTGGTCGGCAAGATCCGGGTATTGCCGGCGATAGTCTGCAAACAGTTTCTCCCAGGCTGCGCGCAACCCTGCACCGCGGCGGCCGATCTGCGCGCGGAAATGTTCCGGAACGCCGTTCGGCACATGGAACTGGGCGTCTGGGTCCCAGCCATAGAATTGCTTCGCCAGCCGTACCTCTTCCACGCCAAGCGGTTCGCCGTGAGCTTGCTCGCGATCCTGCTTGTGCGGTGCGCCATAGCCGATGTGGCTCTGGACGATGATCAGGGTGGGACGATCCCGGGTGTCGAGAAAGCTGTTGTAGCCGCGAGTCAAAAGCGCCAGATCATTGGCATCGGCTACGCGCGTGACATTCCAGCCGTAACCGAGAAAACGCGCCGCCACATCCTCAGTGAAAGTGATGCTGGTCGCGCCTTCGATGCTGATGTGGTTGTCGTCGTAAATCCAGCACAGGTTGGCAAGCTTGAGGTGGCCTGCCAGCGACGCCGCCTCGCTGCTGACCCCTTCCATCATGTCGCCGTCGCTGCTCAGCGCATACACCTTATGCTGGAACAGATCGTAGCCGGGACGATGGTAGGTGGCCGCCAGCCAGCGCTGCGCGATGGCCATGCCGACGCTGGTTGCCACGCCTTGCCCAAGCGGCCCGGTGGTGGTCTCCACGCCGCTGGTCCAGCCGTACTCGGGATGGCCGGTACAGCGGCTGCCGGCCTGGCGAAAGCGCTTGATATCGTCGAGCGTCACCGCCAGGGCGTCGCTCTGCGCGTAACTCGGGCGCGTCGCCTTGACCTCGCACAGATGCAACAGGCTGTATAGCAGCATCGAGGCGTGGCCGCACGACAGCACGAAGCGGTCGCGGTCCGGCCAATCGGGATCCTGCGGGTCGTAGCGCAGAAAACGCTGCCACAAACAATAGGCCGTCGGCGCGGCATCCATCGGCGTACCGGGATGGCCGGACTGCGCCTGCTGCACCGCGTCGATCGACAGCGTGCGCAGGGTATTGATGCAGAGCTGGTCGAGTTGTGCTGAAACTGTCATGGCTTGGCTCCTTGTGGATGGCTCTGCTTAGATCTGGAACGAATAATTCATGCTGCGTGCGTTGCGGCGGCGGGCCGCTCGCCTTGCTCGCTGGCGCGCCGGGCCTGTTGTTCGGAAATCGATAGTAGCTGGGCGGTGTGGATCAGCGCCATGTGCGTCAGCGCCTGCGGGAAGTTTCCGAGCATGTGTCGCTCGCGCACATCGTATTCCTCTGCCAGCAATCCGAGGTCGTTGCACAAGGCCAGCAAGCGCTCGAACAAAGCTTCGCCTTGCTTGCGGCGCCCGCACAACACCATGCAGTCGGCAAGCCAGAAAGAACAGGGCAGAAACGCGCCCTCGCCCGGCGGCAGTGCATCCACACCGGCAACGGTCGAATAGCGCAGTACCAGTCCGTCGACCATCAGGTTGCGCTCGATCGCATCGACGGTACCGCGCACACGCGCATCGTCTGGCGGCAGGAAGCCGACCTGGGGTATCAGCAGCAGGCTTGCGTCGAGCTGCGGCGAACCGTAGGACTGCACGAAGGTATTAGCGTGTGCGTCATAGCCCTGTGCGCAGACCTGTGCGTGAATCGCGTCGCGAACCTGTCGCCAGCGCTCGACCGGACCCTCCAGCCCGTAGTCCTGCGCATCCTTGAGCGCCCGGTCGAAAGCCACCCAGGCCATCACCTTGGAGTGGGTAAAATGGCGGCGCGGACCGCGGATTTCCCAGATCCCTTCGTCTGGCAATTGCCAGTTCGACTCCAGGAACTGAAGCAAGACCAGTTGTATGTTCCATGCCGCCGGTTCCGGGTGCAGGCCGGCGGCGCGTGCCAGGTGCAAGGTATCCATGACTTCGCCGTAGACATCGAGCTGGAATTGCCTCGATGCCGCGTTACCCACATGCACCGGGGCCGCGTTTCCATAGCCGGGCAGCCAGCTCACCTCGTACTCATCGAGACGCCGCTCGCCGGTGACGCTGTAGAGCACCTGCAGATCTTCCGGACGGCCCGCAGCGGCGCGCAGCAGCCACTCGCGCCAGGCGATCGCCTCCTCGTGGTAGCCGGCCAGCAACAGCGCGTTCAACGTGAACGTGGCATCGCGCAGCCAGCAATAGCGGTAGTCCCAGTTGCGCACACCGCCTTGTTGCTCCGGCAATGAAGTCGTCGCTGCCGCGACCAGCCCTCCGGTGGGTGCGTAGGTCAGCGCCTTCAGCGTGATCAGCGAGCGCACGACCGCGTCGCGCCAGCGCCCCTGGTAGGTGCAGCGTTCTGACCATTGACGCCACTCGTTCCCGGTCGCGATCATTGCCTGCTCCGGATCGAAGTCCGGCCCGGACGCTTGATACGAACGGCGATAATTGAGTGCGAATGGAATCCGCTCTCCCTTGCGTACGGAAAACTCAGCCACCGTTTTCATGTTTTCGCCGCGCACTGCGACTGCAGTGCGCAATTCCAGCGTGTCCGGCCCGGCGGTCGCCAGCAGCTTGCCGTCCGAGCGCCGCACCCAGGGCACTATGGAACCGTAGTCGAAGCGGATGACGAGCTCCATGCGCATGGGCACCGTCCCGCGCAAACCTTCAACGATGCGCACCACATCCCGGCGCTTATCAGATAGTGGCATGCAGTCAATGATCCGCACTGCACCCTCTTTGGTCTCGAATTCGGTCTCCAAAATCAGCGTGCCGTCACGGTATCTGCGCCGCACGCCAAGCGCCTGCGCGGCCGGCGCCAGCAGCCAGCGCCCGTGTTCTGGATTTCCCAGCAAGGCAGCGAAACACGCACCCGAATCGAATCGGGGCAGGCAATGCCAGTCGATGGAGCCGTCGCGGCCGACCAATGCCGCAGCATGGCAGTCGCCGATCAGTGCATATTCTTCAATCGGAAGTGGCATCTACAGACCTGGGGTTATCCTGGAAATGGTAGTTGGACAGGTGCGAGTGTGCGTTTTTCCGGCTTTCTGGCTAGGCGTGACGACGCTGCAGACTGCATTCTGCAAGGAGGAACAACGACGCCAGGGAGCCGGAAAAGCGTGCAATCGTGCCTGTAGCGGCGTCACCCACTGGGTGAACTGGTTAACCATAATATTGCTCAATCAATTCATGCATTTATCGAAGCTAGCAAGCGATCAACTGCCGTTTTCAGGGTTATACCAGCCGCCATCGGCTGCGATCAGTGCGTCCGCCTCCTTCGGGCCCCAGCTGCCGCGCCGGTAGCGGGTAGTCCGGCGATGCTTGCTCAGGACCGGATCGACCACCGCCCAGGCAGCCTCCACCGCGTTTTCATGGGTGAAGAGCGCGCCGTCGCCGGCCATGGCGTCGCTTAACAGTCGCTCGTAGGGTGTTTCAGCTCCCGGATGTTCATCGCACAGATAGAGTTCGCGCTGGTCGCCGACGAATTCCTTACCGGCGCGCTTGACGCGCGCGGCGATGGCAATGGCAGCATTCGGCGAGAGCCGAAAACGCAGGTAGTTGGACCGCCCGTGCGCCGGCACCGAATCGTCGAACAGCTGTTGCGGCGGCGGCTGTAACTCCACCAGCACCTCGGCCGCGGTGGTTGCCAGGCATTTGCCGGAGCGCAAATACCAGGGCACCCCCTGCCAGCGCCACGAGTCGATGAACAGCCGCAGCGCACAGAACGTCTCGACGTCCGACTCCGGCGCCACGCCCGGCTCTTTCCGGTAGCCGGCATACTGGCCGCGCACCACGTCGTCCGGCTGCAGCGGTCGCATGGCCTGGAACACCTTGGCCTTCTCGCTGTGCACGGCGCTAAAGCCCTGATACGCCGGCGGCTCCATGGCAAGCAGCGCGACGATCTGGAACAAATGGTTCTGTATCACGTCGCGCAGACAGCCGGCACTTTCGTAAAACACGCCGCGGCCATCGACGCCGAAATCCTCGCACAGCGTGATCTGCACGCTGCGCACGCAGTTGCGGTTCCAGATCGGCTCCAGGAACGCGTTGGCGAAGCGGAAGTAGAGGATGTTCATGATCGACTCTTTCCCGAGAAAGTGGTCGATGCGGAAAATCGCGTCATCCGGAAACACCGAGCGCGCGATGCGGTTGAGCTTACGCGCCGAGGCCAGGTCGCGTCCGAATGGCTTCTCGACGATGACGCGGGCCTGATCGGCCAGACCGCTGGCGCCGAGCCCCTTGATGACGGTCGCGAACAGCGCGGGCGGGATGGCGAGGTAGTGCGCCGGACGCCGGGCATCGCCCAGCGCCTGTTTGAGCGCCGCGAAGGTAGCCGGGTCGTTGTAGTCGCCGCCGACATAGCGCAGCAGGGACAGCAGGTGGTCGAGAGCGCGCTGGTCATCGATCGTGGCGAATTTTTTTATGCTGTCGGTAGCCCGCTTGCGCAGTTGCGCAACAGTCCAGTTCGAGGAGGCAACACCGACCAGCGGAATGTTGAGAATACCCCGCTTCGCCATCGCATACAGCGCCGGAAAGATCATCCTGTGAGCGAGGTCGCCGGTCACGCCGAACAGCACCAGCGCATCCGATTGCGGCTTGCCGCCGGTCTTTCCAGTGTCGGCTTTGCGCATCTCAATGCCCCTGTTTCTCGTCATGGCCGCCGAACTGCTTGCGCATCGCGGACAGCACCCGATCGGCGAATTCGGCACCGTCGCGCGAGCTGAAGCGCTCGAACAGCGCGGCGCTCAGTACCGGAACCGGTACCGATTCGTCGATGGCGGCAGCGATCGTCCAGCGTCCCTCGCCCGAATCCGACACGCGGCCAGCGTAATCTTCCAGCGTCGGATCGCCCAGCAGCGAGGCCGCAGTGAGATCCAGCAACCACGAGCCAATTACGCTGCCGCGGCGCCAGACTTCCGCGATTTCAGGCAAATCAAGGTCGTACTGGTAATACTCCGGACTGCGCAGCGGCGCCGTTTCGGCATCCGTATCGCGCGCTTGCTTACCGGCGTTGGCATTGCGCAAGATGTTCAGCCCTTCTGCATACGCTGCCATCAGCCCATACTCGATGCCGTTGTGAACCATCTTCACGAAGTGGCCGGCGCCGGTTGGGCCGCAATGCAGGTATCCATTCTCGGCCGGGGCGGCAGCACCCTTCCTGCCCGGAGTGCGCGGTGCGGCATCGACCCCGGGTGCGATGCTCTTGAAAATCGGCTCCAGGTGCTTGACGATCTGATCCTCGCCGCCGACCATCAGACAGTAGCCGCGATCCAGCCCGAATACCCCGCCGCTGGTACCGCAATCGACGTAATGTATGCCGCTGTGCTTGAGCGCTGTCGCCCTTGCGAGATCGTCGCGGTAGTAGCTATTGCCGCCATCGATGATGATGTCGCCGGCATCCATGCACGCGGCAAGTTGCTCGACCGTCTTGCCGGTGACGCTGGCGGGAACCATCACCCACACCGCGCGCGGCCGGGGCAACTGCGCGATCATCGCGTCGATCGAGGCGGCACCCTGTACCCGGTGGCCCGTGAGTTGCTTCACGGTAGCCGGATTTACGTCGTAGACGACGCATTCGTGGCCACCCCCGGTCAGGCGCCGCACCAGACTGGCTCCCATGCGCCCTAATCCGATCATTCCGAGATGCATGCTGAATCTCCTTGACTTGTATGCCGCGCGAACTGCTTACGCAAACGACTCTCCAGCACACCCGGATTGATCCCGAATCGAAGTGCTGTTTGTGTGCTAGCACACACTAATAACTGATGTTACGCACATGCCCACGAAAGACACGAACCCAGTGCACAATCCGACGATTTTGTATTTGCTTAATCGGTCAGATGACGACTATTTGAAGCCCCTCTCCCCAGCCCTCTCCCGCAAGCGGGAGAGGGGGCCTTTCTCCTCTCTCCCACTTGTGGGAGAGAGGCCGGGAGAGAGGGTGGCCACACTCCAGAGATGCCTACAGTGTTTTTTGCCATAATGAAGTTGCGTAACATCAGCTAATAAAATAATTCTAGTAGAAATTTTTTGATCCACAAGGCTGACAGTTTTAATGCATGACAAACCATTGCGGGATCGGTTTGACAGATGCGGGCTTCGGCAATATAAGTATTTCCCATAGCAATCAAGCGTAGATTGTCGGCGTAAGACATTTTTTCCAAAAGGAAATTATCGTGACTCGCAAAACTCCCATCGAGCGCTATCGCAATATCGGCATCTGCGCCCATATCGACGCCGGCAAGACCACCAC
>JBDSCZ010000132.1:0-7413 GCA_039920865.1 Burkholderiaceae bacterium
GATGTACTTGCTTGGACGTTGTTATACAGACGGCAACGGAATCCCTAAGAACGAGGATATAGGCATCATGTGGATTGCCAAGGCAGCTTCCCATGGCCATTTAATTTCGCAAGGTCAGATGCAAGCCATGCGCGGTGGATTTTCCGGAAAGCACTAAGCCAGAATAATCGTTACAGTGACTTCGATTTAGAATCTGCCCCTTCGTAATCCAGGCTCCGCACGGGAGATTTTTTACTACTAATGTGTAGCGTTCGCGACACCACATTCCAGCCCGACCATTCGCCCCGTTTGACATAACACCCCCACCACGAAAATGACCGTCACACAACAATAAAGCCGGTGCCTGACGCGGCGTTTGCTTCATTGCCGAAAAAAGCACGCCCGTCCCCACCATCCGGCGAAGGGTAAGGTGTGCCTTTACAGGGACCCGGCCGGACCTGCCGCATTGGCAGGCAGGTCCTCCCATTGGCGCCGGCAATAGCACGGGAAGGCGTTGTGCCGAGTTATGCACAGACCTGTCCACAGAAAATGGGGGTAAGTTTTCCTGGTCCATCCGCAAGGCATCGATGACATCGAACAAGGCGATATACAAGCGGCTCGGGCCGAACCAGACGCGAAAATGGCGATCTGGCAAGCGCAGGAAGTGCGCGTGCCGTCTCTGAGATATTGCGACTATGTGTAATGGCCCGCAATCGAAAACGCACCGACCTGCATTCCATCGTCACAAACCAGAATTCACTCCGAATGACCGCGCCATTTCTTCATGAAAATGTTGGCAGGAGCAACATCCGACAAATGTGTAATTTCCCGACAAGAGATCGGGACCGGAAAAGGTGGGCTTGGTTGACGATGAGGAAAATAAGAAGCATATTCCCACATAATGCACGGAATCCGTGTAATATATAGTTTGCAGAAACAGCTTCACTATGTAAGGGGGAAATTTGAGTACAACAAGCCCGATGCCGGATGAAATCCGGACTGCGCGCAAAGAGTCCGGGCTTTCCCAAACCGCCGCCGCCGCGCTGATCTACTCAACCCTGCGAACGTGGCAGGACTGGGAAGCCGGAAAAGCGCGCATGCATCCGGGACTTTGGGAGCTGTTCCTACAGAAAAAACCGGCAGTTTGGAGCGAATTAGAGTAACAAACACGGCTCCCCCCACGCACAACGACGCAACCTTCAATGGGATTCGCATGATTTTCTTTTACGGCGATGTGCATGGATGCTTTACGCACGTCATTGATGCCGTGCGCATCCATCGGCCTGCTGCAATCGTACTTCTTGGCGACATCCAGCCGCAACGGCCACTTGAGGTCGAACTTGCCTTGGTCCCGGACAGCACTGCGGTATGGTTCATTCACGGCAACCACGACACCGACTCCGATTCGGATTATGACAATCTCTTTGGATCTAAACTCGCTGATCGCAACATCCACGGCCGCGTGGTTGATATTGCTGGTCTGCGCGTGGCCGGGCTGGGCGGCATTTTTCGGGGGCAAATCTGGGCACCACCGGCGCCTTGGGCGTATGAGACGCAAGCAGAATTGGCAGCGCAGTGCGGCAAAGGCAATCGGTGGCGCGGCGGCATGCCGCGCAAACACCGGAGTTCGATCTTTCCGGCCGATTATCACAACCTTGTCGGGCAGCACGCCGATGTGCTGGTCACCCATGAGGCTCCCAGCGCCCACCCGCACGGCTTTCATGCAATCGATGCGTTGGCGTGCAGTCTGGGCGTCGCCAAGGTCTTCCATGGCCACCATCATGACCGCCTTGATTACAGCGCGCGCACGCAAGCGCAGGGATTCGCCGCCTTTGGCGTTGGCCTGCGCGGCATTAGCGACGATGCCGGGCGCGTTATTCGCGTCGGTGAACGGGATGAAGCGCGAGCGAGTCGCGCCCGACTAATACCAGGACCATGAGGGAAGAATCGATGCAAGAATTAATCAGCCGGAAGACGTATGGGCAGGATGTGGCGGCGTCGATCGAGGCGTTGGGGGCAATGGCTGTGTCGGTCGCCAATCGTTGGATGATGGGCTGGCCGGCACGCGTAAAGGCATTGCTGAAAGCCGGCACCTATCTCGGCTGCCTCGAAACGCAAGTCGAACAAGAGAAGACCATCCTGGCGAACGAGCCGAACATGCGACACCTGGCACGGCACGAAATCTTGCAGATCTACGAAATCAGGGAATCGCCGCCATGCTAGTTTTCATCGACACCGAGTTTACGGACTTCGTGCAGATCGACCTGATTTCGATTGCCCTGGTTGCCGAAGACGGCCGCGAATTCTACGCCGAGCGCACCGACTACCGGGTTGACGATTGCAATGATTTTGTCCGTGCTGCGGTGCTTCCCCTGTTGGGCCGGGTACCGGGTGCGCACTGCGACCGGGCAGAGTTGACGCGACGGCTACGGGCATGGTTTGACGCCTTGCCCGAACCGGCCATGCTCATTTTTGACTATTTCTCGGATTGGGAATTGCTGGCCGATGCCTTTCTGGGCGACGAATACGACACGCCGCCGCGCAACGTCGGCGACAAGTTGCATCTTGGCCAGGAAATTATCGGGAATGCGGTTTTCCAAACAGCCTTGAATCGCACATTTACAAGAGAATGGCCGCCGCACCATGCGCTGGCAGATGCACGGGCAATACACGCCGGATACCGCGCTTATGCTACTGCGGCGCGTGGAATCCATTGAAAGATACGTATGCGCTTGCTTATCCTTTCCGACTTGCATCATGAACTGTGGCGCGAACACGCGCCGCGTATCGATCCAGGTGTTAGCGGTCCCGACGTGGTGATCCTTGCCGGCGACATCAATACCGGCGCAAGAGCAGTACCGTGGGCTGCGCAGACGTTCCCAGAGCTACCGGTGCTGTATGTCTCCGGCAACCATGAGGGTTATGGCGATGCGATCGATGATGTGCAAGCAGAGATTCAAGCGGCGTGCGCGATCACTGGCAACGTCCATTTTCTTGACTGCGGCGAACACATCATCGGGCAAGTGCGATTTCTCGGCGCCACGCTGTGGACGGACTTCAAGCTTTTCGGTGACGCGGACCGGCAAGCCGCGATGCGCGCGGCCGAAGCAGGAATGACGGACTACAAGCGCATTCGGCTGGCAAAGAAAGGGTATCGCAAGCTGCGCGCTAGTGATACCGCCCAGTTCCATGCGAGCCATAAATCCTGGCTCAAGCAAAGACTGGCGGAACCCTTCGAAGGCAAAACGGTGGTGATTACGCACATGGCGCCTTCTTACAACTCGGTGCCGGATGAATTTTCGCTGGATCGTATTTCGGCGGCCTATGCGTCCAATCTTGAGGATTTTGCACAGCAGGCCGATCTGTGGATACACGGCCACATGCATGCATCATCGGATTACCTGATCGGCAACTGTCGTGTCGTTTGCAATCCCTGTGGCTACATGACGCGGGGCGGTGGTACAGAAAACGGCCAGTTCGACCCGAATTTTATTGTTGAAATCAGTTAACAACCAGAATAAGCAACCCCGTTCTGAGGGGGCTTCACTGATGTAATCAGGCGGCCGGTGCTACCAGATGCCCGTCAAGCGCCGCCCTGGCAATCCCTCTTTCTATGTTGTGCAACATGGACGCGGTTGTATTGAACCGGTATTGGCTGATCTCGCCGGCATCGATCAAGGTGCGGTTCACTTGCACTATTTTCGCAGCAGAATAACGCATACACAGATTGCACAAATCGAGGAAGGATGGATTCGCGAGAATCGCCGGAATGCCTTCTTCCTGCTCGCGCCATGGCACATTCGACCATAGCTGCCCAGAACTGCGCAGCGTGATGTTTCCGTAGCGAGCCGTCGTTAGCATTTTGCCCATAAATTCTCCTATTCGCGCAAGCAACCGGACCTGGGAATCTCGCGCATGCGCAGCGTAATCCTCTCGATTATGGCCATGATGCAATTCCTGGCAAAAGGAAGAAGATTGACGGCATGGCTTAATGCGCCAAATGCGACCTTACTATTTGGCTGCAACACGCAGTGTTCACACAATACGCAAAAAAACACAGGCCCGGTGCGGGATTGCGCTGGCTGCATGCGTGCCTGTTACCGCTGAACGTAAATCGGCAGTCACGGTCAATTTGACGCGGATGCCAACAGGGCTTGCACTACAGGCCGTGTTTTTCTAGGGCCATGTTTTTTGCACAGGGGCTTTTTTTCTACGGTACCAAATTCCGGTGCTATCCGGCCACAGACGACGCAAGCGGCACCACACCGAAGGGTAAAAAAATCCATTTTGTGCACTATGTCTTTTTGCCTCTCGAGCGGCAGCTCGCAAATAAAATCCATCTCTATCTTCAAAGACCCCTCGTCCTCGACGACCGTTAAATATTCCAAACGATCCAGCTCGTAATCGGTACAGTAATTTTCTAACGACCCCAGAAACCAATTCACCATTACATACCAGCCCGTTGGCAATTCAGGAATCTGCCTGCGCACCTTACTGTAAAAGATTTTAGGGTGGCCACTGACCAGCTTTTCGAGCGTGTCGCAAGGATTTTGAAACATATCTGGGGTGGATCTGGACATCGTTTTTAACTTCCAAAAAATGCATCGGAGAAAAATATCGCCCTGCCAAAATTCATACTATAGCGGGAAGACACAGCTTAGCAGATAACCCACCATTTTCCCTCTATAGGGGGAAAATTTGGAACTGTCGATGCAACAAATATTTGGCCGTGTGCTACGCCAGCTGAGAAAGGATGCCGGACTGACGCAGGAAGCACTGGGTCTGGAAGCGAATCTGCAACGAAACTACATATCGTCCATCGAACTCGGGGAAAAGCAGCCTTCCCTTACGTCCATCTTCAAGCTAGCCGCTGCCTTGAAAATTACGCCAGGAAAGCTGATGGATCTTGTGGAGCTGGAAAGGACGCATCTGGCACGCGTTGCCGAGAGTGAAGAGGATCACAGTATCTGACGGTTAACCGGCGATGACGCGCTGCGCGCCCCCTACTCCGCCCCGACCTGTTGGTAAAACCTGCCAATGGCCTGAATGCAGCTTTGCGCATCCCCGGCTACCAGATGGCACGCATGCACCAGCATCAGATTGCGCGACCAGCCAAAATTCTCGACCGTGTAGCCGTCCCGGTCCTTGTGCGCCGAGTCACCGCTAACCTGCTCGCAGCCAATCTGCTCGATCAGACTGAGTGTCGGCACGTTGTAACACCACACCGCCTTACCGCGACCGATCGCATAGCCGATCTCGAATACGGTGCCGGAATCCGGTTCATGGCCGCGGAAGTCCTGGACATTGGCCATGACGATATCGGCGGCATCGATATGGCCAATGTTTTGCAGATAGATCCGCTGCGACAATTCCGATGCAGCACAGTCGATCGGGTCGCCGTCCGCAGGCGATAGCGGAACGAAGCCCGCAGCCCGGCACAGTGTCTTGAGCTGGTCCCGGATCACCGCAAAATCCGGCTTGAATACATCCGGTCCGGCCAGGTAGATGGTCTTGGTCGACGTCATATCGTGGGTTCTTTATCTTTTTTGGATCTGCATGCATGACTGCGATCTGACAATATATATTTATAGGTGTCGCCTCAGAATTCGGAATTTAAGGCACGTTAGCGTGTAGACCGCCTTTGCTGCGCTCGCAAAGGATCACTTCCGATGAGTCCATTGTGAGAATGCAGCCCACGCCAGTGCTGGCCTTGTGCACATCGTTCTCGAAAACCACTCACTAAACAACGTTCCAAGTACATCGGGTTGCGAGAACCACAAAAACACCGCTTCCAGCTACAGCAGGCCGTTGTAATGCCGCGCCGTAGCTCGATTAAGTATTCCTTAGCGTGCTTTAAATTCCGAATTTCTGAGACGACCCCGGATTGCGTTTCGCCATTTACAGGAGATTGGGAAAGCCCATTTACAGGAGATTGGGAAAGCACATCTGCATTAAAATCAACGACTTGCGTGTTTTTGATTGGCTTTTCCTGATAGCGGCTCGGCACGTCTCCGCTTCCATGGGTGGGAAGTGCGCGCATCGGGACCTGATCGCATTGTCCATTACGAATCCGCACCCCCGCCCCGTTGTCAGTATCGGTGCGGATGCTGACGCTCCATCAGGAAAACGGATTCTTCACGGTCTCGGCCGGCTTGAGCGCAACCGTCTGCGGCAGCTGCTTTTCGGCCTCCAGCGCGGCGACCACCTGCCCGATGAGTGTCTGCAGTTCTCTTGCCAGGACCAGTCCGGTCTGGTCCCGGGTCAGCACCAGGTCGCCGTTCAGCGAGACGCGATCGACCCGGTTCTCGACTTCCAGGTCGTCAATGCGCACCACATCGCTTTCATTGTCAAAAGGGGTGAAATCATCGTTCATGGCGATTCCTTATGGTTGGCCCACGCGTTTGAGGATATCAAGGATGCTACGTGAAACGGTGCGTAGCGTGAAGCCATCGCTGTCCTCGGTCGTACGTGCATCGCTGCGGGCGATCACTGCGTCACTTCGGTGGCGCTTTTTCTTGCGAGCGCTCTTGCCTGCGGGCGGCAGGTCCATGCCGCCGTCGCGAATCTTCTGCGAGACGCCCGGCAATGCGTTCACGCCGACCAGCTGCTGCAGCTGCGACACGCTCATCGCGGTGTAGGCATGCGTTTCGTCGTTGGTGATCAGGTAGACGCCGGCGCGTTGCTGCGCCGGGCTGTAGATCATTTTCCAGAGATGCGTCGGTACCAGCACATTGCCCACACGGGAAATGGCATTACCGATAAATGCCGGACCGGTGACCACGTACAGATCGCCCTCTTCCATTGCCAGCTGGCGTACCGCCGCTTCGATGCCGGCCCAGACTCCGGCATTATTCACGTGTACCTGCGGCACCATATTGGCCAGGGTAAAGCTTTGCGCCTGGGCGGATCGGGTCGGCATGTCGGCATTCGGGCTCATGTGGCCACGGTCATAACCGGAATGGGCGTAGTCGCTGAGTTCGGCCCGATCGCGCACCGGCAGCGTGCTCTCGGCATGATACGAATCGCGACGCGACAGCATCTTCGCTTCTTCCAGGTTAGGGCGGGTCAGGTGTTCGGCGGAGTACAGCGGCGTACGGCTCAGGCCGGAATGCAGCACGGCAAAGGTTTCAAAACAGGCTTCCCGGGTGCGCGGCTGCAGCTTGGGGTTGGTAATAGTGGGCGGCTGGCCGGCGGCGAAATTCCGGGGGCAGTCGGTATCGGCCCAGGCGGGAACGCAAAGGCAAAGGCCGAGGGATAAGGCGGCGATTCGAAGCATGCTTGGAAATAAGATGTTTTTAAAAGGCTGTGAGTCTGAGGCCGGCAGTGCGTTTGTTGCATGTTTGTTGCATATAAAAATGTTGTGCGAACACGGCCACCTGGCTGTCGTATGATTTAAGGAGCGTTCAAATACCGCACTGCGGGCAGGATGGGAGC
>JBDSCZ010000133.1:0-6533 GCA_039920865.1 Burkholderiaceae bacterium
GTTGCCCGCCTGGGTGGCGGCACCAATCCAGGCATGTCGGCGCAGTTCGAGGCGGTTGCCTACCTTAATGGCGCTGATGGAAAACCGGGCACCACCGACGATATTCGTCTCGGTTTTGTATCGGCCGACTGGAGTGTCGAAAACTATGACGAGAGTGCCAAGGCTGCCGACGATATCGGATTTGCCGGCGTCATGGGAAATACCGGGCTGTTTATACCCGCTGCTGCCGGACCCAATCCGGCGCGCAAGGGCATGAACAACGTTGGAAATTTGTCGGTCATCGCCACAGTCGCAGATCAGGCGCGCACTGCCGAGGCGAGAGGTCATCTGATAGTGACCGTGCAAGCCTGGAACAAACCGCCGCTACGCTAGGAGAAGTACACCATGGCATCACTGCAACTGCAAAAACAGAACTATCGGGCGGTGGGGACAAGCAGCCGGCGCTTCCTGCTGCATGTGCCGACCACCGCGATGTTCGAACTGGACAAGGCGGCCGACTCGGTGTTGGAGCTGCTGGAAGAGACCGGCACTGTGAGCGAGCAGGATGTTCGCGGTCGCTTCGACGGAATTTTTTCGCCAGATGAAGTGTGCGATTCGCTCGCCGATTTTATTGCGCTCGGCATAATCGCGGCCAAGCGCAAAGATTATAAAATTTCGCCGCGGGAAATTGAGCACTCTCCGATCAATACGCTGGTGCTGACACTGACCACCGGCTGTAACCTCGGCTGTACCTACTGCTACCGAGAGGATCTCACCACCCCCAACAAGGCTACCGTGATGGCGGAAGCCACGGCAACGCGTGCCATAGATCTGCTGCTCAAGGAATCTACCGGCTATGAGCGGGTGAATGTGGTCTTCTTCGGCGGTGAGCCTACGACCCGATTTCCCAACATCCAGGCGCTGGTCGCCTATGCCGAAACGGAAGCAGGAAAGTTGGGTAAAAAGGTGGATTTTTCTCTCACCACCAATGCCAGCCTGCTGACCGATGAAATGATCGCTTTCTTCCATGCGCATCGTTTCGGTATTTCGGTGAGTATGGATGGCGATGAGGAGATTCATGACCGATATCGCATCACCATCGGCGGCAAGGGGACTCACAAGCAGGTATCCAAAAATGTTCGACGCCTGCTGGCGGTGCATACATCACGCCCGGTGGGCGCGCGGGTGACCTTGAGCGGGGGTAATACTGAAGTGGCCCGTATTTACCGCCATCTGCATGATGAACTGGGCTTTGCTGAAGTCGGTTTCGCGCCGGCGACAGCGAGCAATAATTCCCCACTCGGTCTCGATGGCGGCGAAATGCGCGCGGTGCTCGACGCCATGAAGGCCCTGGGTCAGGAATATACGACGGCAGCCAAACGGGGTTTTCGTCATGGCTTTTCCAATATGAACCAGATGATGCAGGATCTTTTCAGTGGGACGCGCAAGACCCTGCCCTGCGGGGCGGGAATCGGCCTGCTGGCAGTGAGCGCCGAAGGCCAGTTGGCTCTTTGCCACCGGTTTACCGGCACTTCCTTTCCTAGCTTCGGCGACGTCAATGCCGGCATCGCCCAGAAAGACCTGAGTGCCTTCCTCACCGAAGCACAAACCATGCATCCGGCGTGTCAAGAGTGTTCGGCACGCAGCATTTGTGCTGGCGGCTGCTATCACGAAGCCTACGTGCGCGATGGCAGCGCTCTGTCGCCGACCTTCTCCCACTGTGATTTCGTCCGCGAGTGGCTCGATTTCGGCATCGAATGTTTCGGCGAGATTATGCGCGCCAACCCCGGTTTTTTCACTCCCAATAACAAGGTGCAACAAGCACATGGAGACCAACAATGAAGCGCCTGAGACCTCTCAATAACAAGGCTTACAGCCTTTCTTCCTCAGTAGCGGAAGGGCAATCTCTCGAAGTCGCCCCGATGAGCAATGTGGTCGGTTGCACTTCCACTTTCGATCCGGGTTGGGAAATTGACGCCTTCGGCGGTATCACCAGCCTTTGCCAGCCGATGGAGGCGGATCTGTACGGCTGCACCGACCCCTGCTGGTGGCCAGCGCAAGTCGCCGACAACATGAATACCTCCCGCGACTGGACCGAAGGTAAGAATTCGGCGATGCGCGACTGGCGTGAACTGCAGACACTCTTTCCTGAGGACTGAACCGATGAAACGCTGGATCATTTTTCTCATTACCTTGGCAATGGCTCCCGCAGCGCTTGCCGGCGACTATTTGCTCACTGGCAGTCGGCCCAACAGCCTGCATATGCTGGACCTGGCGGCGCGTAAAGTAGTGCGCACTTATCAACTACCGGGTGACGGCGTACCCGGTCCGATCTCTACTCCGGCAGATGGCAAGGTCGCCTACGTCCTGACCAATCATCTTGAAAGTGTGGTCGGCATCGATCTCGATAGCGGAAAGCAGGTTTTCCGGACCGACATGTCGACACCGGAGGAGCGCGTCAAATCGATGATGGGCATGACGGTAAGTCTCGACGGCAGCAAGCTCTACGTGTATCAAATTCCGACCCGCATGAAACGCAACGAGTACGTGTCCCTCGATACCAGGATTGCCGTCTACAACACGGCCGACGGCATCGGTGCCAAGCCGGTCAAAACTTTTCCGGCGCCCCGGCGTATTACCGTACTGGCTCCCACGGCCGATCGCGACCGGGTGGTTGGCTTGGGATGGGATCTCTATGTTTTTGATGCCAAGGCGGGCAATGTGGAAAAAACGTATCCGCTGCGCCACTGGAAACGCGAGGGTTTCGGCGAGCCCGACGTCTTTTCCATGTGGAATCAGTATGAACAGACTCGTGTGCTGTCATCTCCCTATTATGTAGCGAAAACCGATGTCGATCCAAAGTCGCCTGAGGCTTTTAAGGTCGGGATCATGAATTTTGATCTCAACACTGAAAACTTAAGTTACGAAGAGATTGCCAATGCCGAAGATGTTATTTTCTCGTCAGTGGTTAATCCCGCTAAGCGCACTGAAGTTTTTGGTGTGATGAACCAGGTTTTCCGCGCCGACACGGCGGAAAAGAAGTTGCTCCAGCGCGTCAAACTTGATCAAACCTACTACGCCATCAACATTTCCAGTGATGGCAAGGAAGTCTATCTAGGCGGTGCTGGCGACAAGGTAGAGATCTATGACACCGCAACCCTCACCAAACAGGCAGAGATAAACATCCCTGGCGGAGCCGACCAGTCTATTACTTCGCTGCGGATCATCCAGCGCTGAACCCGTGTACAGAAACGGGAATAGGAACAGATGATGCCGTACTTCTCGCCGATATGGCATCACCCGATACTCCGGTGGGGATGGCTGCTACTGGCAGTGCGACGGGGCTTGGCCTTGCGCGTCGTCAGCCTGTCCTTTGTCGCCAGCCTGCTGGCATTGCTTCAACCGTGGCTGTCGAAGGTGTTAGTCGATGACGGTGCACTGACCGGCGATATGAAGGTACTGGCGACAGCGGCAGGGTTGATGCTGCTGGCGCCGCTGCTGGGGCTGGCAGTGGAATCGGTCACCCGCTTCGATTATCTCGAATTGTCGTCCCACGTGTTGTTCGGTCTGCGGGAACGGGTATTCGAGCACCTTCAAACGCTGTCTCCCGTTTATTATTCGCGGGTCGGTTTTGGTGATCTGATTTCCCGCTTTGACGGCGATCTGGCCGAGGTTCAGCGGTTCCTGGTGGATGGGCCGTTGGCGCTATTCAATGGCTTGTTCAGCCTGTCGGCTGTTGTGATCCTGATGGGACTTCTCAATCCCGCAATGATGCTGGTTGTGCTGCTGGCCATGCTGCCATTACCGCTAATGCACGGGTTTAAAAAACGGGCGGCGGTGGAGGGTAGTGCCCGGGAGGCACGCCGACAGTCGACGCGGTTGTCCAATTTCTTTATGGACAGTCTGCGAGCAGTCAAGCTTATCCAGTCGGCCAATGGCGAGCAGGCGCGCATGACAGCTTTAAGGGAGCGCCATGGTGACTACTATCAGGCTCTGAAAGCAGCGCAGCAGACAGGTTTTTCGCTGGCCGCCGGACAGCGTGTTGCGAGTCTGGCCGGAACCGCGCTGGTCTTTGGCTGCGGTGGCTATCTGCTCTCAACAGGCCATATTTCGATGGGCGTATTGATTGCCTTTGTCGGTTACTCGGCTCGCGTGGCCGGTCCAGTGCATACCCTGATGGGTGTGTTGGCCGGTTGGCAACGGCTGCGGGTGAGTCTGGAGCGCCTGTCGGAGGTATTGGATGCCGAACCACCGCGGCAGACGGACACAGTACAGGCCAAGCTGCCGCTCGTGTTGCGGGGGGAAATTACATTGGACGACGTGAGCTTCGCTTATGAGCAGGCCAAGCCTGTGCTGCACAAGGCTTCCTTGCGTATCCCCGCCGGTAGCAAGGTATTGCTGATCGGGCCTTCTGGCGGGGGGAAATCTACCCTGGCAGATCTGCTGCTCGGACACCTGCATCCGGATCAGGGAAATATCTTTATCGATGACGTAGCCATCGCCCAGGTGCCGGCCGCTGAGCTGCGCCGGCGGGTGGCCGTGGTGGACCAGGAGCCGGCTTTTTTTCCTGGCACCGTGGCGGAAAATCTGCGTTTTGTGCAGCCGCAGGCCAAGGACGCGCAGCTTCTTGAACTGCTGCAGTCGGTCGGTTTGGAAATTGCAGAAGTGCATCTCGAAACGCCGGTCGGCGGCGTCGGTGCAGCCCTGTCTCGCGGCCAGCGCCTGCGACTGGCCCTGGCCCGAGCTATTTTGCAGGATCCATCGATCCTGGTGCTCGACGAAACCACCAGTGCTGTGGATCAGGACATGGAGGGCCAACTGCTGGCGCTGGTGTATCGCCGGTTTTCCGGTCGAACCTGCCTTTTTATTACGCATCATGCCCGCTCTGCACAAGCTTGGGACTTGATTTGTCGCTTGCACCACGGCGCGTTCGAAGTACTTTCCGGGACGCAGGCAATTCATGTTGGTTAAGGTCGCCATTATCGATAGCGGCATCGGTCCGGAACTGGATGCGAACGTGGGTGCCCGAGTGGTACTGCACTTGGCCGAAGATGGCCAGGTGCAGTGCTCGGCCGGAGACAGGATTGATTCTATCGGCCACGGTACCGCGGTGGCCAGTCTGATCCTTGCCACCGCTTCCCGCTGCTGCCTGCTTTCGGCACAGGTATTTGATGCTGGCAGGCCAACCGCAGCGCGGGTGATTGCCGCCGCCATAGACTGGTGCGTGGCTGAAGGTGCCCGTGTCATCAATCTCAGTTTGGGCTTGCGCGATGATCGCCGTGTACTCAGGGAGAGCTGTCTTGGCGCCATCTCCCGAGATGTGTTGCTGGTGGCTTCCCATCCGGCCAGGGGGGCTGTGACATATCCAGCGGTCTATCCCGGCGTGCTGGCGGTGACCGGCGATATTCGTTGCGGCGAGGGTGACTGTTCCAGCATTGAACACGATCGATTGTTTGGCGCTTCTGCCATGCCACCGAACGGTTTTTCAGGAGGCGGAGCGAGCTACGCAGCCGCTCGCATGGCCGGTCTGGCTGCCGTGTTTTTCGAGGTGCATCCTGCCGCCACAACTCTGGATTTCAGAAATTATCTGCAGGCCATCGCTCGTTTTCACGGGCGCGAGCAGCGTCAGGCAGTCTCATGAAAGAAACTATGGAAATCGCACTGGCAATTACTGCTCCACGCCGGCTAGCAGCATTGAAATCCTTCGCCACCCTTGATCGTGCGGCCTTGCTCGCCTTTCTGGACGATCCGCAGTTGGCCGATTTGCTGCCCCAAGGCGCAGTAGCCACCCATATATATTTCGGCAGCGAATTTTGCGAGCATCTGTTTCCCAACGATGCCGACATGTCCGTCGCACTGGCCCAGGCCGAGCGCCTGGGTCTGAAATTTGTGCTGCCAACCCCTATCGCCAATGATGCGCTCCTGGACCGCATCGTCGCAACCGTGGATCGTCTACCCGCAGGAGCGCAGGTGGTCGCCAATGATTGGGGCGTCGCGCAGATAATGAAAACGCAATTTCCCCGATGCGGCGTGGTGGCAGGCCGTCAGTTGGCCAAGATGATCAAGGATCCGAGAATGCCGGTGCCGACCTGGAACAAGGTCTATCCCAGCAATTACCGGGCGGCACCTTATGCCCGCTTGCTTTCCAGTTTCGGCATCCGGCAAGTCGAACTCGACATCCCGCCGTTCGCCACCGCCGATGTATTTGCCGTCGATGATCTAGACGTGACTGTTTGGTCGCCCTACGCCTACATTGCAAAGGGCCGCATCTGCAAGATCGGCTCCCTGGGTAAAAAAATAGCGGATAAGTTCGCTCCCGGCCGCCCTTGCCATCGCGAGTGCTTGGGCATTCTGGAGCGGGAACCCGATGCAGTAGTTTCTGGCTTGCGTACCTATAGCCGTGGAACAACCATGTTCTACCAACACAATGCTGCCATGTTCGATGTCCTACGCAACGCCATCGTCCAGGGTCATGTCAATCGTTTGGTACTTTCTGAGGTTTGAAATGGAAATCACATCACCCATCAGTCATATCGACGAAATTGAACCCCTGG
>JBDSCZ010000134.1:0-8941 GCA_039920865.1 Burkholderiaceae bacterium
GAAATCGACCTGAAAAACTGGAAAGGCAACCGCAAGAACTCCGGCTTCCTGCCCGAAGAACGGGCCTGGATGACGCATCTGTTCGATGAAATCGGTTTTGTCGATGTGCACCGCAGCGTCGACCAGAGCGCCGAGCAATACACCTGGTGGAGCAATCGCGGCCAGGCTTGGGCAAAAAACGTTGGATGGCGCATCGATTATCAGGTCGCCACGCCCGGCATCGCCGGCACTGCCAGCAAAGTCGCGATTTACAAGGATGCGCGGTTCTCAGACCACGCGCCGCTGACCATCAGCTACCGCACTGCAGCCAGCATCTAATCTGCACTCCGATCGTCGGTCAGACGGAGCAGGCGGTCGTAAGGCGGACTGCTCAGGAACATGCGCAGCTGCGCGATGTGGCTGGCGCTGGCCAGACTGATATATATACGCTGCAAAGACTGTTGCTGGCGCCGCAAGATGCGGTTCAGGGTGACTTTCAGCGTCAGGTTGCCGATGCAGCACAGGCAGCCCGGGGCGATGCGCGCCGCCTGCGCCAGCGCCGGATTGTGCTGCGGATCGAGTGCGGCGGCTTGCGCCGACACGCCACTCGGAAAACCTTCCAGAATCAGCGCGATGCTGCCGTCGGCTATCGATACGGCGGTGGCAACGGGCCGGATCGCGGCAGCGATTGCCGCCTCGCGGGCGGCGGCGCTGGCACCGACCACCAGCGTGACGGATACCGGATGCACCGGAGGCACCGGGGCCGATTGCGGCGGCTGGAACACTAGCTATTCGGTTCTGGCGGCGCATCCAGCGCCACCTCGCCCTGAAGCTTGCGGGCAGCTTTTACCGATTCGATCCCCAATTGCTTGAGTTTCCGGTAGAGATGGGTTCGCTCCAGCCCGGTCTTGTCAGCCACCCGCGTCATGCTGCCGCCTTCGTGCGCCAGATGGTATTCGAAATACACCCGCTCAAAGGCGTCGCGTGCCTCGCGCAGCGGCAACTCATAGGTCATCGCGAAAAACTGCCCTTCGTTGATACTTGCGCTTGCCGGCACAGCCGGATGCACGGCAACAGCTTTGTTTGCAGGTACCGGTGCTGCGTATGGTTCGGAACCGGCGGGTAGCGGCACTTTTGCGTGGGCAGAAGAGATGCGCATCGAATCGCTGTTTTTTAACAATCCTTGCTGGACCGCCTTCAACAGCTTTTGCAGCGCGATCGGTTTTTCCAGAAAATTGATGGCGCCGATGCGGGTGGCCTCGACTGCGGTGTCGATAGTCGCGTGGCCGGACATCATGATCACCGGCATCGTCAACAAGCCGTCGCGCTGCCATTCCTTGAGCAGGGTTACGCCATCGGTATCCGGCATCCAGATGTCCAGCAGCACCAGATCCGGCACGCCGGCGGCGCGCAACTGGCGCGCTTGCTCGGCATTTTCCGCAATCTGGACCGCATGGCCTTCATCGCTCAGAATTTCTGAAAGCAGTTCACGGATCCCCATTTCATCATCAACGACGAGGATATTTGCCATAATGACTCGTTTTCCTAATAATATTTTCGCAACATCATTTTAGCCCCTTGTAATCAAGGCAACGATAATGGCGTTGTTTCCGGCACTTTTTCTACCAACTCTTGTGCCGACTTTTTTGCCAGCTCATCTGCCAACTCATCTGCCAACTTCAGCAGCACGATCCGGATTGTTGCACCGCTGCCGTCGGCGCGGTTTTGTATATCGATCCGGCCGCCGTGTTCATCCACTATCTTTTTCACCATTGCCAGGCCAAGTCCGGTGCCACGCGGCTTGGAGGTCACATACGGCTCGAACGCAGATGCCAGTATCCGGGGCGGAAATCCGCTGCCATTGTCGACAATAGACAAACGCACCGCAGCCCGGGTGCTGCCATCGGCACCCTGGTAACGAATCGCTTCGGTGCTAAGTTCGATGCGCGGCGCCGGATCGCCTGCAAGGCTCTGGCTGTGGCGTTCACTGACCGCATCCTGCGCATTCTGCAGAAGATTATGAACCACTTGACGCAGCTGCGTCGGGTCGCCCATGACTTGCGGCACATCGGCCGCCAGCGACAGGTGGATGGTATCGCTGGCGTCACCGCTCAAGTATAACTGCAGGATTTCCCGGATCAGTGCATTCAGGTCGAGCGGCACCAATACCGCCGGCGGCGTTCTGGCGTAATCGCGAAAATTATCGACCATGCGCTTCATCGAGGTGACCTGGTTGACGATGGTAGCGGTCCCCTTGTCGAGCATGGCCGCATCCTCGGTCGAGAGTTTGCCGTGCAACTTCATCTGCAAGCGCTCGGCCGAGAGCTGGATCGGCGTCAGCGGATTCTTGATTTCATGCGCGAGACGCCGCGCTACTTCACCCCAGGCCAGCGAGCGCTGGACGGAAATGACATCCGATATATCGTCGAACACGACCACATAACCGTTGCCCCGGCCATCGCCAAGCGGCAAATTCGAGCCGCGCGCCAGCAGCGTAATCGCGTGATCGGTGTTGGTGCCGGCCGGCTGACGCGGAATTTCGATCTGCTGCTGCCAGTGCAGATTGCCGGCAGCGCCATCGGCGGCCACGATCTGTGCGCTCTGTTCGGAAAATGCCTGGGTCACAGCGGCCGAGAATGCAGCCAGACCGGCGATCTGCGACAGCGGCCGGCCGAGTCCATCATCGAGCGGCTGCTGCAGGATGCGCTCGACTGAAGCATTGCAGGAAACCAGCCTGAATTCGGTATCGAGCACCATCACGCCGGCCGACATGTTCGCCAGCACCGACTCCAGATAGGCTTTTGCGTGTTCCAGCGCCGCGCTGTTGCGCTCGACCGTATTGCGCGCATCGAACAATTGCCGCGTCATCGCATTGAACGATTGCGTCAGTGTGCCGAGCTCGTCCGGGGTGGCGACGATCGGACGCGGCGACAAGTCGCCCTCGGCTACCGCCCTGGTACCCTCGGCCAGCAGCAGCAAGGGCTTGGCCAGGCCGCTGGCGATCAGGAATGCACTGACGATGGCGGCGAAAATCGCCAGTAGCAAGGTCAGCGTCAGCGTCACGATATAAATCTTGCGCAGGCCGGTACGCGCCAGCGAACGCTGCTGGTATTCGCTGTAAGCCAAACGCAAATCTTCGGCATTGGCAGCCAGCAGGCCCGGCACCGGCTGCAACAATTGCAGGAAGTGGGTTTCATTTTGCAGCGACAGCGAGCTTGCCGAGCCCGGCAGTTGCAGTACCACCCGCAGCCGCAATGCCTGTGCAGAAGTGTCGGCGACATCCGAACCCGCATCGGTTCTGGCATAGGCGCCGGGATCGGTGCCACCCTCGATGGCGGCGAAGCCGCGGCTCAGGCGCGCCTTGCGCAGCACGTCGGCACGCGGCAAGTCCGGCAGCAGGCTGGTCAAGCTGGCGCCGGCGGTGGCGATCACCTGGCCGCTGGCGGTGAGTACCGTGGCTTCCTGAATCTGGCTCTGCTCGCGCAGCCGCGACAGCCGCGACGATAGCGCGGTGTCTGGCAAGTCGGCCAGTTCCTGGGCAATATTGCGGGCTTTCGATTGCAAATCCATGAGTGATTCATCCAGCGCCGCCCGGCCCAGGTTGAGGCCGGATTCCAGCGCGGATTCAACCCGCACATCAAACCATGACTCGATCGAACGCGATACGAATTGCACCGACACCAGATAGATCAGCGCCCCCGGCAGTATGCCCATCAGTGCGAACAGCAATACCAGTCGCGCCATCAGTTTGGAACCGAACTTGCCGCGCCGGTAGCGCTTGTACAGGCGCGTCAGCAATACGATTACCGAGCCCAGCAAAACCACCGCAACCAGCGCATTCAAACCCAGCAGCCAGGGGTAATTCTGCTCGAAAAAGGTGGAATTATCGGACGCCGAAGCCAGCAGGAACAGCAGGATGCTCATGATCCCGCCGCCGGCTACCAGCATGTATCGCATCTGCCGTGTCACTGCTATTCCACCTTGAAAGTAAAGCGATTCCAGTCGGAACCCATTTGCCAGTCGCTGTTATTGAGCGCGTTGACCTGAAACGGCTTGTTCAGCTGTGTCACGTCAAGCCGCATGCGCACTGCTACCTGGTAGGTTTCACCGACTTTCAACGCGCCCTTTTCCGCCACCTGCCAGCGGCCAGGATGCCGGATCAGCGACAGCGCTTCATCAAGGCTGGCAAAACTCTGCTGCAAGCTGCCGCTGACGGCGGCGTGATAGCGGCGCGTCAATACATTGTAAGAAATGCGCACGGTGCGCGAAGCCAGCAGCACGGTCTGGTCGAACCAGTACCAGCGCGGCCGCGTCAGTGCGACCTCGGTGGTAAACGAGAGCGGTACGCCGCGCATGATCGCATCTTCCAGTTCGCGATTGAGCTCGAACGAAAAACTGGCCAGCAACCGGTAACCGTCCTCGCTCGCCTCCAGGTGTGCCTGTACGGTTTCGACCTCATTGGCGGCGTGCGCCGCCAGCGGCAGATGCGCCAGCAAGGCCAGCAGGCAGCAGGTCAACAAATGGAATAGGCGTCTAGTCACACGTTTTGGGCCCGGTTATGCGTTCATTTTTCAATATTAAGTATTCAATCGGATGCTTTTTGAAACAATGCATAAAACAAGCCGTCGTGATCGTCCAGCGTCTCGGTGGTCGGTAGCAACTGGCCCGGCGCTGCCAGGCGCTGGGCGCGGTTGCGCAGCGCAAACGCGTCGGCTTGCGCCTGCGACTCCTGCGGCCAGATCGAACAGGTGACAAACAGCAATTTACCACCGGGGCGCAGCATTAGCCAAAGATTGTCGAGGATCTGCCCGGATAGCGTCGCCAGTTGTGCGCTATCGCTCTTGCGGCGCAGCCAGCGGATGTCCGGATGGCGGCGCACGATGCCGGACGCGGTGCACGGCACATCGGCCAGGATCCGGTCGAACAATTGGCCGTCCCACCAGTAGCGGGCTTGCGCATCGCCGGTCTTTAATGTGCAAGTCGCATAGCGGCTCACTGCGCTCCCCTCTTCCGCGTGCGGGAGAGGGGTTGGGGGTGAGGGCGGCAGGCGCAGGCGCTGCAGGTTTTCCTCGATGCGTGGCACACGCCTGGCGTCGCTGTCGAGCGCCACCAGTTCGATCTTGGCCAGTTCCAGCAAATGCCCGGTCTTGCCGCCCGGGGCTGCGCACGCATCCAGCACCCGCATTCCATCCTGCACATCGAGCAACGGCGCAGCCAGTTGGGCGGCGGCGTCCTGCACCGATACCAGCCCGGCCGTGAAGCCCGGAATCTGGCTTACCGGCAGCGGTTTTTCCAGCCGCACTGCGGAGGGGCCGATCTGGGTTGCGGCCATGCCGTTGTTTTCCAGCAAGGCCAGATAGGCAGCCACCGTGGTCTGGCGGCAGTTGATGCGCAAGGTCAGCGGCGGTGCGGTATTGCCGGCTTGCAGAATGGCTTGCCAGTCTTTCGGATACGCACTCTGGGCGCTAGCGATCCACCAGTCCGGATAATTCCAGACTGCCGACGGCTGCTTGAGCGCCTCCTGCAGCAAGGCGTCGCGCTCACGCAGAAAACGCCGCAGCACCGCATTCACCATGCCTTTTGCGTGCGCCATGTCGCCATGCGAGGAAGCCGCAGTAACGGCCTGATCGACCACGGTGAAGACTTCATAAGGCAGCGCCTCGGCTGAATCATCTACGCTCGTGATCAGCGCCAGCGCGCAGCACAACAGGCTGTGCAGGATGGCCGGATCAGGTTGTTTTTTTGCCAGCAGCGACAGCAGTACTTCGCTGCGCCCGAGTTGGCGCATGGTGCGGTATGCAATATCCTGGATCGCACCGCGGGCCGTCACCGGGGTATTGCTCTGCGCAATCACCTTGGCCAGCGCCAGCGGCAACGCGGTGCCGCTGCGTACCAGCGCAACCGCTTGCGCGGCGCGCAGCAGCGAGTAGGAAAGGGAGTCTGTTTTCAGTGTGTTTGTTGTCACGTTAGTTTTTCGTAATGAGTTTAGCGCCAAGCGCGATGAATGCGGTGCCGACCAGGCGCTCCAGCCAGAGCCTGGCATGCGGGCTGCGCCCGGCGCGGCGTGCCAGCGTGCCGGCCAGAAATGCGGTGCCGCTGTTCCAGACCGTGCTGAGCAACACGAAAACCAGTCCCAGCAACAGGAATGCGGCAGTCTTTTGCGATGAATCGACCCGCACGAACTGCGGGAAAAAAGACAGGAAAAACAGGATCACCTTGGGATTAAGCACATTGGTCATCACCGCCTGCCAGAAAATCGTCTGCAGCGGCCGCACGTCGATGACCGCAGTCGAATCAGTCGGGCGCGCCGATCTGGAAAACAACAAGCGCAGCCCGAGATAGATCAGATACGCGCCGCCGGCCAGCTTGATGACCATGAAGGCGCTGGCAGAAGAGGCCAGAATCGCCGTCAGGCCGAGCGCCGATGCGACCGAATGGACCAGGCAGCCGGCCGAGATGCCGAGCGCCGACACCAGCCCCGCAACGCGGCCCTGGGCGATGCTGCGCCCGACAATATACGCGGTGTCCGGACCGGGAGTGGCATTTAACAGCATGACGGCGATGCAAAACAGGCCGAAATTGACGATTCCGAATAGGGTCATGGGGTGTCTGTGGCCAGAGAACGGCGAAATAAGCGGGGCGGGAAAAGATCCGATTGTAACTAAGTATGCCGTTTCCACCGCAATCATGAAAGAGCAAAGGCCAAGCGCCTCCGACAAAATATGCGGCTGGCTTGGCAATCGCATCAGCGCAGAATGCGGCAGATCAGCGCAATCCGCCATCGACGCGCTGTTGCAGCGTTTTGCATTAAAAATATACTGTATTAGGTATTTTTAAAATCCCAATGAAACAATGCGGAAAAAGAATATTTTTTCTGCATACTCCAGCATGAAATACATTTTCAAGGACGATTTTGGTGCGATCAGACGCCCCAGAGGATATCCCGGCCGTCCCGGTTGGCAGCACGCAGCATTTCCAGCAGCGGGTAGGCACGCGATGAAAAGGTAACGACCTGGATCGATTCATGCTCGTTGTCGTCGCCCGCATCGCCGTGATGCGCGGCGACGTCGTGCTGTACTTCTTCCGACACCGAATGCTGCCGGCTTTCGGCGATTTCAGTTTCCAGTTTGGCGATCGCACTGGCGGTTTCGGCGGCGGTGATGACGCCGCGTTCGACGTCCTTGTGCAGCAGATCGAGGATGCGTTTTGCATGCTCCTTGTACATGACGACTTCGGAGGCAGCCTTGGATTTGAACGTGATTAGCATAGCGATGCTCCCTGGTGGTTAATTCGCACTATTTATAGCATGACTTGGCAATCCGATTCCAGTGCGAAGTCCGATGCGCCACGGCTCGGTTGCCACAAGCAAACCTGACGCATGGCCGTCGATAAATTTTCCTATTCAGCAAATACTTCTTGTAGTGTATTGCGCGTATCTGCCAGCGTCTTGACCGTCGTCACTCCAAGACCTTCTTGGGCAAGGGTGTGACCCTGCTGCTGGGCGGGATGGCGATCGGCTGGGCCGCCGGACCGGAAGGGCTGTTACCGATCAAGGGGCTATTCTTCGATCTTTTCAAGGGTGCGCTGGCGCTGTTCCTGCTGGAGATGGGGCTGATGGTAAGCCGCCAGCTGGGCGAGTTGCGTCAGCGCGACGTGTTAATCATCGCCTTTGGCTTGCTCATGCCGCTGCTGTCGGCGCTGCTCGGGCTGGGGCGCGGCATGATTCTGGAATTGTCGGTCGGCGGCCTGACGCTGCTCGCCACCCTGGCGGCGAGCGCCTCCTACATCGCGGTGCCGGCTGCCATGCGTCTGGTGGTGCCGGAAGCCAACCCGGCCCTTTCGCTCGCCGCAGTGCTCGGCGTAACCTTTCCCTTCAACATTCTGGCCGGCATTCCGCTGTACCATCAGCTGGCCCTGCAACTCGCGGGAGCGACCCCATGACCCTAACGACGGAAAAACGAATCCTGCTCACCGTGATCACCGAGGCTGTCATCGAGCAAACCCTGCTGCGCGACCTGGATCGGCTGGGCGTGCGCGGCTATACCGTTTCGGATGCCTGCGGCCGCGGCAGCCGCGGCGTGCGCGACGCGGCGTGGGGCGAAGCCGCCAACATCCGCATTGAGGTGATCTGCCCGCGCTCCCAGGCGGAGTCCATACTCGAGCATCTCCAGCTCCGCTATTACGCCGACTATGCGATGGTAGCCTTGCTGCAAGAAGTCGAGATTCTCCGCCCGGGAAAGTTCTGAGCGTGCGCGAACCAGCGGCAGTCAGCGCTGGCGCAACGCCGTCATTTACTGCCCCATATGGCCGCGATGATGGCCGCGACGATGTCCGCGACCCTGGCCGAACTCGGCATCGAAGATTTTTTGCTGCTCAGGCGTGAGTGCAGCGTAAAAGGTCTTCAATGCAGCCAGATGGCTTTCCATCCGGGCCTGGTTTTGCTGCATCCGCTCGAGCATTGCCTGCATCCGCTGCGGTGCCGGCATCTGCTGCATCGCAGCGCGGTCCGGCCGTTGCGCCTGACGTTGCGCGATAGTCGGCGGCGTCATGCTGTCGGTGTAGGATTTCCAGGCCGGTTCCTGGGCCGCGCTCAGTTTTAGCTTGGCATGCAGATCGGCCTGACGCTTGGCCATATGTTCTTGCATGCGCTCGCCACGCTTTTCATACTTGGCTTGTTTGTCCTGCTTGTCCTGCATCAGGCTGTTTTTAACGGCATTATCAGACGGTGGAATTTGCGCCAGCGCGGTGCCGCCCAAACCCAGTACAGTCATGCTGATGATGATGCTATTGGTAAATTTACGCATGGTATTTCCTCTTTTGGTGAGTAGTCGGTGCATATGTGCACTGCACATGTAACGTACTCTGCGCCGCCGATGTATCTGGCAAGTGTCGGCAGCGCGGCATTTTGTATCATTCTGTAATTTTCAGGTGAATTACACAACGATACAAAGCGCTGCTTCCC
>JBDSCZ010000135.1:0-2396 GCA_039920865.1 Burkholderiaceae bacterium
GATGATCGTGGGGTCGCGGCCGAGTTTTTGCGCTGCACCGCGCATCGCCGCCAGATCGCACAACAACGGCACGCCGGTAAAGTCCTGCAGCACGATGCGCGCCACCACGAACGGGATTTCATCCTGGCGCGGCGCGTTCGGCTGCCATCCGGCGAGTTGGCGCACATGTGCTTCTGTAACGCTCCTGCCGTCGCAATTGCGCAGCACCGATTCCAGCACGATGCGCAGCGAGACCGGCAGGCGACTGATCTGGCCGATGCCGGCAGCTTCCAGCGCCGGCAAGCTGTAAAAACCGGCCTTGCCCATTTCCGGGATATCAAAGGACTGAAAACTATCGAATAGATTGTGTTGCATCGCATGCTCCTTCGGGGTGATCGATTACGGCAAAAACTGTTGCCAAGCATGGCTGCTTGAAATTCGGACCCAGATCCGTTTGGATCAAACTTGTGGTGGACATCGCCAGCTTGTCGGTTGTGTGTCGATGGTATATGGTCAGTGTAGTCGATCAAGGAATAATTGACAGAGCACAAATACCAGCCAAAAATCCGTGCAATGCGGCCTTGCCACGCGCCAGGAGTCCAGATGAAAATTCAGATTGAAACAGTACGCTTGCGCGACGGCGATGCGGCCGCAAGAGCTTATGCGCGCCAGACTCTGGCCATCTACCGGCAATGCGTGCTGCGCCTGCCCAACAAGCAAAAGCACTTTGCGCACCACCTGCCATTTCGCCCCCATTTCATCGCAGCAATTCGGTATCTGCGCGCCTACTTGCACACAACACCGGAGAGCACTCGATGAAAATCCTACATGTGGAGGTAGCAGTCATCGGTGCCGGCAGCGCCGGACTGGCCGCCTATCGCGCGGCCGAAGCGCATGGCAAGCGGGTGCTGTTGATCGAAGGTGGCGCTTACGGCACCACTTGCGCACGGGTTGGCTGCATGCCGAGCAAGCTGCTGATTGCCGCTGCCGAAGCCGCCCATGCGGTTGGCGACGCGCCGGCCTTTGGCGTGCATGGCGGCGCCTTGCACATTGACGGCCGTGCAGTAATGGCACGGGTGCGCTCCGAACGTGACCGCTTCGTCAGTTTCGTGCTGGATGGAATCGATAAAATTCCTCCGGAAAATCGCCTGCAAGGTCAGGCCCGCTTCATTACAGCCAATCGCTTGCAGGTCGGCCCGGATACCCAGGTAACGGCCGAGCGGATCGTGATCGCGACCGGCTCCAGCCCGCAAGTCCCGGATCAGTTCGCCGCACTCGGTACGCACCTGTTGACCAGCGACGACGTATTTGCGTGGGAAGACTTGCCCGACTCGATGGCCGTGATCGGCAGCGGCGCAATCGGTCTCGAACTGGGCCAGGCGCTGCACCGATTGGGCGTACGGGTCGCGCTGTTCGGGCGCGACGACCGTCTGGCCCAACTCCATGATGCGGCAGTAAATGCCTGCGCAATCACGTGTCTGGGTGCGGAACTGGATTTGCGCCTGCGCACTGAAATCCTATCCGCGCAGCGGGATGGCGACGCGGTGTTACTGCATTCGCGTAACGCCGACGGCACCGAACGCAGCGAGCATTACCGCTGTCTGCTGGCGGCGACCGGCCGTAGCCCCAATCTCGACGACCTGGCACTGGATCACAGCGGCCTGTTGCTCGATGAACACGGCGTCCCCCATTTCGATGCGCATACCATGCAATGCGGCAGCAGCGCCATCTTCATTGCCGGCGACGTCAATGGCGCGCCGGCGGTGTTGCATGAAGCGGTTGATCAGGGCCGCATCGCGGGCGACAATGCCGGACGATACCCGCAAGTACAGCCGGGTTTGCGCCGGACCGCGCTGGCGATTGCGTTCACCGAACCGCAAATCGCCAGCATCGGCTGCACCGGTGAGCAGTTGCCGGCGAATGGCCACAAGGTGGGTGAAGTGTCGTTCCGAGATCAGGGCCGCAGCCGCGTGATGCGCCGCAATTGCGGCCTGTTGCGGGTGTACGGCGAATGCAGCAGCGGGCGCTTTCTGGGTGCAGAAATAGTCGGGCCGCGCGCCGAGCATCTTGCCCATCTGCTGGCATGGGCGTGCCAGAGCCGTATGACGGTGGATCAGATGCTGGAGATGCCGTTTTACCATCCGGTCATCGAGGAAGGCGTGCGCACTGCGCTACGCGATCTGCAGGAAAAACTGAACGATAGCGTATCGATGGCCGAGCATTGCGCCGACTGCACGCCGGGCATGTAATGCTTTATACATTCCTGATTAGCTACCAATCTCAGACTAAGAGCGGAATTCACAATATTGTCATTCCCGCGAAGGCGGGAAACCATACATCGCACGCTGAATCACCGGTGTATGGATCCCCGCTTTCGCGGGGACGACGGGTTTTTTTGAACGTGTAACGCTGTTTCT
>JBDSCZ010000136.1:0-27155 GCA_039920865.1 Burkholderiaceae bacterium
GGCGACAACGTCTCGATCACAGTCAAGCTGATCAACCCGATTGCGATGGAAGAAGGCTTGCGCTTCGCCATTCGTGAGGGTGGCCGTACTGTTGGTGCTGGCGTCGTTGCAAAGATTCTTGAGTAAATAGCACCGTAGATTTGGCGATTTCAGTCAAATCATATCGCCGCGAATGCCCAGCATTCGCGGCTCGTTCTTTTAAGGAATAATCATGCAAAATCAAAAAATCCGTATTCGTCTGAAATCGTTTGACTATAAATTGATTGACCAGTCTGCGCTAGAAATTGTTGAAACAGCAAAGCGTACAGGCGCAGTAGTCAAAGGCCCAGTTCCATTGCCAACACGGATTCAACGTTTTGATGTGCTGCGGTCGCCACACGTCAACAAAACTTCCCGTGATCAATTTGAAATCCGCACGCATCAGCGGTTAATGGATATCGTTGACCCAACTGACAAGACTGTAGATGCGTTAATGAAATTGGATTTGCCTGCAGGTGTTGATGTGGAAATTAAATTGCAGTAATTAAAGACCGACATAACATAACCCGTTGTAAAAATAAAGTTAGTGGGTTAAAATAATCGGCTTCGGTGTGAGTGTGCGGTTTTGCATGCTCACACATTATCAGTAGTACAAACAGTCAGCCCCGCCCAATCGTAGGTGGGAATGGAGAAAACAATGAGCCTAGGCCTTGTTGGTCGTAAGGTTGGTATGATGCGTATTTTTACGGATGACGGGAATTCAGTTCCTGTAACCGTTTTAGACGTATCAAACAATCGTGTAACGCAAATTAAAACACCTGATACAGACGGTTATTCTGCAGTGCAAGTTGCATTTGGTCAGCGTCGTGCCTCCCGGGTAAACAAAGCGTCTGCTGGTCATCACGCCAAAGCTGGTGTTGAGGCTGGTTCGATCCTCAAAGAGTTTCGTGTCGATTTTGTTAAGGCTTCAGAAATGAAGTCTGGCGACGTGGTTGATGCCAATTTATTTGAGGTTGGTCAAAAAGTTGATGTGCAGGGTATAACTATTGGTAAGGGTTATGCTGGTGTTATCAAGCGCTATCACTTTTCATCAGGTCGTGCAACGCACGGTAACTCGCGTTCGCACAATGTTCCGGGTTCCATCGGTATGGCACAAGATCCTGGTCGTGTGTTTCCTGGTAAGCGAATGACGGGACATTTGGGTGATGCAACGCGCACTGTGCAAAATCTTGAAATAGCGCGTATTGATGCTGATCGCCAACTTCTGTTGGTTAAGGGTGCAATACCCGGCGCGAAAAATGGCCAGGTAGTCGTGACTCCTGCGGTAAAAGCTCAAGCTAAGAAGGGGGCGTAATCAATGGAACTTAAGCTCCTGAATGATCAAGGACAGATCGGCTCAAACGTAGCCGCGCCAGATGCGGTGTTTGGGCGTGATTATAATGAGGCCTTGATACATCAAGTTGTGGTTGCCTATCAAGCTAATGCTCGCAGCGGCAATCGTAAGCAAAAAGATCGTGCTGAAGTGCACCACACGACTAAAAAACCTTGGCGTCAAAAGGGTACTGGCCGGGCGCGTGCTGGTATGTCGTCCTCGCCACTATGGCGTGGAGGTGGTCAGATTTTTCCAAATTCACCTGATGAGAATTTCACGCACAAAGTTAACAAGAAAATGTATCGCGCCGGTGTTTGCTCGATATTGTCTCAGTTGGCTCGTGAGGACCGGTTGTCAATCATAGAGAATTTAACTTTAGAGGCGCCGAAGACAAAACTTTTGTCTCAGAAGCTAAAGGCTATGGGGCTGGATTCAGTATTGGTAATAACTGATTTTCTAGATGAAAATCTATTGTTGGCATCGCGCAATCTCCCTCATGTTTTGGTGGTTGAGCCGCGCCACGCTGATCCAGTCTCTTTGGTTCACTACAAGAAGATCCTGATCACCAAGTCGGCGTTGGTTAAGATTGAGGAGATGCTGGCATGAGCACGATCGTAAAGCATAATGAAGAGCGTTTGATGAAGGTGTTGTTGGCTCCAGTAATTTCTGAAAAAGCCACTTTCGTTGCTGAGAAAAATGAGCAAGTTATTTTTCTTGTGATGCCTGATGCGACTAAGCCGGAAATCAGGGCTGCAGTTGAGTTGCTCTTCAAGGTTGAGGTGGAATCTGTTCAGGTTGCCAATCGCATTGGCAAGCAAAAACGTTCAGGCAAATTTAATGGTCGTCGCAATCACACCAAACGGGCGTTCGTGTGTTTAAAGCCGGGCCAAGAAATCAACTTCTCCGAGGAGGCTAAATAATGGCACTCGTTAAGGTAAAACCAACCTCGCCTGGCCGTCGTGGCATGGTCAAGGTAGTAAATGCCGATTTGTATAAAGGCCGGCCATTCGCGGCGCTTATAGAAAAAAAATCAAAAACTGCCGGCCGAAATAATAACGGTCATATTACGACTCGTCATATCGGTGGCGGCCATAAACAGCATTATCGCGTAATTGATTTCCGTCGTAACAAAGATGGAATCGTAGCGAGAGTCGAACGTATTGAATATGATCCTAACCGTACAGCTAATATTGCCTTGTTGTGTTATGCGGATGGTGAGCGTCATTACATCATCGCTCCAAAGGGATTGGCCGTAGGTGATCAATTGATGAATGGGGCTCAGGCACCGATTAAATCGGGCAATTGTCTTCCTATTCGCAATATTCCTGTTGGCACTACCATGCATTGCGTAGAAATGTTGCCTGGTAAAGGTGCGCAGATGGCGCGTACTGCGGGGGCAGGCGTTGTTCTAATGGCGCGTGAAGGTACATATGCGCAAGTTCGTCTGCGCTCTGGCGAGGTTCGCCGTGTTCATGTGGAATGCCGGGCAACTGTAGGTGAGGTTGGTAACGGTGAACACAATCTGCGCAAGATCGGCAAAGCTGGTGCGATGCGCTGGCGTGGTGTTCGGCCTACAGTTCGTGGTGTTGTAATGAATCCAGTAGATCACCCGCACGGTGGTGGTGAAGGTAAAACCGCAGCCGGACGACATCCAGTGTCGCCATGGGGTCAGCAGACTAAAGGTAAGAAGACTCGTCGCAATAAGCGTACGACTTCTATGATCGTCTCGCGCCGTGGCAAGAAATAAGGGGTAGCACATGACACGTTCATTGAAAAAAGGGCCGTTCTGTGACGCCCACTTGGTTAAAAAAGTCGAGGCAGCACAAGCGAACAAAGACAAAAAGCCAATCAAGACATGGTCTCGTCGTTCAACCATCATGCCTGATTTTATTGGCTTGACAATAGCGGTACATAACGGTAAGCAGCACGTCCCTGTTTATGTTTCCGAAAATATGGTTGGCCATAAACTTGGTGAGTTTGCGTTGACGCGCACATTCAAAGGTCATGCTGCTGACAGAAAGGCTAAGAGGTAAGGTCCATGATGGAAACTAAAGCAACCCTGCGTGGTGTGCGCTTGTCGGCCCAAAAGGGCCGCCTTGTTGCTGATCTGATCCGCGGCAAAAAAATTGACCAAGCACTTAACATTTTGACATTCAGTCCGAAGAAAGGTGCTGTAATTATCAAAAAAGTACTTGAATCGGCGATTGCAAATGCTGAGCATAATGATGGAGCTGACATTGACGACTTGACAGTGAAAACTATCCTCGTCGAAAAGGGCTCGGTATTGAAACGTTTTACTGCGCGCGCTAAAGGCCGTGGTGATCGAATTTCCAAGCAATCCTGTCACATATATGTGACTGTCGGCAACTAAGGAGTCACGATGGGACAGAAGATTCACCCTACCGGTTTTCGTCTTTCGGTTACCCGTAATTGGGGATCGCGTTGGTATGCAGGTAATAGTAATTTTGCCGCTATGCTGAGCGAAGATCTCAAAGCGCGTGCCTATCTGAAGAAAAAGCTGAAGAACGCATCTGTTAGCCGTGTTTTGATAGAGCGGCCAGCGAAAAATGCACGGTTCACAATTTTCAGCTCACGTCCGGGCGTCGTAATTGGTAAAAAGGGCGAGGACATTGAGGTTCTCAAAACTGAATTAACCAAGATTATGGGCGTGCCTGTTCATGTGAACATTGAAGAAATTCGCAAGCCAGAAACAGATGCGCAATTAATTTCGGATTCAATTGCACAGCAATTGGAAAAACGGATCATGTTCCGGCGTGCGATGAAGCGCGCAATGCAGAATGCTATGCGCTTAGGTGCGCTTGGTATCAAGATCATGTCATCTGGCCGTTTGAATGGTATCGAAATTGCACGTAAAGAATGGTATCGCGAGGGGCGTGTTCCTCTGCATACATTGCGTGCAGATATTGATTATGGCTTTAGTGAGGCGCAGACAACTTACGGTATTATTGGCATCAAAGTCTGGGTATACAAAGGTGATCGTTTACCTAATGGTGAGACTCCTGTTATTGAAACCCCATTCGATGACGAGAAAAAACGTCGCGGCCCACGCCGTGATGACGGCAAGCCGACTGGACGACCACGTGCCAAGAGAGTTGACGGCCAGCCATCTACGGCAGCACCATCTTCCGTAGCTAAGCGTGTACACACCAAGAAGCCAGATGGTCTAGCTGATAGTGCAGTAGCGGTAGCAGCTGAGAAACCAGGAGAATAATCATGCTGCAACCAGCACGCAGAAAATATCGTAAAGAACAAAAGGGCCGTAATACAGGTATCTCGCACTCGCGCGGCACAGCTGTTTCATTTGGTCAATTTGGATTAAAGGCGGTCGGACGTGGTCGTATCACAGCGCGTCAAATTGAAGCTGCCCGTCGTGCAATGACTCGTCACATCAAACGTGGCGGTCGTATTTGGATTCGTATTTTTCCGGATAAGCCTATTTCACAGAAGCCAGCAGAAGTTCGTATGGGTAACGGTAAGGGTAATCCAGAATATTATGTTGCTGAAATCCAGCCGGGCAAAATGCTGTATGAGATGGATGGTGTGGATGAAGCTATCGCGCGGGAAGCATTTCGCCTGGCAGCATCTAAATTGCCGTTGTTGACTACGTTTGTAGTTCGTCAAGTCGGCCAATAAAAGGAGTGAAACATGAATTTATCTGAGCTCCGTGGCAAAGATCAGGCAGCGCTGACAAAAGAGCTGAATGACCTGCTGAAAGCACAGTTTAGTCTGCGTATGCAAATCGCTACACAGCAATTAAACAATACGTCACAGCTTAAAAAGGTGCGCCGTGACATTGCGCGCGTGAAGACTGTCATGAATCTGAAGGACGCCAAGTAATGAATGATCAAGTTAAGCAAGCTCATAGGCGTACTCTGATTGGCAAAGTTGTATCGGACAAGATGGATAAAACTGTAACTGTCCAGATTGAGCGCCACGTCAAGCACCCTTTATATGGCAAAATTATTATGCGTTCGAACAAGTATCATGCGCATGATGAGTTAAATCAGGCTAAAGAAGGTGATACTGTAGAAATACAAGAGGGACGTCCGATTTCCAAGACTAAAGCTTGGACAGTTACTCGTGTTATACAGATAGCGCAATTAGTGTAATTATCTCTTGCAAGCCAAACATTTAAATGTAATAATGTTTGGCTTCATTCATGAGATTGAATGAATTTTACCAGGCCTTTACTTGGTTGGTAATTCAGCCAGTTTTTCTATAACGTCCACCCAAGCAGTGCGCCTAATAAGTGTACTGGCGGGACCAAGACTGACCGATTTTCGTTCGCGTTTTTCGGGTCAAGTTGGGAAAGAGAATATTATGATTCAAACAGAAAGCCGTCTTGAAGTGGCGGACAATACTGGCGCAAAAGAGGTTTTGTGCATCAAGGTATTGGGTGGTTCAAAGCGTCGCTATGCGGGTATTGGTGATGTGATCAAGGTGACTGTGAAAGTCGCAGCCCCACGCGGTCGCGTGAAAAAGGGTGAGATTTATAATGCGGTCGTTGTTCGTACTGCAAAAGGTGTTCGCCGCCCGGATGGTTCATTGGTTAAGTTTGATAGCAATGCCGCTGTCTTGCTTAATGCTAAGTTGGAGCCTATTGGTACGCGTATTTTTGGGCCGGTTACACGTGAATTGCGTACAGAGCGCTTCATGAAAATCGTCTCGCTTGCGCCTGAAGTCCTGTAAGGAGTCGTTATGGATAAGATTCGAAAAAGCGACGAAGTCATCGTCTTGGCTGGTAAAGATAAGGGCAAGCGTGGGGTTGTCCAGCGTCGTGTGGATGCTGAGCATGTAGTTGTTGATGGCATTAATATTGCTAAAAAAGCAGTTAAGCCTAATCCAATGACTGGTGCAACAGGTGGTATCGTCGATAAGGTGATGCCGATTCATGTGTCTAATGTTGCTTTGTTTAATGTGGCAACTGGCAAGGCAGATCGCGTTGGTTTTAAAGATGTGGATGGGGTTAAAGTCCGCGTTTTTAAATCCAGTGGCGAAGTTGTTAAGGTTTAGAGATCATGGCCCGTCTCCAAGAGTTCTATAAAGAAAAAGTTGTCGCAGGCTTGACCGAAAAGTTTTCATACAAGTCAGGCATGGAAGTGCCGCGCATTCTTAAGATTACCCTAAATATGGGTTTGTCTGAGGCTGTTGCAGATAAGAAAATTATTGAGCATGCTGTTGGTGATCTGACGAAAATTGCCGGACAGAAGCCTGTTGTGACTAAGGCGCGTAAAGCGATTGCTGGCTTCAAGATTCGCGAGGGTTATCCGATTGGCTGCATGGTAACTTTGCGAGGGACTCGTATGTATGAGTTTCTTGATCGTTTCATTACAGTCGCATTGCCGCGTGTCCGTGACTTTCGTGGTGTTTCTGGTCGTGCGTTTGATGGTCGAGGTAACTACAACATCGGTGTTAAAGAGCAGATTATCTTTCCCGAGATTGAATACGACAAAATCGATGCGCTACGTGGTTTGAATATCAGCATCACGACCACAGCGAAGACCGACGATGAGGCAAAAGCGCTTCTCGCCGCCTTTAAATTCCCGTTCAGAAACTGAGGGCGATATGGCTAAATTGTCACTGATTAACCGTGAAAAAAAACGCGCAGATTTGGTAAAGAAATTTGCCGGCAAGCGCGCAGAATTAAAAGCCATTGTTGACGATCAATCGAAGTCGGAAGAGGAGCGTTATGAAGCGCGTCTCAAGTTGCAAGCGCTGCCGCGTAATGCAAATCCGACACGTCAGCGTAATCGCTGTTCGTTAACTGGTCGTCCACGTGGAACATACCGTAAATTCGGTTTGGGCCGTATTAAGCTCCGTGAAATAGCCATGCGCGGCGAAATTCCCGGTATGACTAAAGCTAGCTGGTAATAGGAGTAGATGCAATGAGTATGAGCGATCCTATCGCCGATATGCTGACCCGTATTCGCAACGCACAATGTGTAGGCAAACCAACGGTTTCAATGCCGTCGTCTAAAGTTAAAGTTGCGATTGCAAGCGTCCTTAAGGACGAGGGTTACATTGAGGATTTCGCAGTATCCGAAATTTCGGGTAAAGCTGAACTCAAAATCGGTTTGAAATATTATGTAAATCGTCCCGTCATTGAGCGTTTGGAGCGCGTTTCCCGTCCAGGGTTGCGTGTTTATAAAGGTAAAGACGAGATCCCTAGTGTAATGAACGGCTTGGGTGTGGCAATTGTCTCTACTCCTAAAGGCGTCATGACAGACCGCAAAGCGCGCGCAACCGGTATCGGTGGCGAAGTAATTTGCTACGTGGCCTAAGGAGTACAAGATGTCTCGTGTAGGTAAAATGCCGATTACTCTGACCGCTGGTGCTGAAGTCACCATTTCGTCAGATGAAATCGTAGTAAAGGGTCCTTTGGGTGCGCTTTCTCAGCCATTGACAGGTTTGGTTAAAGTGACAAATGATAATGGAATATTGACATTTGATGTCTCGAACGATAGTCGAGAAGCAAATGCAATGTCTGGAACTCTTCGCGCTTTGGTCAATAACATGGTCGGTGGTGTGACTAAAGGTTTCGAGCGAAAATTGACTTTGGTTGGTGTTGGTTACCGTGCTCAGGCCCAAGGAGATAAGCTAAACCTTTCATTGGGTTTTTCGCATCCAGTGGTTCATCAGATGCCTGATGGCATCAAATGTGAGACTCCAACGCAAACCGAGATTCTGATCAAGGGTGTCGATAAGCAGCGAGTAGGGCAAGTAGCTGCAGAAATTCGCGCTTACCGCAGTCCTGAGCCCTATAAAGGCAAGGGCGTCCGTTATGCGGATGAAGTGGTAAAGCTTAAAGAAACCAAGAAGAAGTAATAGGGGCTGACGATGGATAAGAAAGAATCACGGCTGCGCCGCGGACGTCAAACCCGTGCCAAGATCGCAGAGTTAAAAGTAAATCGTTTAGCTGTGCATCGTACTAATCTGCATATCTACGCGAGCCTTATTGGCCCAGATGCGAAAATCCTTGCTTCAGCTTCAACTATGGAAGTGGAAGTTCGGCAGGAATTGGCTGGGCTATCTGGTAAGGGTGGCAATGCTGCAGCTGCGACTTTAGTCGGTAAGCGTGTGGCAGAAAAAGCACTTAAAGCAGGAATTACCGAAGTTGCGTTTGATCGCTCCGGATTCCGTTACCATGGCCGTGTTAAAGCGTTGGCTGAAGCCGCGCGTGAAGCTGGTCTGAAGTTCTAAGGAAGAATCGTCATGGCAAAAATGCAGGCAAAAATGCAAAGCGACAAGCCCGATGATGGCATGCGCGAAAAAATGATTGCGATTAACCGTGTGACTAAAGTGGTTAAGGGTGGTCGGATCATGGGTTTCGCTGCATTGACAGTAGTTGGTGACGGCGACGGTCGTATTGGTATGGGTAAAGGCAAATCGAAAGAGGTGCCGGTAGCTGTTCAAAAAGCGATGGAAGAAGCTCGTCGTAATATGATCAAGATTAGTCTTAAGGATGGCACCATACAGCACACCATTACTGGTAAGCATGGCGCATCTAAAGTACTCATGGCTCCGGCCAAAGAGGGTACTGGGGTAATCGCAGGTGGTGCAATGCGCGCAATCTTCGAGGTCATGGGCATAACTAACATCGTGGCGAAGTCGAATGGCTCAAGCAATCCATATAATATGGTTCGCGCTACCCTTAATGGATTAGCCAAGATGAGTACGCCATCTGAAATTGCTGCCAAGCGCGGCAAATCAGTTGAAGAAATCTTAGGCTGAGGAGGCCCTGATGACAAACACAGTAAAAGTGCAATTAGTCAAAGGCTTGATTGGTACGCGCGAATCTCACCGTGCAACAGTGCGTGGTCTTGGCTTGCGTCGTATTAATTCGATTTCTGAGTTGCAAGACACGCCATCTGTACGTGGCATGATCAACAAAGTATCGTATCTTGTAAAAGTTGTGGCGTAAGGCACGCAGCCCTACGAACGGAGTAAATCATGGAATTAAATACAATTCAGCCGGCCGATGGTGCCAAGCACGCAAAACGTCGTGTTGGTCGCGGTATTGGCTCGGGCCTCGGTAAAACAGCCGGTCGTGGGCATAAAGGTCAAAAATCGCGCTCTGGCGGATTTCACAAGGTCGGCTTTGAGGGCGGACAAATGCCGCTTCAAAGGCGATTGCCGAAGCGTGGCTTTAAGTCTACAGCGACACCTTTCAAGGCAGAAGTACGCTTGTCTGATTTGGAGGCGATGCCATTAGCTGAAATTGACATGCTTTCACTGAAGCAAGCGGGTGTAATTGGTCAACTGGCTAAGGTAGTTCGTGTAATTTTCAGCGGTAAGCTGACTAAAAAAATTACTACTAGGGGTTTGATTGTGACTAAGGGTGCAAAAGTTGCAATTGAGGCTCTTGGCGGTTCAGTTGCTTAAGCAGTCAGTGTAATCGGAGCATTATATTGGCGACTAGTCCAGCAATAGCTAAAAGCTCATCGGGAGGGTTCCCATGGAACCGTCTTTGGTTTCTTCTTGCAGCTTTGGTAGTTTACCGCGTCGGTTCACATATCCCAGTTCCTGGGATTGATCCAACGCAGTTGGCTCAACTCTTTAAGCAAAACCAAGGTGGTATCTTGGGTATGTTTAATATGTTTTCCGGAGGCTCTCTTTCTCGCTTTACTGTATTTGCGCTAGGTATCATGCCGTATATTTCGGCATCGATTATCATGCAGCTCATGGCAATTGTTTCGCCACAGTTGGAGGCGATCAAGAAAGAAGGCGAGTCAGGAAGACGCAAGATTACTCAGTATACGCGTTACGGGACTCTGTTTCTGGCGCTTTTTCAAGGGCTGGGGATCGCAGTTGCTCTTGAGTCACAGTCTGGATTAGTGATTGATCCAGGTATGGCGTTTAGGTTCACGACCGTAGTTACCCTACTTACAGGCACCATGTTTCTTATGTGGTTGGGTGAACAGATTACTGAGCGTGGATTGGGTAATGGAATATCGATAATTATCTTTGCTGGAATAGCGGCAGGATTGCCAGGAGCAGTTGCTGGTCTATTTGAGCTGGTTCGTACTGGTTCTATGAATGCTCTTTCGGCAATATTTATTTGTCTGATAGCTGTTGGCGTAACTTTTGTCGTTGTATTCATAGAGCAAGGACAGCGAAAAATTTTAGTCAATTATGCGAAGAGGCAAGTTGGTAATAAAATTTATGGTGGGCAGAGTAGTCATTTGCCACTGAAGCTTAATATGGCGGGCGTCATTCCACCAATTTTTGCCTCGTCAATAATTTTGTTTCCAGCTACAATAACCAGTTGGTTTACAACGGGCGACAGTTCAAGCGGATTAGTCCGATTCTTGAAAGATCTGGCGGCATCAATGGCCCCGGGTGAGCCAGTTCATGCGTTATTGTATTCGGCCGCAATTATATTTTTCTGCTTCTTCTACACGGCTTTGGTTTTTAATAGTAAAGAAACAGCAGATAATTTGAAGAAGAGCGGCGCATTTGTACCAGGGATCAGACCTGGTGATCAAACAGCTCGCTACATTGATAAAATATTAATGCGATTGACTCTGGCAGGTGCTGTCTATATAACGCTCGTGTGTTTGTTGCCAGAATTTCTGATTGCTAGATGGAAAGTGCCATTTTATTTCGGTGGCACATCACTGTTGATTATTGTTGTTGTAACGATGGATTTTATGGCGCAGGTACAAAATTACGTCATGTCCCAGCAGTATGAATCGTTGCTTCGTAAAGCGAATTTCAAGGGTTGAGTCCCTTAGCAATAATCGCCCATTAGAAAGAGCAGACTGAATGGCAAAAGATGATGTTATACAGTTGCAGGGAGAGGTTCTTGAAAATCTTCCGAACGCAACATTTCGAGTTAAGTTGGAAAATGGCCATGTTGTTCTAGGTCATATATCTGGCAAGATGCGTATGAACTACATACGTATATTGCCTGGTGATAAGGTGACTGTTGAATTGACGCCATATGACCTGAGTAGAGCGCGGATTGTTTTCCGTACTAAATAGTTTTTAAGACGAATTAAACCTAGAAGTGAAAGAAGAGTGCAAAAATGAAAGTTCTCGCATCAGTCAAGCGGATCTGCCGCAATTGCAAGATTATTAAACGCAAAGGCGTAGTTCGAGTTATTTGCACAGAGCCGCGCCATAAACAGCGCCAGGGTTAATTAACGTTATTGATCAAGGAATAACGAATGGCACGTATTGCAGGGGTTAATATCCCAAACCATCAGCACACTGTTATTGGCTTAACCGCTATTTACGGTGTAGGTCGCCCAAGGGCGCAGGTAATTTGTGAAAAAACAGGTGTCTTGACCACTAAAAAGATCAAGGATCTGGATGATAGCGAATTAGAAAAACTTCGTGATGAAATAGGTAAATTTATCGTCGAAGGTGATCTACGTCGTGAAATATCGATGAACATCAAGCGTCTTATGGATCTTGGTTGTTATCGCGGTATGCGCCATCGCAAGGGATTGCCTTGTCGTGGTCAGCGTACACGTACCAATGCACGTACCCGCAAGGGGCCGCGCAAAGCCGCTCAGTCGCTGAAAAAATAATCCGGCGTAAGCTAGATTAGTCTTCGGATTCAAGGAAATAATTATGGCAAAAGCTCAGAATAGCGCCGCATCTGCACGCGTGCGTAAGAAAGTTAAGAAAAATGTTGCTGAAGGTATTGCGCATGTGCATGCCTCTTTCAATAACACAATCATCACTATTACGGATCGCCAAGGCAATGCGCTTTCATGGGCTACATCTGGCGGAGCCGGTTTCAAAGGTTCGCGTAAGTCGACACCATTTGCCGCTCAGGTAGCTGCTGAGGCTGCAGGTAAGGTCGCTGTTGAGTGCGGCGTTAAAAATCTTGAGGTTCGTATCAAGGGTCCTGGCCCTGGTCGCGAATCTGCAGTACGCGCATTGAACAATCTGGGTATCAAGATTACTCAGATTCAAGATGTGACGCCGGTGCCGCACAATGGATGTCGCCCGCCTAAACGCCGCCGCATTTAATCTGCTTTAAATTTATATTGCAGATATATACCCGCCAAAATATTTTGGCGGTATTTTTTTAAGACCACTGTGTGATTGTAAATTAATCATACTAGCGCTCGGCTAATCGGATTTCGATCAAGCTTCTGGAGCGTGAACCCATAATTAAAAGGAAATACTGTGGCACGTTATATTGGACCTAAAGCAAAGCTTTCACGTCGCGAAGGCACTGACCTGTTCCTTAAGAGCGCTCGTCGCTCACTGGACTCAAAGTGCAAACTGGATGTAAAACCTGGTCAGCACGGTATTAAATCTGGTGCTCGTACTTCTGACTATGGTAATCAGTTGCGTGAAAAGCAAAAAGTAAAACGTATGTATGGCATTTTGGAGCGTCAGTTCCGCCGTTATTTTGCTGAGGCCGACCGCCGCAAAGGCAATACTGGTGAGAGTTTGCTGATGCTGCTTGAGTCCCGCCTTGATAATGTGGCATATCGCATGGGTTTTGGTTCTACTCGTGCCGAAGCTCGCCAGTTGGTTAGCCACAAAGCTTTCATGGTAAATGACATTGTTGTTAATATTGCCTCTTACCAAGTTAAGCCAGGTGATATTGTTGCCGTTCGTGAAAAATCGAAGAAACAAGTGCGAATTATGGAAGCGCTTGCACTTGCGGAACAAATCGGCATGGCATCATGGGTTTCTGTCGACAGCAAGAAGATGGAAGGCACTTTCAAGTCCGTTCCGGACCGCAGCGATATTGCCAAAGATGTCAATGAATCCTTGATCGTCGAACTGTATTCCCGTTAATTAGCAATTTAGTCTCATTGATCACCTACCGATTTTTCGGTAGGTATTTTTCATTGTGCCATCAGCCTTATCGGTGTAACGAACCGAGGGTATTGAAAAGGACATTTCATGCAAAACAGTTTATTAAAGCCCCGTATCATCGATGTTGAAACTTTGGGTGAGAGTCACGCAAAAGTTGTGATGGAGCCTTTTGAGCGAGGTTACGGACATACACTGGGGAATGCTTTGCGGCGTGTGCTGCTTTCCTCCATGGTCGGCTTTGCACCAACGGAAGTCACAATCGCTGGCGTTGTGCATGAATACTCTTCACTTGATGGCGTGCAAGAAGACGTTGTTGATTTATTGTTGAATTTGAAAGGCGTTGTTTTCAAAGTTCATAATCGCGATGAAGTTACTTTGACTCTTAAAAAAGAGGGTGAAGGCACTGTTCTGGCTTCGGATATTGATTTGCCGCACGACGTTGAATTGATCAATCCAGATCACGTGATTGCCAACCTTACTGCCGGTGGCAAGCTGGATATGCAGATCAAGGTTGAAAAAGGTCGTGGCTACGTTCCGGGTAACGTTCGCCGACTGGCCGAAGATACTAACAAGACAATTGGCCGGATTATCTTGGATGCTTCTTTCTCTCCAGTGCGCCGCGTTTCTTATGTTGTTGAATCGGCTCGCGTCGAGCAACGTACGGATCTGGATAAATTGGTCATCAATATTGAAACCAATGGTGTGATTTCACCTGAGGAAGCGATTCGTCAATCTGCGCGTGTATTGGTTGAGCAATTGAGTGTATTTGCAGCTCTGGAAGGAACGGAAGCTGCTGCAGAAGCGCCATCTCGTACCCCTGCAGTAGATCCGATTCTTCTGCGTCCGGTGGATGATCTGGAGTTGACAGTGCGTTCAGCCAACTGCCTCAAAGCCGAAAACATTTACTATATTGGCGACTTGATCCAGCGCAGCGAAAATGAATTACTTAAAACTCCGAACCTCGGGCGCAAGTCTCTGAATGAAATCAAGGAAGTGCTTGCTTCGCGCGGCTTGACTTTGGGAATGAAACTGGAAAACTGGCCACCTGTTGGCTTGGAAAAATAGTCGGACGTGAATAATATTCAATTTATTTGCGACTTGTTTAGTATAATCGCGCACTCAATTACCGGTCCGCGTAGTGACAGATCGTTGTCGCTGCGATAGAAGAGCTGGAATCAAACTTAACTAGAAAGGAATTACCATGCGTCATCGTCACGGTCTTCGTAAGCTCAATCGCACTTCCTCCCATCGTTTGGCCATGCTGCGCAACATGACAGTATCGTTGTTGCGTCATGAAGCCATCAAAACAACCCTGCCAAAAGCCAAGGAATTGCGCCGTGTTATCGAGCCGATTCTTACCTTGGGCAAGACAGATACACTGGCGAACAAACGTCTCGCATTCAACCGTCTGCGCGACCGCGAAATGGTTTTGAAACTGTTCGCTGAGCTAGGCCCACGTTATGCTAATCGTAACGGTGGCTATTTGCGCATTCTCAAGATGGGCTTCCGTGTTGGCGATAATGCGCCTATGGCCTTTATTGAACTGTTGGACCGTCCAGATACAACAGAAGCAGTAGAAATTGCGGATGCAGAATAATTAGCCGCTATTCTTAAATGCGTTATTAACAAAAGCCAGGTCTTGCCTGGCTTTTGTTCGTTCTGCGCTGAGATTCCTGATTTCGCTAATCATGCTGTTCGGGATAGGTACGAAATGGCATAGGATACGATTTATCTTCTTACCGCCAAGGAATTTTCGAATGTGGCAGTCCGATATCTTGTTTACAGAAGACCTGTATAAATCCTACAGCAACGGATCTCAGCGCAATGTCGTAGTTGATAAACTCAATTTTTCCTTGCGACGCGGCGAGTGTTACGGATTGCTGGGGCCAAATGGTGCAGGCAAGACAACCACGCTGCGCTTATGCCTTGGGTTGACGGAACCTGACAGCGGTCGTGTCACTCTGGCAGGATGCAACATCCCTTCACAGGCCCGTCAGGCCCGTTTGCATGTAGGCGTTGTGCCACAATCAGACAATCTCGACCCAGATTTTACCGTCGCCGAAAACCTGATGGTGTTCGGACGATATTTTGGCATACCAGACAAGGTTATTGCCGCACGCATTCCCTCATTGCTTGAGTTCGCCAACTTGGCCGCCAAAAAAAACGCGGGCATAGCGGAGTTGTCGGGTGGCATGCGGCGGCGTCTTATGCTAGCCCGCGCACTTGTCAATGATCCAGACCTGATCTTCATGGATGAGCCTACCACAGGCCTGGATCCGCAAGCACGGCATATGATCTGGGAGCGGTTGAAGACGCTTGTGAGTCAGGGAAAAACTATTTTATTAACCACTCACTTCATGGATGAAGCAGAGCGTTTGTGCGACCGCTTGGCAGTAATCGATCACGGCAAGCTGATTGCGGAAGGATCGCCCAGAAATTTGATTGCTCTGCATATCGAGTCGGAGGTAGTCGAGGTTTATGGCGAAGGTGCCCGCAAATGGGCTGATTGCCTTGGGCGTCGGCAATCGGCCCGAATCGAAATAAGTGGGGAAACAGTTTTTTGCTACACCAATGACGCGCAACAATTGCTGAACAGTTTGCATGCAGCTACGGATGTTCGTTTTGTGCATCGGCCGGCCAATTTGGAAGATTTGTTTTTGAAGCTGACTGGTCGAGAAATACGGGATTAGTATGGCCTCTTCAAACTACGCATTACCTTCATTTTCGTTACGCTTTCGGCCTATTTGGCAAAGAAATTTCCTGGTCTGGAAAAAGCTTGCTGTGGCCAGCATTATCGGTAATATCGCCGATCCATTGATCACTCTAGTGGCTTTTGGCTATGGCTTGGGAAGCTTGCTCAAGCAGATCGAAGGGATTCCATACATCAATTATCTCGGCTCGGGCTCGATTTGCATGTCGATCATGATGGCCGCGTCTTTCGAGGCGCTGTATTCAGCTTTTTCGCGCATGCACGTGCAAAAATCGTGGGACGCCCTGCTCAACGCACCGCTGTCGCTGGATGACATCATTCTGGCGGAGATGTTATGGGCTGCCAGCAAAGCTCTATTCTCGGGTTTGGTTATTCTGGTTGTTCTGTTGTTTTTGGGGATCGGTCTGAATGCGCATGCCGTGCTGGTTGTGCCCATATTGCTCATCATCGGCATGACCTTTGCCTCGATGGGGCTGGTAGTCAATGCTCTGGCGCGCGGATATGATTTTTTCACGTATTACTTTACGATGGTACTCACTCCAATGGTGTTTTTGTCGGGGGTGTATTATCCAGTCGCGCAGTTGCCTGTCTGGCTGCAGCGTGTTTCTGATGTGCTGCCGCTCGGTGCGGCAGTCAATTTGGTGCGCCCTTTAATTCTCGGCTCCTGGCCTACAGCGCCGGTGCGCGATTTGTCAATATTGCTGGCGTATTGCATTGCCGGATTTTATCTGGCGACCGTGTTGACGCGTCGGCGCCTGATGAAATAAAGTTTTGTCGCTGTATGAATGCTTGCCTTTCAAATATTGTTTGGAGGAACATATTATCGATAGTGCGGTCCATTCAAGGCTTTAAAGTGAGTCACTTCGATTATCTCGGTTGGATAGTTAAGCAACAGTTCAGGTTGGAGTTTTGATATGTCTGCCACACCATGCCCGAATTAATGCGGCAAAGAGGAATGTTTTAAATGGTTAAGCGTTTATTCCAACCCCGGTCATCCAGACCAACTGGATTTGTCTGGATTTTATTTATTGCGTTGTTGGGCATCTTGTCGCCGCAGCAAGCATTGGCGGGTGAAGATTTTCTGGAGCCGGAAGCTGCCTTCAAGTTCGCTGCCGAAATGCAGGGTCCGAAAACGATCGTACTGACTTTTGCCATCGCCGATGGGTATTATCTGTATCGCGATCGTTTCCAGTTCAGGGCAACTGGAGCAAACTTGGGGGAACCTAAGTTTCCCGTGGGAATTATTAAATACGACACGACGTTTGAGAAAGATGTCGAAAGTTATCGCAAACAGGTGACGATTACGTTGCCGGTTCAGGCCGATGCACCTTTTGTATTAACTGTGATTTCGCAGGGGTGCACCGACCAGGGATTATGCTACGCACCAATGGAATCGGTCGCAAACCTGTCGTCGGCCCGCGGGCTGCTGGCGTCTGCCGGTGCAGTTCAGGGTGCGTTGGGGATGGGCTCTGAAGTCAGCAGCAGAATGAATGCGGGGCCCCAGCAGGGGCAAGCGAGTGCGGGCTTACTGGATGGGGCAATGGGCAGCATCGAAGCATCTCTGAAAAGCGGTAAATTGCTGCTCATCCTGCCCTTGTTCTTCCTGCTCGGTCTTGGTCTGGCGTTCACTCCTTGCGTGTTGCCGATGGTGCCTATTCTATCTTTCATCATCGTGGGGGAGGGGGCTCATGTTGCGCGGTCACGTGCCTTCATACTGTCGGTCGCGTATTCCCTCGGCATGGCGATCGTGTATACCGCGCTCGGCATAGCTGCCGGCCTGATTGGTGAAGGCTTGGCAGCCAGCTTGCAAAATCCTTGGGTGTTGGGTCTGTTTGCGCTACTTATGGTGGCACTGGCGTTATCGATGTTCGGGGTCTATCAGTTGCAGGTGCCGGCGGCAATGCAATCGCGCCTGGTGCGGGTGTCTGAGCGTCAGTCTGCTGGTAAATTGTTCGGTGTATTCACCATGGGTGCGATTTCGGCATTGATTGTCGGGCCTTGTGTGGCAGCTCCCTTGGCCGGTGCACTGGTGTATATCAGCCAGACCCGCGATGTGGTGATCGGCGGCAGTGCGCTGTTTGCGATGGCGGCGGGGATGAGCGTACCTCTGCTGTTAATCGGAATTTCTGCCGGCGCGCTGTTGCCGCGGGCTGGCGCCTGGATGGAAACAGTGAAGCGCTTCTTCGGCGTGTTGATGCTCGGCCTTGCATTGTGGATGGTGGTGCCGATTCTTCCTGCCTGGCTGGAGATGCTGGGCTGGGCAGCACTCGGATTGGGTTACGGCCTCTTTCTGTTGCGCCCGCTTGGCGGTGGATTCTCGATTGCGTTCGGCATCCTGTTTGCGGTATTCGGCCTGGTGCAATTGGTTGGCGTAGCCAGTGGCGGCCGCGATGCCTGGGCGCCGCTTTCGCATCTGATTGGCAATCCCGAGAAGCCGCTGCAATTTACCCGTGTGCGCTCGGTAGGTGAGCTTGATGCAATTTTGACGGCGGCACAGGGCAAGACGGTCATGCTCGATTTTTATGCCGACTGGTGCGTTTCCTGCAAAGAAATGGAGGAGTTAACTTTTACCGATCAGCGTGTACGCGAACAGATGTCGACGCTGCTGTTGCTGCAGGTCGATGTGACTGCGAACAATGCGGATGATAAGGCGTTGCTAAAACGTTTCAACCTGTTCGGCCCGCCCGGCATAATCTTCTTTGACCCACAAGGCGCAGAGATTAAGGGTACGCGTGTAATCGGCTATCAGAATGCGCAGCGATTTGCGCGCTCTTTGTCGCTGGCGCTGTGATTGAATTCGTATCTACCCGGGGTATTTTTAAAGTCGTAATAAATATATGCGGAAAATGTATATTTTTTTGGCATACCCCTTATATATCGGACCGAATTTAAATTCGGTTTATTGACGAGGCTGGAGTTTTTCCGGCATGGCACAGGTCACAACGCTACCTTGCTTTCAAGATAGCGATTGTTGCCAAAGTAGCGCAGCAATAACTCCATAATGGAGACCGTCAATTCCATCTGATGGAATTGACGGTCGGGGTCGGCGGGCAAATCGGAAGTTGTGGGCTAAATCACGCCGCTGCCCCAGTTGCTCAGACTTGTTTCAGCAGGCGTGCGATGTCGCGTGCGAAATAGGTCAGCACACCGTCGGCACCGGCACGCTTGAAAGCCATCATCGCCTCCATCATCACCTTGTCGTGTTCCAGCCAGCCGTTGTGGGCGGCAGCTTTCAGCATTGCGTATTCGCCGCTAACCTGATAGGCGAAGGTCGGGACTTTAAACTCGTCCTTGACGCGCCGCACGATGTCCAGATACGGCATGCCGGGCTTGATCATCACCATGTCGGCGCCTTCAGCCAGATCGAGCGCGACTTCACGCAGCGCTTCGTCGCTATTGGCCGGGTCCATCTGGTAGGTCGCCTTGTCGCTCTTGCCCAGATTGGCCGAGGAGCCGACCGCGTCGCGAAACGGACCGTAAAATGACGATGCGTATTTGGCCGAGTAGGCCATGATGCGGGTATTAATGTGGCGGTAGGTTTCCAGTGCGCTGCGGATGCTGCCGATGCGGCCATCCATCATGTCGGATGGTGCCAGGATGTCGACGCCGGCCTCGGAATGCGTCAGCGCCTGTTTGGTCAACGCGGCGCAAGTTTCATCGTTCAAGACATAGCCGCTGGCATTAATCAGGCCGTCCTGGCCGTGGCTGGTATACGGATCAAGTGCGACATCGGTCAGTATGCCAAGCTCCGGGAAGCGTCTCTTGAGTTCCCTGACCGCGCGCGGCACTAGCCCTTTAGGATTGAATGCTTCGCTGCCGTCAAGCGTTTTCAAAGACGATTCGATAACCGGAAACAATGCCATCACGGGAATTCCCAGCGCCACGCAATCTTCCGCCACTTCCAGCAACAGATCGACCGAGAGTCGCTCCACGCCTGGCATCGAAGCAACTGCTTCGCGTTGCTGCGTGCCTTCCAGAATGAAGACCGGATAAATCAGGTCGGATGCAGTAATGCAGTTTTCGCGCATCAGGTTGCGGGAAAAAGCATCCTTGCGCATGCGGCGCATGCGGATGGCCGGGAAATGGGCTGGCGTGGAAAAAAGTTTCATGGTTGCATGGGCCGAAAAAGTGATTGAAATTGAATGAACTTTTTATAAAAGAAGCTATCTCATTTACAGGCGAGTCCGCTTGCCTCCCGCTTCCCTCCCTGAGCGGGTGCCAGATCGCGACATGCGCGAAAAGGCTCTTTTCCCTGGAGATCATTCCCCTTTCTCCAGGGATTTTTTATTTCCTGCAACTGCTCTGCGTTTTACGAAACTCGCGCTAAATATTAATTCTCTGAATCCGTAATATACAGTCATCTGTATATTTGTATTCCGCATATTAAATATGCGAAAAATGCAGTGTTTTTTATCATACTCCTATAGTTTTTCTACTCTTGTGGCGGCGCAAGGTCTGTGGTGGCAAATGTTTCGACAGGATTTGGCGCGACATTCAGGCCGCTCAATTCCTGGATCTTTTGATCGGCTTCTTCCAGTCCAATGCGCTTTAGCGATGAAAACAATTGTGCAGTGTAGGGGAATGGCACACCTGCGCTGTCAACGTAACTCCCCAGAATTGTGCGCGTAACGCGTAGCGCATTGTTCGATTCGGTGCGATTGAGCTTGTCGGCTTTGGTCAGCAGGCAATGCACCGGTTTGCCAGTGGTTGCGAACCATTCCAGCATTTGCGTATCGAGTGCGGTAAACGGACGGCGCGCATCCATGATCAGTATCAGCGCCGCCAGCTGCTCGCGCCGGCGCACATAGTCGCCCAGCAGCTCTTGCCAGTGCAGTTTGGCCGAGCCGGAGACTTCGGCGTAACCATAGCCGGGTAAATCGACCATCAGCGCGCGAATCTGGTCGAGCTTGGTTTCATCCTTGCGATGTTGGCCGACGTGTGCGCCGCCGATCGAAAAATAATTGATGTGCTGGGTGCGCCCCGGCGTTTTAGACGCAAATGCCAGCTTCTTCTGGTTGCACAGAATATTGATGGCGGTAGATTTTCCGGCGTTGGAGCGGCCGGCAAAAGCGACTTCCGGGACGTGGGTATCTGGCAAATCACGCAGGTGATTGACCGTGGTAAAGAAGCGGGCTTGCCAAAGTATGGACATAGGTATAATGCAAAATGCAGCTAAAAGGGGCAAAAACGCCGGAAAGCTATTGTACAATAAGGGGTTACGTGTGGTCGCGCCGCAAATAAGCGAAGTCGCATGCAATGACTGCACGTCATGCAAACGTAGCAGGATGGCTGCCGTTAGGGCAAATTTTAATATTCAGTCTCAAGGTGTGTGAATGAACCGTGTCTTTATGCCAATTGTAAAATCCCTGTTTGTAACGGCCCTGGCCGTATCCACCATTGCTAGCGCAGGTGCAGCTACGCCACAGGCTGCAGCCAAAGTCGATCCGGCCAAAGGTGAAGCCCTGTACGTCAATGGCGACGGCGCACGCAACATCGTTGCCTGTGTTTCGTGTCATGGTGCCGCCGGCAATTCCACCATTTCGCTGAACCCGAAACTGGCCGCACAGCATGACGCCTACTTGCATAAGCAACTGGTCGACTTTACCGGAGCCACGCGCAATAACGCAGTCATGACCGGCTTCGCAAAAGCCTTGAGCGACGAAGACATGAAAAATATCGCCGCCTATCTCAGTGCGCAAAAGCCTGGTTCGGGTGCCGCAAAAAACAAAGATACGATCGAAGCGGGTAAGAAAATTTATCGAGCCGGTATCGCCGGAGCAAATATCCCGGCGTGCGCCGGTTGCCATAGCCCGAGCGGAGCTGGCATTCCGGCACAGTATCCGCGCATTGGCGGCCAGCATCAGGATTACACTGCGGCGCAACTGATTGGTTTCCGTTCCGGCACCCGCAGCAATAGCGTGCAGATGACTGCTATCGCCAAACGCATGACCGACGATGAAATCAAAGCTGTGTCAGACTACGTTGCCGGTTTGAAGTGAGCAAGCAGTCGCCACAATAATTCCAAGATGTAATGAGAGGGGTGGCCAAGGCTACCCCTTTTGTTTTATTGAAGATGAGTTTAATCAAAGACAATGATCGCATAGCATGAGTACAAGCACTGCAGGATTACAGATCAAGACCAACCGCCGCTGGCTCGCCGACGCGGTGGAGCTCCTTTCCTCGATGCGTTTCGCCATCAGCTTGTTGACGCTGATTGCGATTGCTTCCGTGATTGGCACGGTGCTGAAGCAGAGTGAGCCGATGTCGAACTACGTCAACCAGTTCGGCCCGTTCTGGTTTGAAGTGTTCGATAAATTCAGCTTGTATGCGCTCTATTCAAGCTGGTGGTTCTTGCTGATCATGGCTTTCCTGGTGCTGTCGACATCGCTGTGCATCATCCGCAATGCGCCCAAGATGCTCAAGGATATGCGCAGCTGGCGCGAAAACGTGCGGGAAGAATCCCTGCGCAATTTCCACCACAAGGCCGAGTGGGCTTCCAGCGCACCCCGGGCCAGTCTGGCGCAGCGCCTGGTGGCCCAACTTGCAGATCAGGGCTACAAGAGCAAAATCGTCGCAAAAGAACATGCAACCCTGATTGCTGCCAAGCAGGGCGCAGCCAACAAATGGGGCTATATTTTTGCTCACAGCGCAATCGTCATCATCTGTATCGGTGGCCTGCTGGATTCGGACATGCCGATCCGCTTCCAGCAGTGGTTTATGGGCAAGACGCCGTTTGCCGGTAACGGCATTATTGCCGACATCCCGCAGCAGCACCGGCTGAGCCTGGCCAATCCGACTTTTCGCGGCAACACCATGATTCCTGAAGGTGCCACCAGCAATACGGCCATCATTCCGCAGAAGGATGGCGTGCTGATCCAGGATTTGCCGTTCTCGATACAGCTTAAAAAATTCACCATCGATTTTTATTCTACCGGCATGCCAAAGTTATTTGCCAGCGACGTGGTAGTGACCGATCACCAGAGCGGCAAGTCTTTCCCCGCCACAATCAAGGTTAATGAACCCCTGATTTACAAGGGTGTGGCGATCTATCAATCGAGTTTTGAGGATGGCGGAAGCAAGCTGCAACTGACTGGCTATCCGATGACGGGTGCCAAGAGATATACGTTTCCGTTGGCTGGCGTGGTTGGCAACACGACCGTACTGAGCAAGGCGAATCAGCCGGGCAATGGCAGCGAATATACAGTGGAGTGGTCTGGCTTTCGACCGTTCAATATCGAAAATATGGGACAGGGACAGGATTTGCGTTCGGTCGAGAAGACTTTCAACCAGAAGTTCTCGAGCGGGCTAGATAAGCATACCGGCTCCGCGGCCAAGAATGCCAATGACAAGAACCTGAAAAATGCTGGCCCCAGTGTGCAGTACAAATTGCGCGACAAGAACGGCCAGGCGCGCGAGTTTCAGAATTATATGCAGCCTATTTTACTGGACGACGCCTACGTATTTCTAGCCGGCACGCGTGATACGCCGTCTGAGCAATTCCGGTTCTTGCGGATTCCGGCTGACGACGACAATACGGTCCATGAATGGATGCGCTTGCGCGCCGCTATGCTGGACCCTGTCTTGCGCGAACAGGCTGCGCAGCGCTATGCGCGGCGCGCACTATCGGGAGTGCCAGATGGTGGTGGCAAACTGGGGTCCCAGTTGCAGCAATCCGCAAGCAAAAGTCTGACGGTGTTCGCCGGCGACGGCGCGTCGGCCGGCTTCCTGGCGGTATCGAAGTTTCTCGACAATATACCGCCCGCCGAGCAGGAGAAGGCAGCCGATATTTTCATGAAGATACTTAACGGCAGCATGTGGGATCTGTGGCAGGCAGCACGCGAAAAAGACGGTTTGAAGCCGATCGAAGCCACAGACAAGCATGCACATTTCCTGCAATTGAGTACCAGCGCATTATCCGATGCATCCTTTTATGGCGCGCCGGTGTATTTGCAGTTGGAGAGTTTCGAAGAAATCAAGGCTTCGGTGTTCCAGGTCACCCGCTCGCCCGGCAAAATAGTCGTGTATTTCGGTTGTCTGCTGCTGACGCTTGGCGTGTTTTCAATGTTTTATATCCGCGAGCGCCGCTTGTGGGTCTGGCTCAAGGATCGTGATACTGGTTCGGTCGCGCTGATGGCGATGAGCTCGCAGCGCAAAACGCTCGATTTCGAAAAAGATTACCGCACCATTAAGCAGCAAATGATGCAATCGGACCCACCCGTGCAGTGATGGTGTGATAGGACTACACTTCGGTACTGATTATTGAGTAAGGTTGTCCGGGCACCGGCCTGACAACATTGGAGGAACATCATGGAATTGACGCAACAATCAAGCTATTCGCCGCAACCAGGCTATTTCCGGCGATTGTCGCCAATCGACTGGCTGTATGCGGTGGCGCTGGTGGCGGCTTCGCTGACCGGTTTGAACATGTTCGGCCATTTCATGGATATCTACGAGAAGTCGATCCTGGTATTGGCGGCGCCGACCTTTGCCTGGCTGGGTTGGAACTGGAAGCCGGTACGTTGGCTAATTGCCTTGCTGGCAGTCCTGAGCCTGTTCGCGATCGCGCTGTATGGCGGCGCGCTCGAAATGGCAAACCAGAAATTCATGCTCAAGTACCTGCTGTCGAGCCAGTCGGCGATCCTTTGGATGGGGACTTTATTCCTGCTTTCTACCCTTTTCTACTGGATCGGACTGGTCGCCAGGTCCGATTTCGGTTCGGCGGTTGGCTCGGTATTGTGCTGGGCTGCAGTGGTTATGGGTTTCACAGGGATGCTGGTGCGCTGGTACGAATCGTATCTGATCGGTGCTGATATCGGACATATACCGGTGTCAAACCTGTATGAAGTATTCATCCTGTTCTCGATGATCACCGCATTGTTTTATCTGTATTACGAACAGCATTATGCGACCCGTCAAATGGGACCGTTCGTGCTGCTGTTAATCGCCGCTGCGGTCGGGTTCCTGCTGTGGTATACGGTATCGCGCGACGCCGCCAATATCCAGCCGCTGGTGCCGGCGCTGCAAAGCTGGTGGATGAAAATTCATGTGCCTGCCAATTTCATCGGGTACGGCACGTTCTCACTGGCTGCGATGGTGGGGGCAGCCTACCTGCTGAAATCCAAAGGTTTTCTGGCCGATCGTCTGCCGTCGCTGGAAGTGCTGGATGACGTAATGTACAAGGCGATTTCGGTCGGTTTCGCATTTTTCACCATTGCCACCATTCTTGGTGCGCTATGGGCTGCAGAGGCATGGGGTGGCTACTGGTCGTGGGACCCCAAAGAAACATGGGCGCTGATCGTCTGGCTCAATTATGCAGCCTGGCTGCACATGCGCATGATGAAAGGCTTGCGCGGACGAATGGCCGCATGGTGGGCGGTGAGCGGTCTGGTGGTGACGACATTTGCTTTTCTGGGCGTCAATATGTTTCTGTCCGGTCTGCATTCTTACGGCGAACTTTAAGCCGCGCCCGAACGCAATACAGCGCGGCCCCGGCTGCTTTATATCGGCTGAGCTGCAGACGCAGCGCAGCCGGCTAGCCAGTTGGGGCTCCGCCTTGAATCATCTCGTCCTTTATCCTCTCGTCCTTTGTCCGAATCGGCGCCCAAGCCCGCACCCGCACCCGCACATCTGATGTATCGTCAAGTTCAATTATTTTGTAAGGTTGTACCGGCACAGCGGGCCAACTGACATCATTAACGGCAACACCGCACACTGGAGTTGTCATGTTGATCAAGCGCAGCCAGAATGGGATCGATATTCCGTTTTCTTCCGAAATCACCCCGCAGCATATTTTTGAATCGCGCCGTAGCTTCATCAAGCAGGTCGCGCTCGGCTCGATCGCCGGTGGTGCCCTGTTGGCGTTGGCCACGCGCCAGGCGCTGGCGCAGAATGTCGCGTTAAAACTGGCCGGAAAACCCAATCCGTCCTATGTCGTGATGGATCGGCAAAGCGCCTACAAGGATGCGACCACCTACAATAATTTTTATGAATTCGGTACCGAAAAGTCTGACCCGGCCAAGTACGCAGGCAGTCTGAAGACGCGACCCTGGAGCATCGTCGTCGAAGGAGAAGTCAAGAAGCCGATGACGCTGGATCTGGATCGCCTGATGAAGCTGGCGCCTCTGGAGGAACGGATCTACCATTTGCGCTGCGTCGAGGGTTGGTCGATGGTGATTCCATGGGTTGGCTACTCGCTGTCGGCGCTGATCAAAAAGGTGGAGCCGACCAGTAACGCGAAATTTATTGAATTCGTAACGCTGGCCGATCCGAAGCAGATGCCCGGACTGCGCAGCTTGGTGCTGGACTGGCCGTACGTCGAAGGCTTGCGCATCGATGAAGCCAATCATCCGCTGGCGCTGCTGACATTCGGCATGTATGGCGAGGTGCTGCCGAACCAGAATGGTGCGCCGGTACGCCTTGTGTTGCCCTGGAAGTACGGCTTCAAATCGGCCAAGTCGATCGTCAAGATTCGCTTCGTTAAGGAACAGCCAAAGACTGCCTGGAATATCTCGGCACCGCAGGAGTACGGCTTTTATGCGAACGTCAATCCCGCAGTCGATCACCCGCGCTGGTCGCAAGCCAGCGAACGGCGCATCGGCGAAGACGGCTTCTTTACCAAGAAGCGCAAGACGTTGATGTTCAATGGTTATAACGAGATTGCGTCCCTGTATTCAGGGATGGACCTGAAGAAATTTTTCTAAGCCTGTACCGCGATGAGCTCACCTGGCAAGACCCCTTTTCACCCGACGCCGCGGCAATTGCGCGGCATCAAGTTCGGTACTTTCCTGCTCTCTCTGTTGCCGTTGCTGCGGCTGGTGTTATTTACGCTGACCGACCGGCTCGGTGCCAATCCGATTGAGTTCATCACCCGCAATAGCGGTGACTGGACGCTGTATTTTCTCGGCATCACGCTGGCGATGACGCCCTGCGCAAATGGTTGCACTGGCCCTGGCTGATCAAGTTGCGCCGCATGCTCGGCTTGTTTGTATTTTTTTATGCCTGCCTGCACTTTACGACATTTATCTGGTTCGACCATTTCTTCGATCTGAGTGAGATGTTCAAAGATGTCATCAAGCGCCCTTTCATTACGGTCGGCTTCATCAATTTCGTGTTGCTGATCCCGCTGGCAGTCACCAGCAGCAACCGCATGGTGCGCATGCTGGGCGGCAAGCGCTGGCTATGGCTGCATCGCCTGATTTACCTGATTGCACCGCTGGCAATCGTACATTTCTGGTGGATGAAGGCGGGCAAGCATGACTTCGCCCAACCGATCCTGATGGGGCTGAT
>JBDSCZ010000137.1:0-7781 GCA_039920865.1 Burkholderiaceae bacterium
ACTTCGCGCTCACGCAGGCGTTGCATGACGATTTGTTGCCGGATTTCTTCGCGGAACTGCGCAAACGGCATGCCTTCGCGCTCCAGTTCATCGCGGAATTTCTGCGGCGTCATTTTGTTTTGTTCGGCGATCCGGCTGATGGCGCGGTCCAGCACGATGTCGTCAACCTGGATTCCGGCTTCTTTGGCCAGCTGCATCTGGGCCCGCTCCAGAATCATTTGTTCCAGCAACTGCGGCTGAAATTCGGCACGCGGCGGCAGGTTAATGCCTTTTTTGACGGCCCGGGCCTCGACCGTACGCAACCGCTGCTCGAGTTCCACGCGGGTGATGACGTCATTATTGACGACCGCAACGATGGAGTCCACCAGCTGTGGCTGGCCGGTATTCTTCACCACTGCCGCTTTGGCTGCGGGCGTGCTTTTGGTTTGCGCCATGACTCCAGCAGACACGCCGAATGTCAGGCTCAGCAATAGTATTGTCAGCAGTACTGGCACCGACTTGTTCGCATTACGATTACGCATAGGTTTACATTCGCTCATGGTATTTTCGTGTTGATGGATTGCGTGCTCTGGTTAATTTCTTACTACGGGATCGCTCACAGACTGGTAACCGGGGATATTTTGCTGCAGGGCTCCCAGCGGATTGGAGCCCAACTTGGATAGACCGTTCAATTCCAACTGAATGAAGAGGGTCGAATTGGCCTGCGTGGTGGCGGTGGTGATGCGTTGCGCCACTACCCGGAAAATCCAGCAGTCTTCCTTGTATTCCATCCCGAACAGGCTATCGACCAGCTTCTTGTCAGGCACCGAATAACTGACCCGGCCAACCGCGTATATCCGCTCCGACAACGGCCATTGGCCGGACAGCTGAAACTGCTTTAGCAAGACCGGCACGGAACTGCTCTTGCGTGCGAAGCGATAATCGGCGTTCAGCACCTTTTTCGGTGCCGGCTGCCATTGGGCACCAAAATTGCTGCTCGACAGGCTTCTCTGATTGACGCTGTATTGTACCGCGCTGTCGAGGCGCAGCGCGCTGGTGACGCGGCCGCTGGCGGCCAGCAGCAGGTCGGAGCGGTCTTCCAGGCTGGCGCCGCCAGGCAGCGTCACGCGCGGTACGTTGATGTAAAAACGCTGCCCCAACGACAGTCGCAAACGCTCGGCCCCGTTCTGGTCCAAGTAGCGCGACAGCAGCGCAGCAGTGAGCTGATTAGCATCGCTGATGCGGTCCGATCCCAAATAGCGATTCTCGCTGAACAATTGGGCGTAATTGAAAGTTGCTTCGGCGCTATCGAAATTCGGATACAGGCTTTGATCGTGGAACGGCGTATATACGTAAAACAGGCGCGGCTCCAGCGTCTGCGTGGCTTGCTGGCCGAAAAACGTCGTATTGCGCTCGAACATCAGCCCGCTATCGAGCGAAAAAGTCGGCAGCGTGCGCGTTAATGATGACGCCGTCGACGGCGAGGACACGCTGCCCACGGGTGCTTCAAGCTGATAGCTAGTCGCGTGCAGCGACAGCTTGGGCGTGATGAAATAACCGGGCCGCAATATCGGATAGCTGATTTGCGGGTTGATCACCAGGCGGTCGCCGCGCTGCTTTTCATTCGGCCCTCTTTTGAGAAGCTCATCATCCGGCAAGGAAAAGCGCGAAAAATCGGAAATTAACGCCCAGTTAAAGCCCATAACATTTTCTCGTCCGGCATGCAGGGTCAATTGCGGCAAGCGGCCGAACGGCCGCACCAGCGGCACCAGCGGATTTCCCGGGTCTTTCAATAACTGGTAACTGGTCATCCTGGCAGTCGTATTCCAGTAGGTGCCGGCGTAGCTGGAGTACACGTCGCGCGGCAACAGACGCTGCGAGCTGGCGGTGATGGTTTTTGCGAAATCGCTCGGGTATTCGTCATCGGAAGCGCGGTTCAGGTTCCACCCGAATGACAGCCGGGGCGTCAGCGTCTGATTGTGGATCGAGGCCAGCGAATAGCGGTTGGTTTTGGTCAGCTGATCGTTTGGCAACACTTCGATCCTGGTCGTGCCGGCATAGTTCTGCTCCAAATAGCGGCCTTCGGCGCCAAGCTGGATGCCGCGCCGGCTGATGAGCTTGGGGAACAGCGTCAGATCGCGATTGGGCGCAATATTGAAATAATACGGCACCTCAAGCTCCAGCCCCCCTTGGGAGGTCACGCCTATGGTCGGCGGCAGCACACCCGATTTGCGTGCATCCGAGAGCGGAAACGACATCCAGGGCAAGCCCATGATCGGTACGCCCTTGAAAAACACCACCGCCTTCGAGGCGGTTCCGACGTCGCGCCCGGTGTCCAGGTGCATGGTGTCGGCCTTCAGATACCAGTCGGGGTCGGGACCTTCGCAGGTGCTGTAAGTGCCTTGACTGACGACTGCGCGTTCATTGTTTTCAAAATCGATGCGCTGCGCATTGCCCTGCGCATTGTTCTTCTCCAGCTTGTATTCAGGATGGGTGACATAGCCTGCGCCCGAACTCAGGTTCAGCTTTAACTGCTCGCCCTTGTACAGATCGCCGAAACGCTTGATCCAGACATTGCCCGAGGCGGTGACTTCATCCTCGATCTGCAGGTACAGCGCATGGTCGGCCTTGATGGTGGTCTGACCGCGCTGGATTTCCACCGCGCGATCGAGCTGTAGTTCGCGGTCGGGCCGCCCGGTCATGGTCTCGGCGCTGATCTCGGCCGGCTGGCTTTCTTCAATCGCCTGGCTGCGGGTCGGATTGGGCAAGCCCTGCGCAGAAACCAGCAGTGGCGTATATGCCAGCATAATCGCCGCTGCCAGCATGCTGAGCCGGTATTGCGGTTGCGGTATTGTGATATGCCGACTCATGAGCGAAACGTGTGAATGACCATGGCAGGCGATTTTTTGAATTTAATCCATTATTATAGGGGAACTCATCACATTCTATGGATTCCCCGGGCTGCTTCATGTCATTACATACAACCTTAGCTACAAGCTTAGCTGCAACCGCATCACCCACACCGCAGGCACCATCCGATCTGCGCTTTACCCAGTTAACCGCATGGCTAGGCGCGCTGACCGCCACGCCGACCCTGCCGCAGACGCTGCGCGCCGCCTCCAGCGACGCCAGCTTCCGGCGCTATTTCCGGGTCGACACAGCCGATGGCGGCACCGCCATCGTGATGGACGCACCGCCGCCGCAAGAGGATGTCCGGCCCTTCATCCACGTCGCCGAATTGTTCGGCCAGACCGGCGTCACGGTGCCGCAGGTATTGGCAGCCGACCTCGAGCGCGGCTTTTTGCTGCTGTCGGACCTGGGTTCGAGCACGTATCTGCACCAGCTCAATAGCGACACCGCCCACGCGCTGTATACGGATGCGATCGATGCGCTGATCCTGCTGCAAAGCCGGAGCCAGCCCGATCAGCTGCCGGAATACGACCGTGCGCTGCTGCTGCGCGAACTGATGCTGTTTCCTGAGTGGTATCTGGGCCGCCACCTCGGCGCCACGCTCAATGCGACCCAACAGGCCGATCTGGACCAGGTGTTCGAGGCGCTGCTGGCAAACAACCTGGCGCAGCCGCAAGTGTATGTGCACCGCGATTACCACTCGCGCAACCTGATGGTTTTAGCGCAGGGCAATCCCGGCATGCTTGACTTCCAGGATGCGGTATATGGCCCGCTCACCTACGACCTGGTATCGCTGCTGCGCGACGCGTATATCGCGTGGGATGAAGAAATGGTGCTGGACTGGGCGATTCGCTACTGGGAAAAAGCCCGGCGCGCCGGCTTGCCGGTCAATCCTGACATCGACAGCTTCTATCGCGATTTCGAATTCATGGGCTTGCAGCGCCACCTGAAAGTGCTCGGCATCTTCGCCCGCCTGAATTACCGCGACGGCAAGGACGCCTATCTGAAGGACATCCCGATGGTGCTGGAATACGTACACAAGACTGCGCGCCGCTACCGCGAACTGGCACCGCTGGTGCGCTTGCTCAACTCGCTGGAAAAGCAGCCACCGCAGGTCGGATATACATTTTGATTGTGTGGGGTATATGCAAAAATACACTACTTTCCGCATATATTTAGCCAGTAAAAAATAATACTCATAGCACTAATAAAACCCAAGAAACGACCATGAAAGCAATGATTTTTGCCGCCGGACGCGGCGAGCGGATGCGTCCGCTGACCGATACCTGTCCCAAGCCGCTGCTGAAAGTGCGCGGCCGGCCGCTGATTGTCTGGCACATCCAGAATCTGGTGCGCGCCGGCATTACCGAGATCGTCATCAACCATGCGCACCTGGGCAGCATGATCGAGGAAGCGCTGGGCGACGGCGCGAAATTCGGCGCGTGCATCGTCTATTCGGCGGAAAGCACCGCGCTGGAAACCGCCGGCGGCGTGGCGCACGCCCGCCACCTGCTGGGCGATGCGCCTTTCGTCGCGCTTGCAGCCGACATTTTTTGCCCCCATTTCGACTTTACCCAAGTCAAAGACACGCTGGCCGAAACCGATATGTGGGGCCAGCCCTATGGCGCCGACCGGCGCGACGTGTCCTGGCTGTATCTGGTGAAGAATCCGGCACATCATCCGGAAGGCGACTTCGCGCTGAACCTGTACTCGGTCGCCAACGACGGCGCGCCGCGTTATACGTTCTCCGGCATCGGCGTCTACCGGCCCGAAATATTCGATGCAGTCGAAGCCGGCAGCTGCGCCAAACTGGCGCCGCTGCTGCGCGAATATGCGGCGCGCGGTCAGGTCGGCGGCGAAGTCTACCGCGGCGACTGGACCGACGTCGGCAGCGCGGAACGGTTGGCGCAATTGAACGCACCGCCGGCTTGAGCATTGACGCAAAACTGTAGGATGGGTGAAACCTATCGTTTATCGAACTCACAAGATGGGTTTCACCCATCCTACCGCACTGTTTTTTGAGACTTGCATAAGCAAAGGATGCACCAAATGAAATCATACGCAGAGCGGCGCGCCAGCCTAATCGCACAAATGCAGGCCAAAGGCGGCGGCGTCGCCATTATCCCGACCGCGCCGGAAGTGATGCGCAACCGCGATGCCGATTATCCATACCGGCACGACAGCTATTTCTATTATCTGAGCGGCTTTAGCGAACCGGAAGCGGTGATCGTGCTGGTCGCGGCCCAGGGCAAACCACCACAAACGATATTATTTTGCCGCGAAAAGAACCCGGAGCGCGAAATCTGGGACGGTTACCGCTTTGGGCCGGAAGCTGCGCGCACTGCGTTCGGTTTCGACGCCGCGCATCCGGTGGCGGCGCTCGATGCCGAAATGAGCAAGCTGCTGGCCGATGCGCCGGCGCTGTTTTATGCGCTTGGCAGCGACGCCAAACTGGATGCGCAGGTGCAAGGCTGGCTGGCCAGCGTGCGGACCCAGTCGCGCAGCGGCGTAAGCGCGCCCACCAGCGCCCACGATGTGCACTGCCTGCTGGATGAAATGCGCCTGTTCAAGGATGCTGGCGAGGTCGGATTGATGCGCCGCGCCGCCGAAATCTCATCCGAAGCACACCGCCGCGCGATGCAAATTTCCCGCCCCGGCCTGCGCGAATACCAGCTGGAAGCCGAACTGCTGCACGAATTCCGCCGCCAGGGCTCACAAGCGCCGGCCTACGGCTCGATCGTGGCTGCCGGCGCCAATACCTGCGTGCTGCATTACCGCGCCAGCGACGCCGTTTTGCAGGATGGCGATCTGGTCTTGATCGACGCCGGCTGCGAACTCGACAGTTACGCATCCGATATCACCCGCACGTTCCCGGTCAACGGCGTTTTTTCCGGACCACAAAAAGCCTTGTATGAAATCGTGCTGGCGTCGCAAGCAGCCGCGATTGCCGAAACAGGCCCGGGGCGGCGCTTCATCGACGGCCACGACGCCGCGGTGCGGGTGCTAGCGCAAGGGATGCTCGACACCGGATTGCTCGATTGCAATAAAGTCGGCACGCTCGACGACGTGATAACAAAAGGCGCCTACCGCCAGTTCTACATGCACCGCACCGGCCACTGGCTGGGCATGGACGTGCATGACGTCGGCGAATACCGTAGCGCGGAAGTAACTGCAGCAGACCAGGAAAAACCGTGGCGCACGCTGCAGCCCGGCATGGTGACCACGGTCGAACCCGGCATTTATGTGCGGCAGGCCGAAGGCGTGCCGCCGGAGTTCTGGAATATCGGCATCCGCATCGAGGACGATGTGCTGGTGACGGCTACCGGCTGCGACATCCTGAGCAAGGATGCTCCGAAGACGGTGGACGAGATCGAAGCTGTGATGCGGCAACGATAAAGATGACGACTGATCTCGCGATTGCCGACATTGCCATTTGCGGCGCCGGGCCGGTTGGCCTGACGCTGGCGCTGCATCTGGTCCAACACGGTGTTGCGCCGCAGCGCATCATGCTCATCGATGCCAAGACGCCGCAGCAGACCGAGCACGACCCGCGTTCGATTGCGCTGTCCTATGGCAGCCGGCAAATACTGGAACGGGCCGGCGCCTGGCCGATTGCGGCAACTGCGATCGAACAGATCCATGTGTCGCGCCGCGGCCATTTCGGCCGCACCCTGATCGACTGCGCCGAATACCGCTTGCCGGCGCTGGGCTATGTCACGCGCTACGGCGCGATCGTGGCGGCGCTGGATGCCGGCGCCGCACAAGCCGGGATCAGGATGCTGCGCCCGGCGCGCCTGTGCGCACTGCTGGAACAGGATGATGGCGTCACGCTGCAACTGGAGGATGCCGACGGCCAGCGCGCACTCCGTGCGCAATTGGTGGTGCAGGCCGAGGGTGGCGTGTTTTCCGAACAAACCATGCAATCGCGACACCATGATTACGATCAGGTCGGGCTGATCGCCCATGTCAGCTGCAGCGCGTCGCAGCCGCAGCGGGCGTTTGAACGCTTTACCGAAGAAGGTCCGCTGGCGCTGCTGCCGCAGGAAAATGGCTACGCGCTGGTCTGGTGCTGCCGCCCTGCCAGCGCCAAGAGGCTGCTGCAACTGGACGACCAGGCATTTCTTCTCGCGCTGCAGCAGGCGTTTGGCAACCGTCTGGGGACTTTTCGCAGCAGCAGCGCGCGGCTGGGGTATCCGCTGGGCCTGAATGCACAGACTGCCCAATCAACATTAACCGCACGCAGCGTGACCATTGGCAATGCGGCTCAAACCCTGCATCCGGTGGCCGGACAAGGGTTGAATCTCGGCTTGCGCGATGCGGCGGTGCTGGCGCGGCTGCTGGCCAGGCAACCGATGCCGGCTGCGCTGGCCGCTTTCCAGTCGGAGCGCCGGACCGACCGCAGCCGCACCATCGGCCTGACCGATGCACTGGCGCGGGTCTTTGCCAGCGCTGCCGACAATACGCCGTCGCAGGCGATGCTCGGCCTGTCGCTGGGCCTGCTCGATGCCAGCCAACCGATCAAGCGCCTGCTGGCGCAACAGATGCTGTTTGGCCGCCGTTAGCAATAGTAGTGCACGGTTACTGTTCAGCCCCCTATCAGAAACTTCCAGGCAGAAGTTTTTTGTAGGAGCGCACCAGGGCGCGACCAACGGCAGCAGTCTGGCGATTGCTTTCGCGCCCGGGTGCGCTCCTACAGAACAGCTCCATTTGGCTTTTGATAACAGTTACAGTGCCGGCCGCAAAAAAGCCGTAGCGGGGCTTGCATCCCGATACGGCTTTTTAATTTACTGCGAGTGAAATCGCTTAGTCGACTTCGATCGCCTTGGTCATGTCCTCGATGACTTTCTTGGCGTCGCCGAACACCATCACGGTCTTGTCCATGTAGAACAGTT
>JBDSCZ010000138.1:0-1761 GCA_039920865.1 Burkholderiaceae bacterium
GCTGAAGCCCCGCAAGCCTTGGCCGCGCTGCAGCAGGCCGCGATCAACAACGAAAACGTGTTCGAGAAGCTGATGGACGCGGTACGGGTCTGTTCGCTGGGGCAAATCACCACCGCGCTGTTTGAGGTCGGCGGGCAGTACCGGCGGAATATGTAAATTCGTTGGCCGCCTGCGATCGAAGCGGCCATAGGCGTCCCTAAAAAAAACGGCCCGTAAAGGGCCGTTTTGGTGAAACAGGTCGGTTAATTGTTGCGCGTCATATTCCGATCAGTCGACCACCTGCGGCTTGTTGCCAGCGCTCATGATGGAGTTGATGGCGGCCTTGTTGAAGCTCGGGTCATTTGACTCGTCGGTGCCTGCAGGCCTGTAGCTGCCGCCATGCAACGCGCCATCCTTGGCGGCAAACATTAGATATTCACCGCGACGATTTTCAGGGGCTTGCGCCTTGATGATCAAGACCTGCTGTCCAGAAACCGTCCTAATTTCATATAGTGCGGATCCGGCTTTGCTGCAAGAGTTGTTGTTGTAGTTGCAACCGGCAGGCCCCCACAAGGTTACGCTGCCACCAGTAGCCGTGCCGCCGGCGTCAAACGTAAAGACCAGATTGCTCCACTGCTGGTAGAGTTTCGAGCTACTGGCTTTGTCCGTGGCATACGCGCTGATGAATTGGTCCAGGCTGGTCAGCGGGGTCGAGGCGCAAGCGGATACGGTGCAGGACCATACTTCAAGCGGATAGCCTGTATGCAGACGGTATTCATCATCCAGCAAGCTCGTCTGTATCCAGAACAGCTTGGAGCCTGGGGCAAATGTAAGGTCCGTGGCGGCCGCAGGCAACAAGTTTGGGATGCTGCTTGCGGTTTTGCCACTCAGGTCCACCATACGTGTGCTTAAGCGAAACTTCTTGCCGGTGTTGGTTTCGGTGGCCGTGCCTCCGCCCTGCCCATCAGAGGTGAAAGTACCGGAGTCTCCGCCACTACCATTTGCGACCCAGCCATTCACTGTCAGACTGAAGTTGCTGCTAGAGGATACAGCGGCATTTTTGCTCCACTGCCCATTGGACAAGGTGTAATCCTGACCTTGCCATTTACCATTGGCACCGGAGGTTTTGAAGTAATCCGGTGTGCCACCGCAGTTGGCTTCCAACAGGCAATCGCCATCGTAAAAGCCTTCGGCCAGAATGTTCGCGATGTCGTAGGCGCCGGAGGCTGTGACCTTCTTGGCATCCTCGATGAGCACCTTGGCATCGGGTTTGAGAGCGTCTATCAGGAGCGCAGTTTTGACTTGGTCCGACACTGTTCCAGTGCCGCTCAGCGCATCTTGCAGTACAGTCGCGTTTTGCTTCAGATAGCTGAGTGCGGCAAACAAAGCGTCGCGGTCGCTGGTGCCATTATCGTCTTTCGCTGCTTTCTTGACTTCACCGATCGCGGTAGCAACTACCTGCGCCAGTTTGATAAGCGGTGCATCTCCTTTTTTAACAAAATCTTGCTTCAAGTCGGTGTCATCAGGCAGGTTCATGCGAGTGCGCACGGCTTTCTCTGCATCGTCCAGCGACTTGCCATTGCCCGAAATCATGTCGTGCGACACCAGCGTGGTCAGCGGGCTGATGACGGCGGAGGTGGTCTTGCCGTCGGCGGAGACGAACGCACTGGCCGGGGCCATCAGGTTGAAAGGGGCTTTTAAAGCCTGTTTCAGAGTCTTTTTGACACCACCGACGGTATCGTCGGCGTCGAATGCCGTATCAGGCACGGTGGTGAACAGGTG
>JBDSCZ010000139.1:0-30271 GCA_039920865.1 Burkholderiaceae bacterium
CATACTTTCGGTCACGCGATCGAATCCGGTCTCGGTTACGGCAAATGGCTGCACGGCGAGGCGGTCGGCTGCGGCATGGTGATGGCGGCCGATCTGTCATACCGGTTGGGGTTGATCGATTATGTGAGCAAGATTCGTGTCAAGGCTCTGGTGCAGGCGGCCGGTTTGCCGACTCTGGCTCCGGATCTGGGGCAGGCGCGCTGGCTGGAGTTAATGGAAGTCGATAAGAAAAATGAAGGCGGCCAGATCAAGTTCATCCTGCTCAAGCCGCTCGGCAAGCCGGCCATCATGAGCGTGCCGCCGGATATTCTGCAAGCTACGCTGCAAGCTGCAATCCATTAAAGCAAACCTATGAACCTCGACGCCCACCTTGCTCCCTATGCTGCCCTGTCGGCCACATCGCACGGCCGGCGTCATGCGGAGCCACCGTCTTCTTCCCGCACCGAGTTCCAGCGCGACCGCGACCGTATCATCCACTGCGCGGGGTTTCGCCGGCTGGAATACAAGACACAAGTCTTCGTCAATCACGAAGGCGACCTGTTTCGCACCCGTTTGACGCACAGCCTTGAGGTGGCGCAAATAGCTCGCTCGGTGGCGCGTAATCTGCGCCTGAATGAAGATTTGGTCGAGGCGATCTCGCTGGCCCACGATGTGGGGCATACGCCATTTGGCCATGCCGGACAGGATGCACTCAATGCCTGCATGAAAGATTACGGCGGCTTTGAGCATAATCTGCAGAGCCTGCGTCTGGTCGATAAACTGGAAGAGCGTTACGGTGATTTCGATGGCCTGAACCTGACATTCGAGACCCGCGAAGGCATACTCAAACATTGTTCTTTGGAAAATGCAGCCGGACTCGGCACCATCGGCCAGCGTTTCATCGACCGCAAGCAGCCATCGCTGGAGGCGCAACTTGCCAATCTGGCCGACGCGATCGCTTATAACAATCACGATATTGATGACGGCTTGCGCTCCGGTTTGCTGACGGTCGAGCAGATGGCGGAGGTTGATCTGTTCGCGCGCCACCGGCGCGAAGTCGAAATAGCCTTTCCCGGCATCAGCGGGCGGCGTGCGATTCATGAAACGGTGCGCCGCATGATCAATGCGCTGATTGTCGACCTGATACAGACTTCGGAGGCCCGCATCGCGCAGGCGCAGCCGAGCTCGATAGACGACGTGCGCAACGCCGGCAAGCTGATCGCGTTTTCCGACGCGATGCGGCAAGATGCCGCGCTCTTAAAGCGTTTCCTGCACGAGAATTTATACCGCCATTATCTGGTCAACCGCATGACGACCAAGGCGCGCCGCATCATCACCGCACTGTTTGATGCCTTCATGGAAGAGCCGATCCTGCTGCCGCCCGACTACCGGCTGGCTGCCGGGCAGGACGATTTGCAGGTACAGGCGCGCAAGATCGCCGACTATATCGCCGGCATGACCGACCGTTACGCGATGCGCGAGCATCGGCGCTTGTTTACGGTGGAAGAGATCTGATCATTTAAAATACACGGTGATGTATTTCTATGTATCGCAAGTAAAATATGCGGAAAATGCACTATTTTTTGCCATACTCCATGTTTTATCTAATCAGCTGAGACTTCGCAGCGGGTGTGCGTGGGGCGGCCAGGGCGGCGCGAAGAAGCCGGCAATCAGGTCCGGCGTCACCGCTGCCAGCGTAGATGGGTTCCATTGCGGCGCGTTATCCTTGTCCACCACCATTGCCCGTACGCCTTCGATGACTTCGCCCTGCTCGAAACAATGACGCACCATGCTGCGCTCCATGCGCAGGCAGTCGGCCACGCTTAGTGCAGCACTGCGTCGGATCTGTTCCAGTGTCACGCACATCATCAGCGGCGAGCGTTTTTGCATCGCGGCCAGGGTTTTCTGGGCGAACGGTGCAGCGTCCAGCTCCAGCGATTTGATGATGGCCGGCACCGTATCCAGCCCAAAATGGCGATCTATTGCCGCCCGATTGGTCGCCAGCATACTGGCGTCGGGCGCAATGGCGGCGCTGAAGCCGGCTGCGAAGTCGCGCACCGCCGACCGCACAGCGATGCCGTCGCCGGCCAACAATCGTGCTGTTAGCAGCGGCAATTGCGCCGACGGCACGAAGACATCGGCCAAGCCGGTATACAACGCATCTGCCGCGGTAATGACCTCGCCGGTGACGCCCAGATAGGTGCCGAGCTGCCCTGCGCAGCGCGACAGGAAATATCCGCCGCCGACGTCGGGGAACAGGCCGATATTGACCTCCGGCATCGCCATTTTGGTGCGCTCGGTCACGATCCGCAATCGGCTGGCAGGGCCGGCCTGCGCCACGCCCATGCCGCCGCCCATCACCACGCCGTCCATCAGCGCGATATACGGTTTCGGATAGTGATGGATCAGGTGGTTGAGCGCATATTCTTCGCTGAAAAAATCCTCAATTAAGGCACTGCCGCCGCGCGGTGTTGCGTTGCCGATATCGTAAAAAAAACGAATATCGCCGCCGGCACAGAAAGCCTTTTCGCTACTGCTGCGGATCAGCACAGCGCTGATGTCGGCATCGTCACGCCAGGCCAGCAGCGTTTCCGTGATATCCCGGATCATTTGCAGGGACAAGGAATTAAGCGCCTTGGGGCGATCCAGCGTGATGCAGCCAATCTGGTTTTCGATCGAAATGTGAACGTGTTCTGTCATAGTGTAAGGCGCGTGCTGGCTGGAATAGTGGGTGGAATGGGTGGTTGCTGCGAGCCTGCCGCCCGCCGGATAAGTGTATCAGGTGTAAAAAAGGGCGCAAAGTGTGCGCCCTTGATTTTACGAGTCGAATTGTTCGACCATGCGGAAATCCTTTCAGGAAATCGCGGATGCTTGCGGCAGCTCTGGTTCTGGCTCTTCGAGTTCAGCTTCTTCGGACTCTGTGCTCAGGCGCTTGATCGCATCGTGTTGATGGTCTTGCAGCTTGCCTTTGTGCTTGATGATCTGACGATCGAGCTTGTCAATCAGCGTATCAATGGCAGCGTACAAGTTTTGGTCCGTACTTTCAGCATGCATGGCCTTGCCGCTGACATTCAGGTTGATTTCGGCGCGTTGCCGTTTTTCTTTTTCAGGAAGCTTATCAACGGTCAGGATGACCGCTATATCAATGACATGATCGAAGTGGCGCTTGATGCGCTCGATTTTGGATTCTACATATTCGCGAATTGCCGAGGTTACTTCGAGGTGATGTCCACTGATGGTGAGATTCATAAAGCACTCCTATTGAATTTGTCGCTGCCTGAATCCGGCTTGCGGTGCGGGCCAGAGTCCAAGCACAGCAACAGTAAATCATTGCAAGAACTACAAACGACTGGACTACAGAGACTTTCGCAGATTGACAGCAGGGATTTTGAGCGCCTCGCGGTATTTTGCGACGGTACGACGTGCGATAACCATGCCTTGCTCGCCCAGCATGTCGGCGATTTTGCTATCGGAAAGTGGAATTTTCTGGTTTTCAGCTCCTATCAATTGTTTGATGAGTGCGCGGATTGCCGTGGAGGAAGCTTCTCCTCCGGTTTCGGTGGCAACGTGACTGCCGAAGAAGTATTTCAACTCAAACATGCCATGCGGTGTGAGCATGTATTTTTGGGTGGTGACACGGGAAATTGTGCTTTCGTGCAGATCTAGTGTATCAGCAATTTCACGCAAAACAAGTGGCCGCATGGCGACTGCGCCATGGCTGAAAAAATTCCGTTGCCGCTCGACAATCGCTTGCGCGACCCGCAAAATCGTATCGAAACGCTGGCGCATATTCTTGACCAGCCATTTCGCTTCCTGCAGTTGCGACGTCATCGAGCCATCGCCCTTGCCTTGCTTGAGCATGCTGGCATACAGCGCATTGACCCGCAGTCGCGGCATCACATCGTGGTTCAGTGTGACTTGCCAGCCGTTTTTCCAGGGCCTGACTATGACGTCCGGTACTACATAGTCGGAACTGCCGCCACCGAATACTGCGCCCGGGTGCGGGTTGCATTGCCTGATTAGCACCTGTGCCTCGCGTAAATCTTCATCGTCGCAATCAAGCAGTTTTCTGAGTTTGCTGAAGTCGCGTTGCGCAAACAAGGCCAGGTGCTGTTCGACAATGGCAAGTGCCAGCCGGCGCGTCACCAATGGCGCTTTCGGCAAGCGGCGGATCTGCAGTGCCAGGCATTCCGACGGGGTGCGTGCGCCAACTCCGGCCGGATCGAAACTCTGCAGCAGGGCTAGCGCGAACGACAGATCTTCCGGCTCAATGTCAAGTTCGGGCGGCAGGCGGGCGTGGATAGACTCAAGAGACTCTTCCAGGTAGCCATTTTCGTCGAGCGCATCGATCAGTAATTCCAGCAATGCGCGATCGCGCTGTTCTCGCAGGCTGACATTGGCCTGCTCCAGCAGGTATTCGCGCAGCGTGGATTCGTGCGCGCCGAGTTGGGCGCGGCCGTCATCGTCTTCGGGCGCCTTGTTGGTGCGCGCCACATCGTCAAAACTCCAGTCCGATTCGGCCGCGGCCGGCGCCTCGGGCGTATCGAACCCGGCATCCGCCTCGGCTGCAGTGCTGGCTTGCGTATCTGCGGTGTCGGTTCCGGCTGGGGTTGCAGTGTCGGGCTGGCTGGCGCTGATGGCGCCATCGGCCAGCAGGCGTACCGAATGGTCGAGCGGATCATCGAGCCGTTCCAGCAGCGGGTTGTCGGACAGAATCTGTTCCAGTTCCTGGTGCAGTTCCAGCGTCGACAGCTGCAGCAGGCGAATCGATTGCTGCAGTTGCGGCGTCAGCGCAAGATGTTGGGAAGTGCGTAGCTGGAGTGATTGCTTCATACCGAATGGACTTTTCGCATCAGTTAACCTTTATTTACATGCGGAAATGTTCGCCCAGGTACACCCGCCGTACCGAGGCATCTTCAATAATGTCGTCGGGTAGGCCGCTGGCCAGTACGGCGCCCTGATTGATGATGTAGGCGCGGTCGCAGATGCCGAGGGTCTCGCGCACATTGTGGTCGGTGATCAGTACGCCGATGCCACGTTCCTTGAGGAAGCGCACGATGCGCTGAATCTCGATGACGGCAATCGGGTCGACCCCGGCAAACGGCTCGTCTAGCAGGATGAAGCGTGGGTTGGTACCCAGTGCGCGTGCGATTTCGACCCGTCGGCGCTCGCCTCCGGACAGCGACAGTGCCTGGTTTTCGCGCAATTTCTCAATCTGCAAGTCGGCCAGCAGGCTGTTCAGGCGTTCTTCAATGGCGTCTTTCGAGAGCGCTTTGCCATTTTCTTTTTGCAGTTCGAGTACTGCACGGATATTGTCCTCGACCGTCAGCTTGCGAAAAACCGAGGCTTCCTGCGGCAGGTAGGACAGGCCAAGCACTGCGCGACGATGGATCGGCAAGCGCGAGATGTCGACGCCGTCGAGATCGATGGTGCCGGCATCGGATGGCACCAGGCCTACGATCATGTAGAACGACGTGGTCTTGCCGGCACCATTGGGGCCCAGCAAACCGACCACTTCGCCGCTATTCACTTCGAGTGAAATGTCGCGCACGACCAGGCGCTTGCTGTAACTTTTTTGCAGGCCGCGCACGCTAAGGGTGCTGCTCGGGGAACTGGATTGGCGCATCTTATTGGCCCTTTGCCGTGCGCGGCTGAATGATTACCTTGATGCGCCCGCTGCCTGGCGCACTGGTGCCACTGGTGCTGTTGGCGACGTTGAAGAATTCGTTGCTGCCATTATAGGAAATGAACTCGCCTTCGACTTCGTCGATGGTTTTGCTGCCATCGAGTCGCTTCAGCCTTGCGTTCGAAAATAATTTGGCAATCTCGGTCCTGGCATCGTATTCGATCCGCCCGGCCTGTCCTTCCACCCACAAATCGGGGCCCCCATCGCGCTTTTGCCGAAAGTTCGCCAGCGCCCCAGGTGCGCCGTACAAGGTGGCGAACTGATAGCCGGCCGGGTCTGTTGTGACGACCACTTTGTCCGCTTTCATCAGCAGCGTGCCGCGCGTCAGGACTACGTTGCCGATGAAGGTATTGATCTGCTTGAGGTCATCGTAAGACATCTGGTTGGCTTCGATGTTGGTCGGCTTGCCGGCATCGGCTTTTTCAGCCAGTGCGCCGGCTGAAAAAATCATTCCGGCCAGCGTCAGAGACATCAGAAAAAACCGTTTCATAACACTATTCCTATCAATGAAGGTTGGTTGCCGCAGTTTGGCAGCAGTCGGGATCAACGCGCTGCCGATGCCGCGAAACTGCCGCGAACCCTGCCCGCTACGCGCAGTTCTCCGGTGGCGTTGTTGGCAAACATGCTATTGCCGGAGAGGGTGGATTGGCCCAGGACCAGTTTTACCGGCTGATCCGATTGCATCACATCTTCGTCGGGCAACAGCAGCAGGTATTCTGTTTCGAGCTGCAGAGCCTGGCTTTGGCCGGAAGCGGGGCGATCGATGCGGACATTCTTGCGCATATGCACTTTGCTGTTATCGTCTTCGATCATCGCTGTTTCGGCGCGCATCGTCATCGGCGCGCGTGCCTGGTTCAGGCTGATGATGCGCGGTTGTTCGATCTGGTAAGAGTCATGCAGCGGCTCGTGGGTAAGCTTTACGCCGGACATCTTATAGTGCATCTGTCCGCTTTTGGCGACCTGGATGAACGTAAAATTATCGACGTAGAAGTCGGGTTCGCTACGGGAAATGTCCGGCGCCTGGTCGATGCCGCTTTTGCGCACTACTTCCAGCACCCAGAAGCTGCCCAGTGCCATCGCCACGCCCAGTGCAATCATCACGATCAGGCGCAGACGGTAGCTCGAACTCGCGCTTTTCATAGCAGGTAGGGTGCCAGTGCAGCCGCGTAGTTGCCCTGCGCGCGCAGGATGAAGTCGCAAATCTCGCGCGCCGCGCCGCGCCCGCCGCCGGCCTCGGTCACGTAATGAACCCGTTGCCGCACTTCGGGGTGTCCGTTCGGCACGGAGGCGGCAAAACCTACCCGGGTCAGGATCGGCAAATCGATCACGTCGTCGCCGATGAAGCCGCAGGCCTGCATTGGAATCCCGGTCTGTTCCAGCAGTTGCTCGAAGGCGTGCCGCTTGTCGTGAATCCCCTGCTGCACATGGGCAATGCCCAGATCCGCGGCGCGGCGCGCTACGATGGCCGACTTGCGTGCGCTGATGATGGCGGTGGCTACGCCCGATTGCTGCAGCAGTTTGATGCCGTGGCCGTCGAGTACATTGAAACTCTTGATGACTTCGCCGTCTGGGCCGAACAGCAGGCTGCCGTCGGTCAGGATGCCATCGACGTCGAAAATCATCAGCCTGATTTGGGCCGCGCGCTCCCGTGCGTGGCTGTTGCGTTCGTTGTCTGATGTCATTAGATCACCTTGGCGCGGGTCAGGTCGTGGATGTGCAGCGCCCCGATCAGTACCCCATCGGCATCTGCAACCAGCAACTGGTTGATGCGGAACTGCTCCATGATCTCAACCGCTTCCACCGCCAACTGATCAGGGCCGATGGTGCGCGGGTTGGGGTGCATTACGTCGGCGATTGTCAGTTTGCTGAAATCCTGGGCGTGTTCGATCAGGCGCCGCAAATCGCCGTCGGTAAACACGCCGATGGCGTGGAACCGCTGATCCACCACGGCAGTCATGGCGAGGCCTTTGCGGGACACTTCCATCAGGGTGGCGGTCAGCGTGGCGTCGGCAGTGACGGCCGGAATCGCGTCGCCGCTGCGCATTACGTCGCGCACATGGGTCAGCAGGCGACGGCCGAGTGCGCCGCCGGGGTGCGAGCGGGCGAAATCTTCGGCCCGAAAGCCGCGCGCGTCCAGCAGCGCCACCGCCAGCGCATCGCCCAGCGCCAGGGTGGCGGTAGTGCTGGCGGTTGGTGCCAGATTCAGCGGGCAGGCTTCGCGGTCGACCCGCACATTCAGGTGCACGTCGGACAGCAGCGCCAGACCGGAGGCGTCGTTGCCGGTCATCGCGATGTGCTTGGCGCCCATGCGCTTGATGATCGGCACGATCGACATCAGTTCCGCCGCTTCGCCTGAGTTCGAAATCGAAATGAACACGTCTTGTGCGGTCACCATGCCGAGATCGCCGTGCGCCGCTTCGGCCGGATGGACGAATAGCGCAGGGCTGCCGGTTGACGCCAGGGTGGAGGCGATTTTGCGGCCGATGTGGCCGGATTTCCCGATTCCGGATACCACCACGCGACCACGGCAGGCGAGCAAAATGGCGACGGCCTGACCTAATCGGTTGTCATCGGCGCAAAGCCGGTCTTTCAGGGCCAATATCGCGTCCGCTTCGATTTGCAGCGTTTCGCGCGCCAGTTCAAGCGCGCGCAGTGCTTGCTCGGCGCCGAACACTGTCGGCAAGTTTTTTGCATAAGATTGATTCATAGTGAAAGTATAATCCAATTAGCAAAGCAAAAAACCTGCCAGTGGTAACAAAACTGTCTGCCCAGCATCCACTTATTTGAAGCCATGTTCTCAGCCCTGGAAAGTACCCTGATTTTGTTAAGCGCCGCCGTGTTGGGCGTGGTCGCCTTTCGCCTGCTGCAAATGCCGCCGATGCTGGGGTATCTGGTGGTGGGCATCGTGATCGGCCCGCACGCGCTCGGTTTGGTGGAAGATAGTGAAAATACGCACCAGTTGGCTGAATTTGGCGTGGTTTTCCTGATGTTTTCGATCGGCCTGGAGTTTTCGCTGCCGAAGCTGGTCGCGATGCGCAAAACCGTGTTCGGGCTGGGCATGGCACAGGTGCTGTTGACGATTGCGGCCACCATGGCCTTTGGCTGGATGATGGCGGCATTGTTGCCGCAGCTGATGTCGATCAGCTGGCAGGCCTCGTTTGCATTGGGCGGTGCGCTGGCGATGTCGTCGACTGCGATTGTGTCGAAAATGCTGACCGAGCGCATGGAACTGGAAAGCGAACACGGACGGCGCATCATTGCGATCCTGCTGTTTCAGGATCTGGCGCTGGTGCCGTTGCTGATCCTGGTGCCGGCACTGGCACGAAATGACGGGGATTTGCTCGAGACGCTGGCCTGGGCCGGCTTCAAGGCGGTAATCGTGCTGGTCTTGCTGTTGTTCATCGGTCAGAAGCTGATGCGCTGGTGGTTCCAGGTCGTGGTCAAGCGGCGCTCGCAAGAGCTGTTCATGCTCAATCTGCTGCTAATCGTGCTGGGCGCGGCCTGGATTACCGAGCTGGCCGGCTTGTCGCTGGCGCTGGGCTCGTTCGTCGCCGGCATGCTGATTTCCGAGACCGAATACAAGTATCAGGTGGAAGAGGACATCAAGCCGTTTCGCGATGTCTTGCTCGGCCTGTTCTTCATTACCATCGGCATGCTGCTTAACGTGCCGATGGTGATGCAGAACTGGTGGCTGGTGCTGTTATTGCTGCTGGTGCCGGTGCTGTTCAAATTCGTGCTGATTGTTGGCCTGGCCAAAGCCTTCGGCGCTTCCTCCGGCACTGCCGTGCGTACCGGGCTGGGTTTGGCGCAGGCCGGCGAGTTCGGTTTCGTGTTGCTCAATCAGGCCGGCGCCCTGCGGCTGGTCGATCCGTTCATGATCCAGCTGATCCTGGCCGCGATGGTGTTGTCGATGTTGCTGACGCCGTTGATTCTGGCCAAATCGGACGCCATCGTACTCAAATTATCGGCCAATGAATGGATGACCCAGTCACTGGCCCTGACCCAGATTGCTTCGCGCACGATGTCGAACCAAAGACACGTGATCATTGCCGGCTTCGGGCGTAGCGGGCAAAGCATGGCCAAGCTGCTGGAAGAGGAGGGGCTGGCCTATCACGCGCTCGATCTCGACCCGGAACTGGTGCGCGATGCGCAGGGCTCGGGTTCGCATGTCTCGTATGGCGATGCGGCGCGGCGGGAAAGCCTGATGGCGGCCGGCATCCATCGCGCCAGCGTGCTGGTGGTCACCTATTCCAGTACGCCGTCGGCGCTCAAGTTGCTGCATTGCGTGCATGAACTGGCGCCGGATCTGCCGGTCATCGTGCGCAGTTACGATGACGCTGACCTGGATAAGTTACGCGCTGCGGGCGCAACAGAGGTGGTGCCGGAAGCGATTGAAGGCAGCATGATGCTGGCGTCGCACGCGCTGATGTTGCTGGGCGTGCCGATGAACCGCGTGGTGGACCGGATCCAGACCGCGCGCGGCGAGCGGTATGCATCGTTCCGCGGCTATTTCCACGGCTTGACAGTGGATTCAGGCGATACCGACAACCTGCAAGTGCGCTTGCGTTCGGTGACTTTGCACGATAGAGCCAGTGCAATCGGCAAATCGCTGGCGGCACTGGAACTCGACAACATTGGAGTCGACATCATGACGGTGCGGCGCGGTCCGAAGAATCTTGATCTGTCCGCCAGCCTGATCCTGGAAATGGGCGATACCGTCGTGTTGCGCGGTGCCATCAAGCCGCTGGCGCTGGCGGAATCGCGTTTACTGAAATAAATTCACCGCGCGGACCAGGCGCAATCATGCGCCCATAACAGGAAAGTTAATGGAAATATTCGAACGCATCCTCGGCATCATTCTGCCGGTTTTTTTTAGCATCGGGATCGGCTTCGTATATGGCCGTTTTCGCGGCCCGGCGGTGAAATCCGACATGATCGCGGTGAATCGGATCAGCATGGATGTGCTGGCTCCGCTGCTGGTGTTTACTGCGCTGGCGGCGAAGGATTTCGATCTGGCCCAAAATGCCACTTTGATCCTGGCCGGGGTGCTGATCTCGCTCGGCTCCGGCTTGCTGGCCTGGCCGGTGGCGCGGCTGTTTGGCTACGATGTGCGCAGTTTCGTGCCGCCGATGATGTACAACAACTGCGGCAACATGGGACTGCCGCTGGCGGTGCTGGCGTTTGGAGCCAGCGGCCTGTCGGCAGCGGTGGCGCTGTTCATGGCTTGCAACCTGATTTATTTTACCGTCGGCGTCAAGATCCTTGAGTCCGGTCACGCTCGCAGTGGTGAATCGCACTGGGCTTTTCTGAAAAGCCCGATGATGCTGTCGATGTTCGTCGGCGTGGTTTTCTCGGTGGTAAAAATCCCGATTCCGGCACCGCTGTTCCAGGGCTTGAAGCTGCTGGGAGAAGCATGCATTCCGCTGATGCTGTTTGCGCTCGGCGTGCGCATGCTCGACATTTCCTTCAAGAATTGGCATATCGGGCTGGTCGGCGCCGTCGTCTGCCCGGTTGCCGGCCTGATGGTGGCTTTCGGGCTGGATCAGTTCCTGACCCTGGAACCGGCGCAACGCGGCCAGATGTACCTGTTCGCATCGTTACCGCCAGCAGTATTCTGCTTCATGATGGCGGAAAAATACCAGCAGGAACCGGACAAGGTGGCCTCGATCGTGCTTTTGGGTAACCTGGCTGCGCTGGCCTTCGTGCCGCTCGGATTGTGGATGGGCTTGCATTGAACGCAGCTGCATGGAATCGGACTCTGTAGTATTACTGCTGGCGGTATGGCAAAAAACAATGCTATTTCCGCATATATTTAGTGGCATAGTAAAAATACCCGTAGGTAAATAATTATGCTAAGGGCCGAAACGAATCCGGCTGCGTCCGTCTTTGCAATCGATAGTCGATGTCTTTGCTGGTCGATGGGGTTATGTCGCACATCCCGACGAGCGCTTATTCCGACGTGTCGAGCGTGCGCAGTTTGCGATACAGCGAGCGTTCGCTGATGCCCAGTTTGGAGGCCAGTTCGGCCCGGCTGCCGTGGTGGGCTTGCAGCTGTGCGCGCAATGCGTATTGCGCAATCTCGCGCAACGACCGGCCGCTTTCATCGATAGGCGCTAACGCCGCAGTTCGTGCGGGCAATCCGGCTGCAAGTGCCGTTCGCGATGCAAGACGGGCATCGGAGCCGAGCGCCCGTTCGACATGCGCAGGCTCGATCACCGACCCGTCGCACAGCAGCGCGGCGCGCTCCAGTACGTTGCGCAATTCACGCACGTTGCCCGGAAATGCGTGCTCGGATAAGCGCTGCAGTGCGGCGCGCGACAGCTTGAGTTGCCGCTGCGGCGCTACCCGCGCCAGCAGCGCGGTTGCCAGCAGCGGGATGTCGTCGGCCCGCTCGCGCAACGCCGGCAAACGGATCGGAAAAGTGCTGAGCCGGTAGTATAAATCTTCCCGAAAAACACCTGCTGCAACCATCGATTGCAGGTCGCGGTGCGTGGCCGATACGATGCGCACGTCGGTGCGGCGCAACTCGGTACTGCCAACACGGCGATAGGTACCGCTCTCCAGCAGGCGCAACAGCTTGACTTGCATCGGTAGCGGAATATCGCCGACTTCGTCAAAAAACAGGGTGCCGCCGCTGGCAGACTCGACCAGTCCCGATCTGGCCGCATTGGCGCCGGTGAAAGCGCCGCGGTCATGGCCGAAAAGTTCACTCTCGAACAGCGTCTCGGTCAGGCTGGCGCAGTCCACTACCACCAGCGGCGCACCGGCGCGCGGGCTGGCTTCATGCACGGCGCGTGCCGCCAGTTCCTTGCCGGTGCCCGATTCGCCCAGCAGCAGCACGTTGGCTTGCGATGGGCCAACCCGCGCCACCAATTCCAGCATCTGCTGAAACACCGCTGCCCGTCCGATCAGGCCCTGCGCTGCAGGTTGCCCCTGGGCGATGCGCAGCGGCTCCATTTTTTCAATGAAATACGCCTGCTCGCCCTGCGCATCGCGCAACGGCACCAGCTCGATGTTGACGTAAGCCTCGCCCTGCGGCGTGTGGTGCAAGTGCAGAACCCGTTCGCGCTGGCCGGAGTCGCGCGCACGCGCCAGCGGGCAGCTTTCACCAGACTGGTCGCATGGCGCGCTGAAGTGATGCGAGACCTCGTAGCAGGTGCGCCCGATCACCGATGCCTGCGGGCTGAACTGGTGTCGGTAGGCTGCGTTCGCCGCAATGATGCGGTACTGGCGGTCGAACAGAATGTGCGGCTCGATCAGGCCCTCAAGATACGACATCAGCTCAGGCAAAGGACGGGACATCAGGAATTCTCCGAGAGCGGGACTGAAAGGTATTGCTGCAGAACTGCCATTATGGCATTAACTGCCAGAATGGCAGTCAAACATACCGCCATTCTGGCAGATGATTTTTCAGCGATATTGTCAAGTAATTGATTTCAATCAAATTTATTGCCTCTTCCACGATGGCACAAAACGTGCAATGACTCGTGGTATGACCCGTAATGATCAACGCCTGTTGCGCCATCTGATAATCGCCGTGCTAATCAAGCTCGTCGTGTTGACGGCGCTGTGGTGGGTATTCGTGCGCGATGCCGATGTGAGCGTGGATACCGAACGCGTCGCAGAAAAAATCAGTGGTGCAGTATCTTCTCAAGGAGTTTCAAAGTGATTTCTGAACAATTGGTGGATCTGTCGCGGCTGCAATTTGCCGCTACAGCGATGTACCACTTTCTTTTCGTACCGCTCACGCTTGGCATGGTGTGGCTGTTGGTCATCATGGAAAGCGTGTATGTGATGACGGGCAACGTGATCTGGAAAGACATGACGCGCTTCTGGGGCAAGCTGTTCGGCATCAATTTTGCCCTTGGCGTGACCACCGGCATTACGCTGGAATTCCAGTTCGGCACCAATTGGGCGTATTACTCGCACTACGTGGGCGATATTTTCGGCGCGCCGCTGGCGCTCGAAGGGATGATGGCTTTCTTCCTTGAGTCGACCATGATTGGCCTGTTTTTCTTTGGCTGGAATCGTTTGAGCAAGACCCAGCATTTGCTGGTGACGCTGTTGATGGCGATTGGCACCAACCTCTCCGCTGTATGGATTCTGATTGCTAACGGCTGGATGCAAAATCCGGTGGGTTCGGAATTCAATTACCTGACCATGCGCATGGAAATGGTCGATTTTTGGGCCGTAGTATTCAACCCGGTGGCACAGGCCAAGTTCGTGCATACCGTGTCGGCTGGCTACGCAACCGGCGCGATGTTCGTGCTATCGATTTCCAGCTGGTACTTGCTCAAGAAGCGCGATGTGGAGTTTGCCAAGCGCAGCTTCCGGGTGGCGGCGGCTTTTGGTTTGGCTTCGGTGCTAAGCGTCATCGTGCTAGGTGATGAATCCGGCTACACGGTGGGTGAAGCCCAGCAAACCAAGCTGGCGGCCATGGAAGCGATGTGGGAAACCAAACCGGCACCGGCCGGACTGACGCTGGTGGCGAGCATCAATGAAGCCGAGCAAAAAAATAACTGGGAAATCGAAATTCCCTGGGTCATGGGCTTGATCGGCACGCGCTCCATCAGCAAGGAAATTCCTGGCATCCATGAAATTAAAGCCAAAAACCGAGAGCGCATCGTGCGCGGCATCGTCGCAGTCACGGCGCTGGAAGCACTGCGTAAAAACCGCGATGATCAGGTTGCCTTCAAAACATTCGAGCGAACCAAGGACGATCTTGGCTTTGGTCTGCTGCTACGGAAATACGTCACCGATGTCAATCAGGCCACACCTGAAATCATCGAACGTGCAGTAAATAGCACGGTGCCCCGCGTGACACCGATGTTCTGGGCTTTCCGCATCATGGTGGGACTGGGTTTTGCGATGCTGCTGCTGTTCGCGCTGGCGTTCTGGAGCACGCTCAAGAGCGGCAATACCCACAAACCCTGGCTCCTGAAATGGGCCTTGTGGATGCTGCCGGCACCGTGGATTGCCATCGAACTTGGCTGGTTCGTGGCGGAATACGGTCGCCAGCCATGGACCATTTACGGTGTGCTGCCAACCCACATGAGTGTGTCCACCTTGAGCGTCAATACGCTGTACGGCTCGCTGGCTGGATTCGTCGGTTTCTACACGGTGCTGCTGATCGTCGAGATGTACTTGATGGTCAAGTTTGCACGGATGGGACCGGGTAGTTTAGGCACCGGGCGCTATCAGAATGAAACTGCGCACGACCCACTGAACATCCCGACAGATGCACCGGCATCTATCTGAAGATCCGGAACGAATAATGTTGGAACCGGATCCCCTCACCCCCAACCCCCAACCCCCAACCCCTCTCCCAGAGGGAGAGGGTGAGAACGGGACACGATGAAATCAAGACTTCATCGTGTCAGATCAATAATGGAGAACCACAATGCTGGACTATGCAACTCTTAAAATCATCTGGTGGCTGTTGATCGGCGTCTTGCTGGTCGGCTTTGTCATCATGGACGGCCACGACATGGGCGTCGGTACGCTGTTGCCGTTCGTTGGCAAAAACGACGTTGAGCGTAGGGTCGTCATCAATACCGTAGGCCCGCACTGGGAAGGCAACCAGGTCTGGTTCATCACTGGCGGCGGCGCCATTTTCGCAGCCTGGCCGCTGGTGTATGCAACCGCATTCAGCGGTTTTTACTGGGCCATGATGCTGGTGCTGTGGGCGCTGTTTCTCCGCCCGGTCGGTTTTGACTATCGCAGCAAAATCCAGAATGCATCTTGGCGCAGCATCTGGGATTGGGGCCTGTTCATCGGTGGCGCGGTGCCGCCGCTGATCTTCGGCGTGGCTTTCGGCAACTTGCTGTTGGGCGTGCCTTTCCAGTTTGATCAATATCTGGTGTCAACCTATACCGGCAGTTTCTGGCAATTGCTGAATCCGTTCGCCTTGCTGACCGGCGTAGTAAGTAGCGCGATGATCACGATGCATGGCGGCGCCTATCTGGCGCACCGTACCGAAGGCGTGATTCAGGCGCGCGCCATCAAGGGTGCGGTCGCTGCCGCCGTCATCATGGTGCTGGCCTTTGTCGCTGCCGGCATGTGGCTGCAAAACATCGACGGCTACCGCATCACCTCTGTCATCAATCAGGCCGCGCTGCCCGATCCGATGCACAAAACAGTAGTGCGCGAAGCGGGTGCCTGGATGGCCAATTATGGCCACCAACCGCTGATGTGGGTGCTGCCGGTCTTGGGCGTGGCGGGAGCGTTGCTATCTGCGGCATTGCTGTCGGCGCGCCATACGCTGACCGGATTCGTCGCGTCATCGCTGGCAATTGTGGGGGTGATAGGCACCGCGGGAGCCTCGATGTTCCCATTCATCATGCCGTCAAGCACGATGCCTGCTGCCAGCCTGACGGTCTGGGATAGCGTATCAAGCCACCTGACGCTGGGCATCATGTTCTGGGCCACGCTGATCTTCATCCCGCTGATCGTTTTGTACACGTCCTGGGCCTACCGCGTGATGCGTGGAAAAGTCACGGTGGAACACATTCGCGCCAACGAGCACACGGTTTACTGAATCAGGACAAACGGATATTAATCGGCGATAACCTCGCCATCGTCGTCATTTTAGGAGTAAGAATATGTGGTATTTCGCCTGGATGCTGGGAGTCGGCTTTGCATTGCTGCTGGCCATCATGAACGCAATGTGGGGAGAAAACGAAGCTGCGCGGGCCGACAGCGATAAGGAACAGATGTGAGTGCGCAAGCCGTGATCAATAGAACGCCCTCGCGCATGCACTTGCCGAGCCTGGCGGTTGCGCTGCTCATCATGCTGGCGGGCACCTTGTATCCGCTATTGATGACAAATGCCGCCGGGCATGCTGATCATGCTCTGGCGCTGGCGCTGTTTTGGGCCATGAGCGCCGGATTCGTACGCGGCGTAGGCTTCGTGCCTCGCATAGCGGTGTGGCGGTGGCTGTTCTCGGGATGGGCCTGCGCTGCGGCGCTCGGACTGGCTGCTTTTCTCAAATTTTTGCACTAATATCGCTATGTACTTTCGCATGCTCCACGATGAAGCTGGTGACACGATGAGTTACCTGCTGGCTGATCTTAACGCCGGCGCGGCGGTGCTGATTGATCCGCGCAGCGCCGATTTAGCCGTGCTGCATGCGATGCTCGATGAGCACCGGCTGCAACTGCAGTGGGTGCTGCGCACACACGAGCACGACAGCCGTATGCCCGGCGAAGCCGAGGCGCTGCAGACCTTGAGTGCGCCGCGCATCGCGCAACAAGTCCCGCCCGCCAACGCTGGCCTGCTGGCTTTCGGCAACGAACACTTGCGCGTAATTGCCACCCCCGGCCACACATCGGGCTGCCTGAGCTTCCTGTGGCGTGACCGGCTATTTTGCGGCGACCTGCTCGCGGTGGACGTCTGCCCCTACCAGCCGCGCCCGGCCTTGCCCGAAGCTTTGTGGAACAGCGTCACGCACAAGGTATTCACCCTGCCTGCCGAAACGCTGCTGTTCAGCGGGCACGCGCAGCGCGCCAGGTCAGTCAGCAGCGTGTTAGAACAACGCCGCTGGCACCCTTGGTTTGGCGGCGCCAGCCGCGACGATTTCCTATCACGCGTGGCGGCACCATCGGCAGCCGCCACCATCACTACGAGACCCTGATGACTACCAAAATTACCGTAACAACTTACGAAACTCTGGGCGGCGCGCCTGGCGTCCAACGCCTGGTGCTGCGCTTCTATGCACTGATGGATGCGTTGCCCGAAGCCTACGCAGTGCGGCGCATACATCCGGAAAGTCTCAAGGGCAGTGCCGAAAGCCTGTTCGAGTTTCTCTCCGGTTGGTTCGGCGGGCCATCGCTTTACATCCAGAAAAATGGACATCCACGCCTGCGCATGCGGCATGCGCCCTACACGGTCGGACCGGTGGAGCGTGACGAATGGATGCTGTGCATGACGCAAGCGCTGACCGAGCAGGTGACAGATCCGGCTTTCCGTGCCAGTCTGATAGAAACCTTTGCCCAGATGGCCGACCATATGATCAATACCGAAGCGGGGCCAACATCCTGCTCGCAAGTAGCGAACGCGCAATGAGCAATGAGCAAGCAAACGATGTCTTTGGCGCAGACCGCGCAGCGGGCGCAGTAATTGATTGCCGCTGAGGCACTTTCATGTTGTTGACTTCTGCCAGCCTGTGGCTGCCGCTCGGTGCGGTTGGGGCATTGCTCGGCCTGCGTCACCTGCTGCACCGGGGTCTGGCGCCTGAGGCTACGGTTGCGGGATCGCATCCGACCGATCACGGCTTGATGGCACAGGCGGTGCGAATTCCGGGTGCCCGGGGCCTGAACCTGTTTGCCTGGTTCGTGCCGGCGCCGGGGCCAGGACTGCATCCGGCGATAGTATTACTGCATGGCTGGGGCGGCAATGCCAGCACACTTTTGCCGGCGGCGCAGGCACTGCACCGGGCGGGTTATGCGGTATTGCTACTGGAGTCGCGCAACCACGGCCGCAGCGACCGGGACGACTACAGTTCACTGCCGCGCTTCGCCGAAGATCTGGACAGCGCGCTGGACTGGCTGTCCAGTCAAAAGGATGTGAACGCCGGGTGCCTGATGGCGCTGGGTCATTCGGTCGGTGGCGCCGCCGTGCTGTTGTCTGCCTCGCGTCGCCATGACCTGAGGGCTGTGGTCAGCGTGTCGGCCTTTGCGCATCCGGAACAGGTCATGCGGCGCTGGCTAATGGCGCGCCACGTGCCCTACTGGCCGCTGGGCTGGCTGGTGAACCGCTACGTCGAGTGGGTGATCAGCGCCCGCTTTGACGACATCGCCCCAATCAATACCCTGGCCCATGCAAATTGCCAGGTTTTACTGCTGCATGGGAAGCAGGACGTTATGGTGCCTGTTGCTGATGCCCGCGAGCTCTGGCAATCTCGTGGCAAGGCAAGCGTACTGCTGATCGAGTGCAACGGCACGCATGCAGGGTTTGACAACCTGGACCAGGTGACACGTAGCATCCTCGCATTTCTGGCTCCAACGATCCATACTGAGGCCAGTCAAAAATTATTCCCAACCCCGGAGAACCCATGAAAGCCTTTCAAGACTATTACCCCGAAAACCTGGCGCATTGCTACGGCTGCGGCCGGCTCAACACACACGGGCACCAGATCAAGACCAACTGGGATGGCGATGAAACCGTCACGCGATTCACGCCCGAGCCTTACCACACGGCCGTGCCGGGCTTTACCTATGGCGGCCTGATCGCTTCGCTGATCGACTGTCACAGCACCGGCACCGCCGCCGCAGCGATGTACCGTGCCGAAGGCCGGGACATGGACACGCTGCCGGCTTTCCGGTTCGTCACCGGCTCGTTGCACGTGGATTATCTCAAGCCAACGCCGATCTCCGGCGAGCTCGAAATTCGCGGCAGCATCAAGGAGATCAAGGGCCGCAAGGTAGTGGTGGAAACCACGGTGCTGGTCGGCGGCATCGCCACCGCACGCGGTGAAGTGGTGGCAGTGCAGATGCCGGAGAATTTCGGCGCGAACAAGGCCTGAAACGGCGCTGACGCCGGATCCATTTTTAATTCGTTAAAGCTTGGAGTATTACCGTTTTTAATGCATTTTCCGCATATATTTATTGCGGTAATAAATATACTGCCATGTAAATTGGAGTGGTGCCTGCGCTCTGAATTGGCAATTCTGGCAACTGTTTCGCTGCACACAATTGCTTCAATTTTTTGTGATTTTGGTATCTTTCGTGGACATTGTTTTTCCAGGATAAAGATATGTAATATCAACGCGCTAATCACATGGCAGGCTCCCACACTTAATACAAGGATACCGATGAAAACCGCACATGATCTCGTTACTGCCGCCAAGACCCGCATCCAGGAAATTTCCGTGAATGACGCCGAACCAGCGATCCGCGCAGCCGACGTTTTGCTGGATGTACGCGAAGCGGACGAATACGCCGCCGGCCACATTCCCGGCGCCATCCATGCCTCACGCGGAATGCTCGAATTCAAACTCAGCAACAGCCCGGAGCTGGGTTCGCGCGACCTGAAAATCGTGCTGTACTGCAAGACCAGCGGACGCGCAGCGCTGGCTGCCTGTGCACTGCATGACATGGGCTACCTGCAGGTGAAGTCGATCGCAGGCGGGTTCGATGCCTGGGCCGGCGCCGGCAAACCGGTCACAAAACCAAGTTTGCCAGCCTTCGAATAAGCACATACCACTATCGGAAGCTGCCCCATCATGCATGCACCCACTATCCAGTCGTTCTTTGATCCCGACACCAGCACGGTCACCCACGTAGTGTCCGATCCGGCCACACTGCGCGCGGCGATCATCGACAGCGTGCTCGACTTCGATCCGAAGTCGAGCCGTACCTCGCACGCCAGCGCCGAGCGGGTGATCGAACATGTCAGGCAGGCGGGGCTGACGGTGGACTGGCTGCTGGAAACTCACGCCCACGCCGACCACCTGTCGGCTGCGCCTTATCTGCAGCAAAAACTCGGCGGAAAAATCGGCATCGGTCGGCATATCCTCGCGGTCCAGCACGTGTTCAAGAAGATTTTCAACGCCAGCGACATGGATACCGACGGCGCCGATTTCGACCACCTGTTTGACGATGGCGAACAGTTCAGGATTGGTCGACTCGCCGTGCGCGTGATGCATACGCCCGGCCACACGCCGGCCTGCCTGACCTATGTGATCGGCAGCGATGCATTTGTCGGCGACACGCTGTTCATGCCCGATTACGGCAGCGCCCGCTGCGACTTTCCTGGCGGCGATGCGGCCACGCTGTATCGCTCGATCAAAAAAGTACTGGCGCTGGCGCCGGATACGCGGCTCCATCTGTGCCACGACTATCCGCCCGAGGAAGGTCGTGAACCGCAGTGGGTCAGCACCGTGGCCGAGCAGCGCGCCAGGAATATCCATGTCCACGATGGCGTCACGGAAGCGGCGTTCGTCAGCATGCGCACCGCCCGCGACAAGACGCTGGCGATGCCGACCCTGATTCTGCCCGCGGTACAGGTCAACGTGCGCGCAGGCAAGCTGCCGCCACCGGAAGACAACGGCGTGCGCTACCTCAAACTCCCGATCAACCTGCTCTGAGCCTCAACATGGACGCCACAATGCTTGCTGTAGGACTGGGCACAATTGTTGGGCTGGTGATGGCGCTTACCGGAGCCGGAGGCGGCGTGCTGGCCATTCCGCTGCTGGTGTTTGGCCTGCACCTGCCGGTGCAACAAGCTGCGCCGGCAGGCTTGGTGGCAGTAGGCTTGGCGGCCGCTGTGGGCACTGCCTTCGGACTGCGCCAGCACATCGTGCGTTATCGTGCGGCGGGATTGATCGGGGGCGTCGGGATGTTGATGGCGCCGCTGGGGGTTTTCATGGCGCAGCGGCTACCGAATCGCCCTTTGCTGGCAGCTTTTGCCGTGGTGCTGGCCTATTCCGCGTGGCGCATGTTGCGACGTCCGGCACTCGCAATACCGGAAACGCCGGATCCGGAAACGGTGCCGTGCCATGTGAACAGCGCCGATCAGCGCCTGACATGGACCCGTCCATGCGCCCGGGCGTTGGCGGGCACCGGCCTGGTTTCCGGCGTATTGAGCGGATTGCTCGGCGTGGGCGGCGGTTTTGTCATCATCCCGGCGCTGAAGCGCTACACCGACCTGGATATCCGTAGCGTTCAAGTCACTTCGCTGGCGGTGATCGCGCTGGTCTCCTTGAGCGGGGTTTCTGCGGCGGCATGGTACGGGTCATTGCCCTGGGGCGTGGCGCTGCCATTCGGCGCCGGAGCAGTGTTGGCCCTGATGGCCGGGAGACTGGTCGCCAACAAGCTTCACCCCGCACATCTGCAGCAGGCATTTGCCTGGTTTAGCCTGGCGATCGCATTATTGATGCTGGCAAGGGCTTTCGGCTTGGTGGTGAATTGATGTCGATAACCGCATTTCGACAACCTGAATCATCTCTTGAAAGCGCGACCCATCATGACCTTCTGGAATCAACAGTTTGCCTCCAAGGATTTTAAATACGGCAAGCAGCCGAACAGCTTTTTGCGTGAACAGGCGTTCCGGCTCCGTCCCGGCAGCAAAGTGCTGTTGCCAGGCGATGGCGAAGCGCTGCTCGACGAAGGCAGCGGCCATCAAGGATTGGCATATCTGACATGCTACGTTGCGCAGCGCATGCCAGTATAAAAAAATCAAAATCAATAACGGGGCAGCGCCGTTCCGCTGCGTGTAACGGGTCATGCAACGCGGTGTGCAACTGCCTCGGCAGCGTGATCCGCCATCGTTTCAAATTGAACAAATATCATGCAAAAACACATCATTCTTTCCGCATTCATTGCATTGGCCGTGCTTCCCGCACAGGCTGACGATCTGGAACAATATACGGCAGAAAGTCGCGCTGCCGTCATGCCTTTTAGCAAGGCGCTGATGGCTGCAAATATGAACGCCATAAAAGAAGGCGGCCCGGAATCTGCGATCAAGGTTTGCAAGGATATTGCGCCGGCGATGGCGGGTGATATCTCGCGTCAAAACGGATGGAAGCTCACGCGCGTCAGCCTCAAAGTGCGCAACCCGCTACTCGGCACAGCGGACCAATGGGAGCAAAAGACGCTGATGCAATACGAAGAACGTTTGGCCAAAGGCGAAAAGCCGGAAGCGCTGGAAACCGCCGAAATTGTCACCGAACCAAACGGTAAATATTTTCGCTACATGAAAGCCATTGTGATGCAGCAAGGATGCGTAGCTTGTCACGGCAACGCGGATCAAATTTCGGCCGGCGTGAAGGCGCGCCTTGGCGCCGAATATCCGCACGACCAAGCGATCGGCTATATGCCGGGGCAGGTACGCGGTGGCGTCAGCATCAAGCGCGCAGTGGTTGAATAAACGGCGCCCAGCACCTACTGGATGTATCCGCGCGCACGCCGCTCGCCTTGCTTGTGAAGGTGCACCTGCGGTCCCTGCGCCAAGTCGCAGAAGCACGCTGTGATCAGCGTCGTGCGCGTGGTGCTGCGGGTATTCGTCGGCAGCGATTGGTGACGGACGCGCGGCTTTCATACTTCAGAACCTATTGCAATCGGCACAAGTCAAGCGCCTTGCCGCTGTCAACGAAGCCGCAGAATGCGATTAGCCGCCATTTGCGGTTCAATAATGAGCATCAAATGGAAACGAGAAATTATTTAAATAGTGTTTGTCCTAAATGCATATCTCGTACAATAGTTTCATATCAGTAACAAGAAGAGTTGCCGATTTTTTTGTGCTCATTCTCAACATCACGGGACGCACGATGAATCTGGTGGTCGACAGCGTGTCGATGTTATCTCGCTGAATGTGAGTGCAGAGCAAACAAACTGACGCCCGAAAAGGGTGCTGTACTCGATACTAACTATCTGATCGGCCCGGGCGCGCTGGATAATCGCATGCTGATCCTTGCCGATAACGAAAATTTGATGTCGCGTGCTGAAATGACGCTTATCGAGAAATCGGCAATTTGATTCGTATTTCGAAGTGTGGCCGAAGAAATCTTTGTGAGACTCTTAAGAAAGATAGTGACATGAAACTTAGAATAAAAATGATCGTATGTATGGCACTTGTATTTTCTTTCTTCATGCTGGCGCTTGGCGTTGCATTGGTGGGAATGCAAAACGCGAATAATAAATTCGAGACCTTTCTGGAGCAGGATCAGGCGTTGCTTCAAGCTGGAACCACTTTGTATGCGCAAGGACTGCAAATGGGACAGGCGCTACGTAACATCGTGCTGGATCCGAAAAAAAAGAAAAGTTACGAAAACCTGGATGCTGCGAGCATCGAGTTCAAGGCAACACAGCAAACCGCGTTGCGTTTGGTTGAATCCAATGCGTCGCTTTTGAAGACATTGCAGGAAATTGGTGTCTTGCGCGAGCGGCAGACACAGATCCAAACCAAAATTACTGTACTTGCGAATGAAAGCCAACAGAGCGCAATCGAAATGCTGAACGCGGAAGAAACACCCGTCTGGCGCGAAATGCGCGCACGGTTGAAGGAAATCATCAAAATCAAGAATGCCGATGTAGTGAAGACCAAGGCGGATATGATGGGTTTCACGCGGCAGATGTTGGTGACAAGTCTCGCGCTGGCGTCCTTGGCGATCGTGTTCGGCGCCGGGATCGCCATGTGGCTGACCCAAAGCGTAATGAAACAACTCGGCGGAGAGCCCGATTATGCGACGAGCATCGCTGTGCGCATCGCGCAAGGCGATCTGGCGGTCCAGATCAACACCAGACCAAAAGATCAGTCGAGCCTGCTCTTCGCAATCAAGACTATGCGTGGCAGCCTGTCCAGCATTGTTGGTCAGGTGCATGCAGGTACTGATGCCATCGCCACAGCCTCCAGACAAATCGCAGCCGGTAACCTTGACTTGTCTTCACGTACCGAAGAGCAAGCTAGTGCCCTCGAGGAAACCGCGTCCTCAATGGAAGAATTGACCTCCACCGTCAAGCAAAACGCCGACAATGCGCGGCAAGCGAACGCACTCGCGGTATCGGCATCGGACGTGGCCATCGAAGGCGGCAGCGTCGTTTCCCAAGTGGTCGACACAATGGGCGCGATCAATGCCGCGTCCAGGAAGATCGTAGACATCATTGGTGTGATCGACGGCATTGCCTTTCAGACCAACATCCTAGCCTTGAACGCAGCCGTCGAAGCGGCCCGTGCCGGCGAGCAGGGACGCGGCTTTGCCGTGGTTGCTGCTGAAGTCAGAAACCTGGCGCAACGCTCGGCCGCGGCTGCAAAGGAAATCAAGACCCTGATTGGCGACTCAGTCGACAAGGTAGAGGAAGGCGGCCGGCAGGTCGCAGAAGCGGGTAAGACCATGGGCGAGATCGTCGACAGCGTCAAGCGTGTGACCGACATCATGGCCGAGATCGCGGCCGCCAGCCAGGAGCAGACTTTGGGCATAGAGCAGATCAACCAGGCCATCACGCAGATGGACCAGGTGACGCAGCAAAACGCAGCGCTGGTTGAAGAAGCTGCTGCAGCCGCCGAGTCGCTGCAAGAACAGGCCGGCAATCTGGCGCAAGTGGTCAGCGTGTTCAAGCTCGATGGCATCCAGTCGAACGGAGCTGCGCCGCTCGCCACACGGCAACGCGAAGCACCCACGCAATCCAGCTTCAGCGCGCTTCGCAAGCAACCGAGTCCAGTCAGAATCTCTACAGGCAGTAGCGCATTGGTCAGAAAAGTCGCGGATGCGCGGTCAGGCACGAACAAAGAGGAATGGGAAGAGTTCTAATCCAGTTCAGTGCCGCCTGCTGGCGGTACTGGATGGGCGGGCAAGTATTTGCTGCTTTTGGCCCGAATAGACTAGGCGCAGGATTTCAGGGTAGACGTGAAGCGCGATGTCTGAAATCAAAAGATGCGATTTCAATGGAAGTCATTGTGCGGCGCTATGTGCTGCCGAGTAATGCTGAGTTACGGGCTTTGCCTGCGGCTGATGCAGAGCCAGTAATTTCAGGGCGTTAAATATACTGCATAATGTATTATATTGTGTCGCAATAAATGCGTGCGGTAAAGCAGGTGTTTTGTTGCATACTCCATGCAAAACTTGCACTGTTGTGTTTTAAAATTTTAGACGGAAAGGCGTAGTGCGTTTCCGTCCAAAATTTTTCTGTCGCTTTAGCCTGCAATCAAGCCCGCTTATGAGACCGCTAACTACCGCTGCAGCAGTGGCCCCAGGTACTTGCCCGTCACGCTGGCCGGATTGACGGCCACGTCTTCCGGCGTGCCGGTGGCAATGATCTGCCCGCCGCCGGCGCCGCCTTCCGGTCCCAGGTCGACGATCCAGTCGGCCGTCTTGATGACGTCCAGGTTGTGCTCGATGATGACCACCGTGTTGCCCTGGTCGCGCAGCCGGTGGATCACTTTCAATAATAGATCGATGTCGTGGAAGTGCAGGCCGGTGGTCGGTTCGTCCAGGATGTATAGCGTGCGGCCGGTGTCGCGTTTCGACAGTTCCAGCGACAGCTTGACGCGCTGCGCTTCGCCGCCGGACAGGGTGGTCGCGCTTTGGCCGAGCCGGATGTAGCCGAGCCCGACATCGAGCAGGGTGTGCAGCTTGCGCGCAATGACTGGTACCGGCTTGAAGAATTCGTGCGCGGCCTCGACCGTCATGGCCAGCACTTCAGTGATGTTCTTGCCCTTGTACTGCACTTCCAGCGTTTCGCGGTTGTAGCGCTTGCCGTGGCAGACGTCGCACGGCACATAGACGTCCGGTAAAAAGTGCATCTCGACCTTGATCACGCCGTCGCCCTGGCAGGCTTCGCAGCGCCCGCCCTTGACGTTGAACGAGAACCGTCCGGCGCTGTAGCCGCGCTCCTTGGCCATGGTCACGGTCGAAAACAAGTCGCGGATTGGCGTAAACAGGCCGGTGTAGGTGGCCGGATTTGAGCGCGGCGTGCGCCCGATCGGGGCCTGGTCGACCGAGATCACCTTGTCGAAATGTTCCAGCCCCGCAATCGATTCGTGCGTCGCCGGTTCCGCATGCGCGCCGTATAGGTGGCGCGCGGCGGCCAGATACAGCGTGTCGTTGACCAGCGTCGATTTGCCGGAGCCGGAAACGCCGGTGACGCAAGTCAGCAGGCCCACCGGCAGATGCAGCGCGACGTTTTGCAAGTTGTTGCCGGACGCGCCGGCGATGATCAGTTGCCGGTCGAGGTTGAAGGCGGTGCGTTTGGCTGGCGTGGCGATTCTCAGGGTGCCGTTCAGGTACTGCGCGGTCAGCGATTTTTCGCTTTTCAGAATGTCTTCCAGCGTGCCTTGCGCGATCACTTCGCCGCCATGCACGCCGGCGCCGATGCCCATGTCGACCACCCAGTCGGCGGTGCGGATCGCGTCTTCGTCGTGCTCGACCACCAGCACGCTGTTGCCGATGTCGCGCAGGTGGCGCAGGGTTTCGATCAGGCGGTCGTTGTCGCGCTGGTGCAGGCCGATCGACGGCTCGTCCAGCACATACATCACGCCAGTCAGGCCGGAGCCGATCTGGGAGGCAAGGCGGATCCGTTGCGCTTCGCCGCCGGACAGGGTATCGGCGCTGCGGTCGAGCGACAGGTAATCGAGCCCGACGTTATTGAGGAAAGTCAGGCGCGAAATGATTTCCTTGACGACCCGGTCGGCGATTTCCTTCTTCGCGCCATGCAGCTCCAGTTGCTCGAAAAACGCCAGCGTCTTGCGCAGCGGCATCCCGGCAATTTCATAGATCGCACGTTCCTGGGCGCCGTTGCCGACCTTGACGAAGCGCGCCTCGATCCGCAGCCGCGCGCCATGGCAGGATGGGCATTGCTTCTCGTTGATGAATTTGGCCAGTTCTTCCTTGACCGCCATCGAATCGGTTTCGCGGTAGCGCCGTTGCAGATTGGTGACCACGCCTTCGAAGCTGTGTTCGCGGACCACGCTCTTGCCGCGCTCGTTCAGGTAGGCGAACGGGATCTTGTCCTTGCCGGAGCCGTACAGCACCATCTGCTGCGCTTCCGGCGTCAATTGCTCGAACGGCATATCGAGCGCGAAGCCGTAGAAATCGGCCAGGCTGGTCAGCATCTGGAAGTAGAACTGGTTGCGCCGGTCCCAGCCTTTCACCGCACCGGAAGCCAGCGACAGGTTCGGGAAGGCGACGATGCGTTTCGGGTCGAAGAATTCGATATGCCCGAGGCCGTCGCACTCCGGGCAGGCGCCCATCGGGTTGTTGAACGAGAACAGGCGCGGCTCCAGTTCCTGCAGCGAATAGCCGCATTGCTGGCAGGCGAACTTGCTGGAGAATACCTGTTCGGCGCCGCTGTCCATTTCCATCGCGATCGCACGGCCGTTGGCCAGCCGCAGGCAAGTCTCGAACGATTCCGCCAGCCGTTGCTTGATTTCGTCCTTCACCTTGACGCGGTCGACCACCACGTCGATCGTATGCTTCTCCGTTTTCTTCAGCTTCGGCACGTCGTCGATTTCATAAATCTTTGCCTCTCCGGTGCCGCTCTGGATCCGGAACCGCACGAAGCCCTGGGCCTGCATCTGCTCGAACAGGTCGACATGCTCGCCCTTGCGATTCGCCACCACCGGCGCCAGGATCATCAGCTTGCTGTCTTCCGGCATCGCCAGCACCGCATCGACCATCTGCGACACCGATTGCGCGGCCAGCGGGTGTTCCGGATGATCCGGGCAGTAGGGCGTGCCGACGCGCGCATACAGCAGCCGCAGGTAATCGTGGATTTCGGTGACGGTGCCGACGGTCGAGCGCGGGTTGTGCGACGTTGCCTTCTGTTCGATCGAGATTGCCGGCGACAAGCCCTCGATCAGATCCACATCCGGTTTTTCCATCAATTGCAGGAACTGGCGCGCATAGGCCGACAGCGATTCGACATAGCGCCGCTGGCCTTCCGCATACAGCGTATCGAAGGCCAGCGACGACTTGCCGGAGCCGGACAGGCCGGTAATCACGACCAGCTTGTTGCGCGGCAAGTCCAGATTGATGTTCTTGAGGTTGTGCGTGCGCGCACCCCGAATGCGGATTTGTTCCATGTACAGCTTTCTGCGGTAGTTTTTTGATTCTTGGGCTTACGGCGAAGAGATGCGACGGCATTGATCCCGATCCCTGAAAGCAACGGGTACGGCTGGTTTTTGTTGGGTCATCTGCGGCTGAGCTTGTCTTGGGTATCTGGTCATGCACTGCCCACGCAAGACTCGGGCCGGGATCAGAATCCGACTATTTTCATGAAAATCAGGAGTATCGTCATTTTTACCGAATTTCCCGCATAGTTTAATTGCATCAGTTAAATATACTATGGCATAGCAGACTGGGTTGGCAATAGCGTAACCCAGCATCCTTCTTCGCAAAAGCTGGGTTACGCGATGAAGCCGCTAACCCAGCCTGCGAAAGCGGATAGCCATTTTCGTGCCTTTGGTGTTTTTTTGGGACATTGTTTTCACCTTGATGAAGATGGGTACATCTGTTGGGGAGTTCTTAAATGCTGCAAACCCAAGTCTGCGCAAGCAGGGCCGGGCAATCAACCTGATACTATAGCTTTTTTTAAAAGCCGCTGTAAAACCCGCCTCGTCTTTCATATTGTCACTATTGTCCATGACCACCAATACACCCAACACCTTGTCCGCCGCCATGACGCGCGGCGAAATCCGCTCCACCGCTTCGCTGGCATCGATTTTCGCCTTGCGCATGCTGGGCCTGTTCCTGATTTTGCCGGTTTTTGCTATCCATGCCAAAACCCTGCCCGGCGGCGACAGCGCTTTCCTGGTCGGCCTGGCGATGGGGATTTACGGCCTGACCCAATCGTTCGGGCAAATTCCGTTCGGTGCCGCATCCGACAAATACGGCCGCAAGCCGGTCATCATCATCGGCCTGATCCTGTTCGCGCTGGGCTCCTTCATTGCCGCCGGCGCCGACAACATGCTATGGATGATCATTGGCCGGGCGGTGCAGGGCGCCGGCGCGATTTCCGCCGCGGTGACCGCCTTCATCGCCGACTCGACCCGCGAAGAGCACCGCACCAAGGCGATGGCGATGGTCGGCGCTTCGATCGGCCTGACCTTCGCCGTTTCGCTGGTGGCTGCGCCGCTGCTATACAAGATGGTGGGCATGGGCGGGATTTTTGCGTTGACCGGCATCTTGTCGGTGCTAGCGATTCTGGTCGTGCTGTATCTGGTGCCTGCCGCACCGGCATTGCCAGCCAAGCGCGTGCCGTTTTCCGTGGTGTTGCGCAACAGTGAACTGATGCGCCTGAATTACGGAGTGTTTGCATTGCATTTGATGCAGATGGCGATGTTCGTGGTGGTGCCGTCGGCGCTGGTGAAATATGCGAACTTGCCGGTGGCAGAACACTGGAAAATCTATCTGCCGGTGGTGCTGGCTTCCTTCATCGTGATGCTGCCGCCGATCTTCATCGGTGAAAAAAAGGGCAAGATGAAGCAGGTCTTCGTCGGTGCGATTGCGCTACTGCTGTGCGTGCAGCTTGGCATGTGGCAGTTCCTGACCCAGCCGACGGCCCTGATCGGACTGCTGTTCGCGTTCTTCATCGCCTTCAACATCATGGAAGCCAGCTTGCCGTCGCTGGTCTCGCGCATCGCGCCGCCGGCCGCCAAAGGCGCTGCGCTGGGCGTATACAACACCTTGCAGGCGCTGGGATTATTTTGCGGCGGTGCATTGGGCGGCTGGCTAAAGCAGCACGCAGGCCCGAATTCGGTCTTCATCCTCGGCGCTGTGCTGACGCTGGGCTGGCTTATAATCGCATCCAACATGCAAAATTTACCGCGCCGCAGCAAGCCTCAGGCTGCCGTTGCCTAGAACTAAACACAGGAAATCAGGAGAAAACCATGGCATCAGTCAATAAAGTCATCATCGTCGGCAACCTCGGACGTGACCCGGAAACCCGTTACATGCCTAGCGGCGATGCGATGACCACCATCGCGGTAGCGACCACCGACAGCTGGAAAGACAAATCCACCGGTGAAAAGAAAGAAACCACCGAATGGCATCGGATCACTTTTTTCGGAAAACTGGCTGAGATCGCCGGCCAATATCTGAAAAAAGGTTCGCAAGTGTATATCGAAGGCAGCCTGCGCACGCGCAAATACACCGACAAGGACGGCGTTGAAAA
>JBDSCZ010000140.1:0-4678 GCA_039920865.1 Burkholderiaceae bacterium
GCGAGGGAATGATGCCTTCCCACGACTGGTCGAAAAACACGCATTTCATTTTCATTTCGGCGCACAGCGCATTGGCGATGTCGACTTCAAAACCCACCAGCTTGCCGTCCGGCGTCTTGTATTCGAACGGCTCGTAGGTTGGATCCTGGCCGACCCGCAATTCCTTCATGTCGGCGGCCTGGACCGATACCGCAAATGACAGACCGATGATGGCCACTAGATGCTTCAGTTTCATTGATGCCCTCTTGGTAAGTGGACTATTTCAACTGCCGGCAAAATTACATGCAGTTTTAATACTGATTACGCACTGGATTGTTGCGCAATCAAGTTTCCGGAGACTTTCGAATTTGACAACCAAGTTGATTGGCGTCTTCGTTCAATCACTCCGACCGAAAGCGAACGATAGCAAATTTATGATCCGCATGAAAAGAATATCGACCAAGCGGATGATCAAAACGTTAAATCGACTTCGTATCACAGTCGCCCGACAAACAGACATGCCACCCAAATCGCGGCGGCATGTCTGTTTGTTAAGGGTAGAAGTGCGCCAGATGGCGCTGCAGGAACGTCATGACGGCGCAACTCCGGCGGAATGGAGAAGATGCCGAAATCCGGGAAGACATCGCTTGCCGTCTTCCTGGTCCCGGTCATGCTGTTCCCTGCGTCTTTATGGAGCGGGTTGTGTAACCGCGTTTTGCTGCAGAGTGACGGCAGTTTGTGCCAACAGTCTGCCGTTCATTGACGCGCCCGTATTCACGGCGACCAGCTTTTTAGCCAGCACGACGCCTTCAAAATGCGCAGTCGTTCCAATGGTCACATCGTCAGCGACCTGCCAGAAGATGTTCTTGGCCAGTGCGCCGCCGGCCAGGGTCACTTGCTTGGCGTTAGCCTGGTTCAGCTTTCCCGCCACCTGGAAGATCCAGACGTCGTTCGGGCCACCCGAGAGAGTGACGTCGGTGCTAATCAAGAGATCGGTGCCCCATTTGTAGAGGCCGGGAGCCAAGGTGAGTCCGCCAATCTCGCCAGCGCCCAATTCAGTAAAATCGGGCGTGGTGCGTCCGGCTGCGTTGGTGTACGCAGTTCCCATGCTGCCCACCGCCGCCGTCAGCGTGGTGGCGTCATTGATCGCGCACGGAAGCGGGCCGGCTGCATCGACGACGTAGATTTTCCCTGTCACTTCCCCGCATGTAAGAAGAAGAGCGGCACCAGTGATAGGGCTCGTTCCAATATCTCCAGTAATGGCAGAAGCATACACGTCGGTGATCCCGGTTTTGCTCAGAATCGCGAAGGTACCGGCGGCTCCGAGGTCGACCGGCGCATGCGCGGTAAATGCGATGGCATTAGTCGTAAAGTTCCATGCAATGGGATTGGCCATTGCAACGCCGCCTGCGCTCTTGGCCGCCGTGGTTACCGTGGCGGTGTAGCTGGTATTGGGCATCAGCGCGGGCCCGGTGGGCGTAAAGATGGCCACCGTGTTGGCGGCATTCAGTGTGACGGTGCCGGGGACGTTGTTGCCGGTAGTTTCCTTGAGCGTGAACGTAGTCAGCGTTCCGGCCGGGGAGGAGATGATCGTTCCCGGATTCATCGGCTCGCTGAAGGTGGCCGTTACTACGGTGCCGGTCACCAGGTTGTCGCTGCCATGGGTGCTGGTCGCTACATGGGTGGCGCCGTTATTGGGGTTCGTTTGCGTCACCGTTGGGGTGCTTGTGACAACGGCAGTCATCGCCATTAAGCTTGTGCTTGTCCCTGCTGAAGACCCGCTACCATCGCCACCGCCGCATCCGGCCATAAAAGCGGGCAACAGCAATGCCATCAACCACGTCCGTGGTGTGGATAAGCGTTCGAATCTATTCATTTTCATTCTCTCTTCTTCATGGGAGCCCGCAAGGGCGAATAGTGGCCGAACCCTTACGGGCGCTGCCCCTGATACGCGGTATCCAGATTTCGCGGTTGCCTAAGTGTCGCGTAAGCAGCGCAAACCTGGATAATATCATTTTGTCAAGGTAGTATTGATATTTGTCAATACTATAGCTTTTTTTAAAAATTAACCGGGAGAAATATAGGTATTCCGCAAAATACAACGGTGCAGAAGTTTTTTACTGATCGGAATAGCAATATAGGTAGCGCGCCGCATCGGCGCTCAATGCGGCCATAATCTGATCAGCGTAATTCGACCAATACTGATTAATTCAGTAAAAGTGACAAGCGCATAAAGCAATAATGGAAGAAAAAACCGATAACAAACGCGTGTCTGCTGGATACGATCTGTGGCAAAAATGCTTTATTGCCAGGATGTCAGGATGCCGATCGAGTGCATGGTGTGCCTGATGGCGATCTAGAAACACCGTGACGGCGACGATGGTGATGTCTCAACATCAGCCGCCACGGTGTAATCGACTTCTGACCTTATGGGGCGGGTTGTGTGATCGCGTTCATTTGGAGAATGACCGCGGTTTGTGCGTACAGTCTGCCGTTCGCCGATGCGCCAGTCTTCGCGGCGACCAGTGTCTTGCCTAGCGCAACGCCTTCAAAGTGCGCGGTCGTTCCAATCGACACATTGTCAGCGACTTGCCAGAAGATGTTCTTGGCCAGTGCGCCGCCGGCCAGGGTCACCCGCGTAGCGTTGGCCTGCTTCAGCTTTCCCGCCACCTGGAAGTTCCAGACATCGTTCGGGCCACCCGAGAGGGTAACGTCGGTGCTGATCAGGACATCGGTACCCCATTTGTAGAGGCCGGGAACCAGGGTCAGTCCGCCAATCTCACCGGCGCCCAGTTCAGTAAAATCGGGCAGTGTGCGTCCCGCGGCATCGCTGTATGCGGTTTCCATGTCGCTCACCGCCACAGTCAGGGTGGTGGCATCATTCAGCGCGCAAGGAAGAGGACCAGACGCGTCGACAACGAAAATTTTCCCTGTAACTTCCCCGCATGTGAGAAGCAGCGCCGCGCCAGTAATGGGGCTGGTTCCAACATCCCCGACAATGGCCGAGGCATAAACGTCGGTGATCCCGGTCTTGCTCAGAATCGCGAAAGTGCCGGCAGCTCCAAGGCTTACCGGGGCTTGGGCGGCAAACGGGATGATCCTGGTCGTAAAGCTCCATACCACCGGGTTGTCGATTGCAATGCAACCGGCGCTCTTGGCCGCAGTGCTCATCGTGGCGGTATAACTGGTATTCGGGTTCAGAGCGGACGCGCTTGGGGTGAAGCTTGCGACCGTATTTGCGGCATTCATCGAGACGCTGCCGGGTACGTTGTTTCCGTTTAACTCCTTGAGCGTGAATGTCAGCAGCGTTCCGGCCGGGGATGAGTTGATCGTTGCCGGATCCATCGGCTGGCTGAAACTTGCACTGACTACGGTGCCGCTCACCAGATTGTTGCTGCTATGGGTGCTGGTCGGGACGTTTGTGGCATTGTTGCTTGGGCTCGTATTCAAGATGACGGGCGCGCCCTGAACAACGTTAGCACGCGCTAACGTGCTAGCGCCTGCAGCCGTAGAACCACTATCTGCTCCACCGCCGCATCCAGCCAGCGAGGCGGTCAGCAGCAAGGCCATAAAACGTGGTTTGAATAAGCGTTCGAATTTGTTCATTTTTACTTTGGCGCGCTCGAATTCTAAGTGCAACATTTTTTATGAAAGAATGTTGCATGCAAAAAAAATACCGTCACATCACGCTGGAAGATCGTGCGTTGATTCAAACGCAGCTCCAGCTTGGATTCAAACCTGCTGCAATTGCAGCAGGTTTGAATCGTCCTCGTTCTTGCATCTCACGCGAACTTGCACGCAATGGCTGGAAGGCACCTCCTGCCATCCGGCAAGTCGGACGTCCCCCGATTGCAGGCGGCTATTCCTCCAGTTGTGCCCACTTGCGCGCACGAACCCTGGCTGTCGTGCCGCGCGTCAAGCGCCGGCTCGTGGTTGGCAATGCACTGTGGGACAAAGTTGCGGATGGTTTGCAGCAAGGTTTATCGCCAGAGCAGGTAGCCGGTACACTGGCGCGCATGAACGAGCCCGTCCGCCTGTGCCACGAAACCATTTATCAAGCGATTTACATGATGCCCAAGGGCGAGTTGCGCACCGATACCATTGCGTTGCTGCGCTTCGGCCACAACAAACGCCGCCCACGCACACGCGGCGTCGACCGCCGCGGACAGATTCCCAATATGACCAGCATTGATCAACGTCCGGCCGACATTGCGGAACGCCTGGTGCCGGGACATTGGGAAGGTGATCACATCAAGGGCCAGGGTAACCGTTCTCAGATCGGCACGTTGGTCGAGCGCACAACGCTCTATGTCGCACTGGTTCAGCTCGACAACGGCACCGCACAGGCAACCGCTGAAGGCTTCGGCACCATCTTGCAGCGTTTTGATGGGGACATGCGCCGTTCGCTCACTTACGATCAGGGACGTGAAATGGCACAACATGCGAAACTGACTGCACAGACCGGCATCAAAGTCTACTTCGCGCATCCGCACAGTCCCTGGGAACGCGGCCGCAACGAAAACACCAATGGCTTGCTGCGTCAGTATCTGCCAAAGGGATCTGACCTCTCTGTCCATTCACAACAGCAGCTTGACGACATCGCATGGAAACTTAACACCAGACCCAGAAAGTCACTCGGCTGGAAATGCCCAGCCGAGTTGTTCCTTCCTGTAGACGCTTTTGACTTTAAAGCATACTG
>JBDSCZ010000141.1:0-10858 GCA_039920865.1 Burkholderiaceae bacterium
GACGAGAATATCGCTCAGGTCTACAATGAAAACGTCGCGCCACATGCCCAGCAAGGTGCGGTATTGGCTTTCGCGCACGGCTTTAACGTGCATTACGGCCAAGTCGTGCCGCGCGCCGATCTGGACGTCATCATGATCGCGCCGAAAGCGCCGGGTCACACAGTGCGTGGCACGTATGCCCAAGGTGGCGGCGTACCGCACCTGATTGCCGTTTATCAAGACAAATCCGGCGTTGCTCGCGACATCGCGCTGTCCTATGCAATGGCCAATGGCGGCGGTCGTGCCGGCATCATCGAAACCAACTTCCGTGAAGAAACTGAAACTGATCTGTTCGGCGAACAAGCTGTTTTGTGCGGTGGTACTGTCGAACTGATCAAGGCTGGTTTTGAGACTCTGGTAGAAGCAGGCTACGCACCGGAAATGGCTTATTTTGAGTGCTTGCACGAGTTGAAATTGATTGTTGATCTGATTTATGAAGGCGGCATCGCCAACATGAATTACTCGATTTCGAACAACGCCGAGTATGGCGAATATGTAACTGGCCCGCGCATTGTGACCGAAGACACCAAGAACGCCATGCGTCAGTGCCTCAAGGACATCCAGACCGGCGAATACGCGAAGAGCTTCATCCTGGAAAACAAGGCCGGCGCACCGACCCTGATTTCCCGTCGTCGCCTGACTTCCGAGCATCAGATTGAGGAAGTCGGCAGTAAATTGCGCGCGATGATGCCTTGGATCGCCAAAAACAAGCTGGTTGATCAAACCAAGAACTAGGAACTACTTGCATCCATATTGTTGTTTATAAAAAAGGGGTGTGCGGCGACGTACATCCCTTTTTGTCTGGAGAGTGCGATGAAAAAAATCTGTACTGCTGCATCATTATTGTTTGCAATCTCTGGCGGGGCGATGGCTGCGCCAGTTGCCTCTACCGGCACTCTGGTAACCGTTTCTGCTGCGGGGGAAGTCCGCGCTGAAAATAATGAAGCACGCGCCCTGTTTTTTATCGAAGAGCAGGACAAGGATAAGGCGGCGGCTGCTTCCAGGGTCAACCAAAAAATGAAGCAGGGCGTGGATATGCTGAAGAAAGAAGATCCGCAGGCAACCCTGGCTTCACGTAATTACACCACTTACCCGGTCTATGCGGAGCCGCAGAATGGCAGTGTTGCGCGCGAGCGCCAGTTGACCGGCTGGCGGGTCGGGCAATATCTGGAAATGAAAACCGAGAATCTGCAAAAATTACCCACCACCGTAGCAGCGGCGCAAAATATTCTGGCGCTCAATGGAATCACATTCGGTCTGTCCGATGCCTTGAGCAAGCGCCTCGATGCGGCCCGTATTGCTGATGCTTATCAGAATCTGATGACGCGGGTGCGGGTGATCGCCAATGCGATGGAACGCAATATGGCGGACGCCGTCATCGAGACGGTCGATTTTGACGGCAATGATATTCCCGGAAGACCTTATATGGCAGCGTCAATGATGGAGAAGTCAGCCAGAGGAGATGCGCAGGTGGCTGAGGCCAGTTTCGAGCCTGGTGAAAGTACTCTGTCTACCCGGGTGGTGGCGCGCATACGGTTCAAATGATACGGCGCAAAGTCGCGCGGCTGTTGATGCTGTGCGACTTGGCATCCTGTACCCGAGGTGCCACCGGAAAATAATCCGGTCATGGAGCAGATCAAGGCTCTTGGACAAGCCAAAGCGCTCGAAAAACAACTCATGCGGCAGGCCGAGCAGTAAAAGTGCATGCTCGCAGCAGTTGAGAAGTAGCACCCAGTACTTCGACAAACGCCGTCGTAAGGAATTGACGTTATACTTGCCGGCCAGAATATGCGCTAATTCATGTCCATATTTATTATGAGTATCGCACTAATATCCGAAGTCCCAAGTGACATGCGGGTATGCCAAATACTACTTGTACCGTCACCGGCCAATTTTAAAATCGAATTACAACACGAGGCGAAAAGCCTCGCCACCGGAGTCATTATTTGAATAATTATCCCCATCCGATCATCGCACGCGAAGGTTGGCCTTTTTTGGCGATTGCCTTTGTAATTGCCATTGTCGTTAGCACCTACTCAATGGTAATTTCGCTCCCGTTCTGGATTATTGCTTTGTTCGTACTGCAATTTTTTCGCGATCCTGCACGAGTGATACCGCAACAGCCGAATGCCGTATTGTCTCCCGCCGATGGCCGAATTGTTGTGGTGGGGAAAGCGCATGATCCGTACACAAACCGCGAAGCGCTTAAAATCAGTGTCTTTATGAATGTGTTCAATGTCCACTCGAATCGGGCGCCGGTCGATGGACGGATTGAGAATGTACAATATTTCCCTGGTAAGTTTGTCAATGCCGATCTTGACAAAGCTTCGATTGAAAATGAGCGCAATGCGCTAACGATCACAGCCTTGAATGGTCAAACCGTTACCTGTGTGCAGGTGGCCGGGTTGATAGCGCGCCGGATCCTGTGCTATGTCAAAACGGGTGACAATATGAAACGCGGTGAACGCTATGGATTTATCCGTTTCGGTTCGCGCGTGGATGTCTACCTGCCACTGACCGCAAACCCTAAAGTTGTCGTAGGCGACAAGGTATCGGCTACCGAAACGATCTTGGCTGAATTTTGATTTTTACAGCAATCGGGCATCACCGGAATGGAACTGCATGACAATTTTTAATCGTCGTAAAGCGAAAAGCAACAGCAACCTGTCGTCACGGGCGCTTCGTGCACAAAGGAAATTATTGCACGCACGGCCACTGGATGACGAGGGTATGGCCGTGCGCCGTTTGCCGCGTCGCGGCATTTATCTGCTGCCCAATGCGGTCACAACCGCTGCACTGTTTTGCGGGTTTTACGCCATCGTGATGGCGATGAACCTGAAATTCGACCATGCGTCGATTGCCATTTTTGCCGCGATGGTGCTCGACAGTCTGGATGGCCGGGTCGCGCGCCTGACCCATACCGAGAGCGAATTCGGTGCACAGTACGACAGTTTGTCCGACATGGTGTCGTTTGGCGCTGCGCCCGCGCTGGTGGTATACGAATGGTCATTGCGCGGCATGGGGAAACTCGGCTGGCTGGCCGCTTTCGTCTATTGTGCCGGGGCCGCCTTGCGCTTGGCGCGCTTCAATACCAATATCACTGTGGTCGACAAACGCTATTTCCAGGGTTTGCCGAGCCCTGCGGCGGCGGCTCTGGTAGCGGGCTTTGTCTGGCTGATGGACGACTTGCGTTTTGCCGGTGCCGATTTAACCTGGTTTGCCTGGATCATTACGTTGTCAGCCGGCCTGACGATGGTCACGAACGTGCCTTTTTACAGTTTCAAGGATATCAACTACCGGAAATCCGTGCCTTTCATTGCGCCTTTGCTGATCGTGCTGGCCTACGTTGCGGTATCGAGCGATCCGCCCAAGGTGTTGTTCGGCTTGTTCGTCCTGTATGGCTTGTCCGGGTATGCGCTGTATTTCTGGCGTTTGTTCAAGGGCAAGCCGGTCAGTATCATCCAGACCAAAACGGAATCGCCCGAAGATGATGTCAATATCAAATAGAAGTCTTGCGTCTTAATCAGGAGCACAGCATGGCCGCAGCAGAAAAAATCATCATCTTCGACACCACCTTGCGCGATGGCGAGCAGTCGCCGGGCGCCTCGATGACCAAAGACGAAAAGATCCGCATCGCCAAGCAACTGGAGCGCATGCGCGTCGATGTCATCGAAGCCGGTTTTGCTGCAGCATCCCAGGGTGACTTTGAATCGATCAAGGCGATCTCCGGCATCGTCAAGGATTCCATCGTGTGTTCGTTGTCGCGCGCAAACGATCGCGATATCGCGCGCGCAGCAGAAGCGCTGGCGCCGGCCGAGCGCAAACGCATTCACACCTTCATCGCAACCTCACCGTTGCACATGGAAAAAAAGTTGCGCATGACGCCGGACCAGGTGTATGAGCAAGCCAAACAGTCTGTGCGTTTTGCGCGGCAATTCACCGACGACGTTGAATTCAGTCCCGAAGATGCCAGTCGTTCCGACGTGGATTTTTTGTGCCGGATACTGGAGGCGGTGATTGCCGAAGGCGCCACTACCATCAACTTCGCCGATACGGTCGGCTACGGCGTGCCCGAGTTGTACGGCAACATGCTGAAAAATGTGCGGGAACGGATTCCGAATTCGGATAAGGCAATCTGGTCGGTGCATTGCCATAACGACCTGGGGATGGCGGTTGCCAACTCGCTGGCCGGGGTCATGATAGGCGGTGCGCGGCAGATCGAATGCACGATCAACGGCTTGGGTGAGCGCGCCGGCAACACGGCGCTGGAAGAAGTCGTGATGGCGCTGCGCACCCGCAAGGATTACTTCAATTTCGAAGTGGGTATAGACGCTACCCAAATTATGTCGGCTTCCAAGTTGGTGTCACAAATCACCGGTTTCGCGGTGCAGCCGAATAAGGCGATTGTCGGCGCCAATGCGTTTGCCCACGCATCCGGCATCCATCAGGATGGTGTCTTGAAGGCCCGCGATACCTATGAAATCATGCGTGCCGAAGATGTCGGCCTATCGGCCAACAAGATTGTTCTTGGGAAATTGTCCGGGCGTAATGCATTCAAGCAGCGCCTGGACGATCTGGGCATCAGCCTCGATTCCGAAGCGGAAGTCAATGCGGCATTCGCGCGCTTCAAGGAACTGGCTGACCGTAAATCCGATATATTCGACGAAGATATTATTTCCCTGGTGTCGGACGAGCAGCAATCGCACGATAAGGAATGCTACCGGTTCGTTGCGTTGTCTCAGCATTCGGAAACCGGCGAGCGCCCAGCGGCCAAAGTCGTATTCTCGATCGATGGCAAGGAGGCCGTTTGCGAAGGGCAGGGCAATGGTCCGGTGGATGCCACTGTAAATGCTATCGAATCGATTACCCGCAGCGGCGCCGAACTGCTGTTGTTTTCCGTCAATGCGATTACTACCGGTACCCAGGCACAAGGCGAAGTAACGATGCGCCTGTCCAAAGCGGGGCGTATCGTCAATGGTATCGGTGCTGACCCGGATATCGTGGTGGCATCTGCCAAAGCCTATCTGTCGGCGTTGAACAAACTGCAATCGAAGTCGGAAAAACTCAATCCGCAGCTGTGATTTTCTCTGCGGTTGCAAGATTTACGGGCCCGCAAGCGTCAGCCTGTGTTCCGATGTTAGTTGAATTATATGGGGGTATGCCTATAAATAACAGGCTTCCCGTATATGATTGTTGCGGATTAAATAATACCCATTAGGGTATTATTTAATCCGCGGGGCCGATAGTTTTTTAGCGCATCTGCCTGAAAAAGCGATGGCCAAGCAATTCCTCGCGCGGCTCCAGCCAGGTATCGGGCCCGTTCATCATTTTTCGCACGATGCCATTGCGATCGAAATGGACGTGCATCATCGAATCCCATACGCCATTTTCCTTGTAGCGGTACGTCCATACCGTCAAGTCCGACAGTGACAGATATGAAGTTTCAGCAGGCTTGCCGAACGTGCGCAAAATGTCTTGCTGGCTAGTCCCGCCGATCTTTACCGTGGCGAATTTTTGCGTGGTCAGCACTTGCTCATAGGATTTCAAATGCCTGTCAGCGTCCAGTCGTGCCATGTAGGTTTGTTGCCCCCACGGACCGCGCACATACGCCAAGATGGTTTCGTCGCCGTCCTGGTAGCGCGCGCTGGGCTGCCCTAATAGACTGATGACTTCAGCTTCGCTTTGGCCCGGTATGACTGGCGGCGCGCCGAAGCTGGCACAGCCGGTCAGACTGAGCAGAATGCAGGCCAGCAGTGCTGATTTGGTGAAGTATTTCATTTGATTTCCTCGCGAGCCAAGTCTTTGAAGCCGGAAAATTGAGTAGGATTGGCATTTCCGATATAATGCCCGTCTGGTTTAATTTAAGACCGGATTTTTATTTATTTGTTCACGGTGCGTAGGGTTGATTACTCTGTGCATCGCATGTTAAAGGTTCATCATGACTATTGAAAAATCCGCAAAAGCTGCCATCGTCGCAGACAATGCCCGTGCCCAAAACGACACCGGCTCCCCAGAAGTGCAAGTTGCGTTGCTGACAGCGCGCATCAATGACCTTAATGGCCATTTTAAGGCACACGCCAAGGATCACCATTCACGCCGTGGTTTGATCATGATGGTCAACCGCCGCAAAAGCCTGCTCTCGTATCTCAAGAGCAAGAACGTCAGCCGTTATCGCGACCTGATTCAAAAACTCGGTTTGCGCAAATAAAGCAGATAACGTTATTGCTGCCGATTTGTTTGGAACGAAATGCCTGCGTCAGTTCTCTGACGTGGGCATTTCGTTTTTTAACAATTTAGTATTGCAGTGCGTTGCGTTGTAAAGCAAGAGGGTGGCGGGTCAACTTTGACTTGTCATCTGCGGTGAGGTGAACGACAGCGCCTGAAATTCTGTCGGCAATTAGAAAGGAACTCTCTGTGTTTAATAAAGTCACTAAAACCTTCCAGTACGGCCAACACCAAGTCACGCTCGAGACCGGCGAAATCGCCCGTCAAGCCTCTGGTGCAGTTCTGGTATCGATAGAAGATACCGTTGTGCTCGCAACCGTCGTGGCTCGCAAAGATGCCAAACCTGGTCAGGACTTTTTCCCACTGACCGTTGATTATGTTGAAAAAACCTATGCTGCCGGTCGTATTCCCGGCGGGTTTTTCAAGCGCGAAGGCCGCCCTTCGGAAAAAGAAACATTGACCTCGCGCCTGATCGATCGTCCAATCCGCCCTCTGTTCCCTGAGGGTTACCTCAACGAAGTGCAGATCATCATCCATGTGCTGTCGGTGAATCCTGAAATCGATCCGGATATCGCAGCAATGATCGGCGCCTCCGCCGCACTGAGCGTGGCCGGTCTGCCATTTAATGGCCCGGTCGGCGCTGCCCGCGTTGGTTACATCGACGGTCAGTACGTACTGAACCCGACCACCTCGCAACTGGTTAACTCCCAAATGAATCTGGTGGTTGCCGGTACCGAACTGGCCGTATTGATGGTCGAATCCGAAGCGCAGCAATTGTCGGAAGAAATCATGCTGGGCGCAGTAATGTACGGCCATGATCAAATGAAGGCAGTCATCGACGCGATCCACGAACTGGTACGCGATGGCGGCAAACCGGAAGTGCAGTGGGCACCTGCTGCCAAGAACGAGTCGCTGATAGCGGCCGTAACCGCAGTGGCGGAGCCGCTGTTGCGCGCGGCTTATCAAATCAAGGAAAAGCAAGCACGCACTGCCAAGCTTAAAGAAGCGACCGCCAGCGTATCTGCTGCCTTGGCCGAGCAGGCTGCGGCCCGCGGTGAAGCGGTGTCGGATGCGTCTGAAGTTTCCAACATGCTGTTCGACCTCGAAGCTAAAATTGTCCGCTCCCAGATTCTGGATGGCGAACCGCGCATCGATGGTCGCGACACACGTACCGTGCGGCCGATTTCGATCCGCACCAGCGTGTTGCCGCGTACCCACGGCTCTGCCTTATTTACCCGTGGTGAAACCCAGGCTTTGGTGGTTGCTACGCTCGGCACTGCCCGCGACGAGCAAAAAATCGATGCCCTGATGGGTGAGTACGCAGATCGCTTCATGTTGCATTACAACATGCCTCCGTTCGCCACCGGCGAAACTGGCCGCGTCGGTACTCCGAAACGGCGTGAAATCGGCCACGGCCGCCTGGCCAAGCGTGCTTTGCTGGCAGCCTTGCCGGCGCCGGAAGACTTCAGCTATTCGGTGCGTCTGGTGTCAGAAATCACCGAGTCCAACGGTTCCTCCTCAATGGCGTCGGTTTGTGGCGGCTGTCTGGCACTGATGGATGCCGGCGTGCCGATGAAGGCGCACGTGGCCGGCATCGCGATGGGCTTGATCAAGGAAGGCAATAAGTTTGCTGTGCTGTCCGATATCCTGGGTGATGAAGATCACCTGGGCGACATGGACTTCAAGGTGGCCGGCACTGCAGAAGGCATCACTGCGCTACAAATGGATATCAAAATCCAGGGCATCACCAGGGAAATCATGCAAGTCGCGCTGGCGCAAGCCAAGGAAGGCCGCATTCATATCCTGGGTAAGATGCAGGAAGCGGTGCCGCACGGTACCAAAACCGAGCTGTCCGACTTTGCTCCGCGCCTGATCACGGTCAAGATCAATCCGGAAAAAATCCGTGACGTAATCGGCAAGGGCGGTGCGGTAATCCGTGCGCTGACTGAAGAAACCGGCACCCAGATCGACATCAGCGACGAAGGCATTGTGACCATTGCATCGGTTGACGCCAGCGCCGGCCAGGAAGCCAAACGCCGCATCATGGAACTGACGGCGGAAGTCGAAGTCGGCAAGATCTACGAAGGTACAGTCCTGAAATTGCTCGATTTCGGCGCGATTGTTCAGGTTATGCCTGGCAAGGATGGCTTGCTGCACATCAGCCAGATCGCCAACGAGCGCGTCAATGCGGTCGCCGACTATCTGAAAGAAGGCCAGCAAGTCAAGGTCAAGGTTCTAGAAACCGATGACCGGGGCCGTTTGAAGCTGTCGATGAAAGCCGCAGCGGCAGAGACTGGCGAAGCTGCACCGCAGCAGACGCAACCGCAACAGTAATTTACAGCGCGTCTGCAGCAAACCGCCCGTACTGCGAAGTCGGGCGGTTTTTTGCGTTAGAGCATGCGATTCTAATCGCATTAGAAAAAAATCCGGCACTGATCGCGTAAAATCATGGGTTGGCATTCGCGCGGCGAACCATGCGCTCGCAGCTTTTCATTCACCTTAGTTAACATCGACCCATCACACGTCCATTATGAGCATTAAATCCGATAACTGGATCCGCCGCATGGCGCAACAGCACCGCATGATCGAGCCTTTTGAGCCTGGTCAGATACGTGAGCAAAACGGCCACAAGATTGTCTCCTACGGCACTTCTTCCTACGGCTACGATATCCGCTGTGCCAATGAATTCAAGATTTTCACGAATATCAACAGCACCATAGTGGATCCCAAGAATTTCGATGAAAATTCTTTCGTCGATGTCAAAAGTGATGTCTGCATCATCCCACCCAACTCGTTCGCCTTGGCGCGCACCATTGAATATTTCCGCATCCCACGCAGCGTATTGACCATCTGCCTGGGCAAATCGACTTACGCGCGTTGCGGCATCATCGTCAACGTGACGCCGTTCGAGCCCGAATGGGAGGGGTATGTAACGCTGGAATTTTCCAATACCACACCGCTACCAGCCAAGATTTATGCCAACGAAGGTTGCGCACAGGTATTGTTTTTTGAGGGCGACGAGGTGTGCGAGACTTCCTATAAGGATCGCAACGGAAAATATCAGGGCCAGGTCGGCGTGACCTTGCCTAAAGCGTGATGCTGAAAGCATGAAATTCATGGGGTATAATCCATAAATGTCATTTATACGCAAGTATTCCGTGCGCTTACGAAAATACAGTTGTGAGTATATTGATGTGCGCAGAACTCGATCATGATTCTTCTTTTGCAGCCTAGTATTTGCCTGATGCGTTAATCCGATGCCGATTTTTTATCTCCGTCGACTGACGGGCAAGGAGCGTAGCGCGTCGTCTAACCGGCATCTCGGCTATTCACTGGCATTCATTGCCGGCGCCACCAATGCGGGCGGTTTTTTTGCGGTCGGTCAATATACATCGCACATGACTGGCATCGTCTCTTTAATGACCGATGATCTGGCGCTGGGTAACATCGGGCTGGTGCTGGCCGGACTGGGCGCGCTGTTGTCATTCATCTGTGGCGCTGCCTGCTCTGCGATCCTGATCAACTGGGCGCGGCACCGGAATATGGAGAGCGAATATGCGTTTCCGCTGATGCTGGAAGCCGTACTGCTGCTGTGTTTCGGCCTGATGGGCGGTACGCTTTCGCTGCGTACCGGCTTGTTCGTGCCGGTCACCGTGATGCTGTTGTGCTTCATCATGGGCTTGCAAAACGCGATCATTACCAAGCTTTCGCATGCCGAAATCAGGACTACCCATGTTACCGGCCTGGTGACCGACATTGGGATAGAGCTCGGTAAAAAATTCTATTGGAACAAGACACACCACCTCGGTGACACGTTGCATGTGGAAGCGAATTCGCCCAAGCTGCGCCTGCTTGGCACGATATTGTTGATGTTTTTTATCGGTGGCGTGACCGGCGCGCTGGGATTCAAGCATGTAGGTTTCATTTCGACCATTCCGCTGGCACTGCTGTTGATGCTATTGGCCTTGATCCCGGTGCTTGATGATCTGAGGAGCATGACGCGGCGTTTCTGGCGCAGGTAGCCCTCAGCAACCGCCGCGATTTTTCCAAGTCATGATCCCGCTTAAGCCTCGTGCGCTGCAGCACACAATTCAATTGACAAGAAATTCTCGTAAGCGCAGTGTTATCGGTGAAGTAATTTTGTAATTTTCCGTCCTTTGGGAGCTGGCGATGCAAAAATCTTTACATATCAACCCCGATAAGTGCACCGGCTGCATGCAGTGCGAGATGGCGTGCAGCTATGATAATTATGGCGTATTCAACCCATCCCAGTCGCGCATCAAGGTTTTCGAGTTCCATTACACCGGCAAAAAAGTCCCCTACACCTGCACCCAATGCGACGAGGCATGGTGCCTGCACGCCTGTCCGGTCGATGCGATCAGGCTCGATGCGACGACCGGTGCCAAAGTAGTACTGGAAGATGTCTGTGTCGGTTGCAAGGTATGCACCATCGCTTGCCCGTTCGGCACCGTCAATTATGTGCAGGAAACCGGCAAGGTCCAGAAGTGCGACCTGTGCGGCGGTGAGCCGGCTTGCGCCGACGCTTGCCCGACCGGCGCCATCACCTACGTGGACGCCAACTGGACCGGCCTGG